>CAVXNM010000028.1:0-80789 GCA_963763115.1 uncultured Gammaproteobacteria bacterium
CCATGGAAGCGGCCGGGCGCACCCCGCGGCAGGTCGATCTGATCGTGTTCGCCACCACTACTCCCGACCGCGTGTTCCCGAGCACCGCCTGCCTGCTGCAGCAACGGCTCGATATTCATGGTACGGCGGCCTTTGACGTGCAGGCGGTCTGTACCGGCTTCATCTACGCACTGGGAATCGCAGACAAGTTCATCCGCACCGGCACCTCGCGCTGCGCACTCGTAGTCGGTGCGGAGACGCTGTCCCGTATTGTCGACTGGAACGACCGCAGCACCAGCATCCTGTTCGGCGACGGCGCGGGTGCGGTCGTGCTGGAGGCGAGCGATGAACCCGGCATACTCTCCACGCACCTGCATGCCGATGGCAGCTACGAACACCTGCTGACGGTGCCGGCGGGCATCTCCTCCGGCTATGACAAGGTGCAGAGCGGGCAGGCCTATGTCCACATGCAGGGCAACGAGGTCTTCAAGATGGCGGTGAATACGCTGGGACGCATCGTCGACGAGACACTGGCCCACAACCAGCTCGGCAAGTCCGATGTCGACTGGCTGATTCCCCATCAGGCGAATATCCGTATTATTCAGGCCACGGCCAAGAAGCTGAAAATGTCCATGGACAGGGTCGTGGTGACCGTGGATGAGCACGGTAATACCTCCGCGGCTTCCGTGCCGCTGGCGCTGGATGTGGCCGTGCGCGACGGGCGCATCCAGCGTGGAGAGACCCTGCTCATGGAGGCCTTCGGTGGCGGTTTCACCTGGGGTTCGGCGCTGCTCAAGTACTAGGTGCGGTGGCGGCTTTCACGCTCTTACCGCAAAGACGCAAAGTTCGCGCAGAAACTAATTAGTGTTCATCCATAAACACCGTTTTCACCGCCGAGACGCAAAAGACGCAGAGAATTACCTTGAAGAAAATAATTTACGCTTTGCGTCTCGGCGGTGAGTTTAAGTCTTTATGGACGGGCATTAATTTACAGAACCAATTAATGCAGTTTGTGTTCCTTGCGTTTTGCGGTGAAAAATCCGGTTAATTTTTTATCTGCTGACGATGAATACACCTAACGAAACTTCAGATAACGATATTTCAGAACAGACGCTTGCCATGGTATTCCCGGGGCAGGGGTCCCAGTCCGTAGGGATGCTGTCCGGTCTGGCACAGACCTTTTCACTGGTGAGCGAGACCTTTCTGGAAGCCAGCGATATCCTGGGTTATGACCTGTGGAAACTGGTCATCGAAGGCCCGGAGGCGGATCTCAACCGGACCGACCGGACGCAGCCTGTGATGCTGGCGGCGGGAGTTGCCGTGTGGCGCATCTGGCGGGCACAGGGCGGAAAGCGGCCTGCCCTGATGGCGGGACACAGCCTGGGCGAATACACCGCGCTGGTCTGCGCCGATGCCCTGGCCTTTGCCGATGCAATCGCTCTGGTGGCCGAACGCGGACGTTGCATGCAGGAGGCGGTACCGGCAGGCAGCGGTGCGATGGCGGCCATCCTTGGCCTGGATGATGCGGATGTTGTCGATGTCTGCGCCCGGGCATCCGAGGGGCGGGTGGTTGCCGCCGTGAACTACAACTCGCCGGGCCAGGTGGTCATCGCCGGTGATGCCGCGGCCGTGCAACGTGCAATGGAACTGGCGAAGGCGTCCGGTGCGAAACGCGCCGTGCCGCTGCCGGTCAGTGTGCCCGCGCACTGCGAGCTTATGCGAACGGCCGCTGAACGGTTTGCCGGGCAGCTTCAGCGCGCGGCGATCAAAACACCGGCAATCCCCGTCATCCAGAATGTGGACGTGACGGCTCATGATGCGCCGGATGTGATTCGCGAAGCGCTCAAGCAGCAATTGTACAGTCCGGTGCAATGGGTCAGGACTGTCGAAAGGATGCGAGATGATGGCATGCAAAGGATAATCGAGGCCGGTCCCGGCAAGGTGCTCGCGGGTTTGTGCAAACGCATACACAAGGAGCTGGAGGTTGTCGCTGTGTATGATCCGGACAGTTTGAACGCGGCATTGAACGCTTGATGTGCAGTTGCTGCTTGGGAGGCAGGTATGGAATTGAGTGACGAGACAGTACTGATAACCGGCGCCAGTCGCGGGATCGGACGGGCGATTGCGCTCGAACTCGGCGCGCGCGGCGCAACCATCGTGGGTACCGCAACCAGCGAACAGGGTGCCCGGGACATATCCGGAACACTGTCGAGTCATTCCATAGGGGGCGCGGGCATGGTGCTGAATGTCACCAGCACCGATTCTATCGCGGCATTTTTAAAATCCCTGCAGGACGATATCGGCAATCCCACGGTACTGGTCAACAATGCGGGCATAACCAGGGATAATCTGCTCCTGCGCATGAAGGACGAGGAGTGGGACGCCGTGATAAACACCAATCTCACCTCGGTGTTTCACATGAGCAAGGCGTGCCTGCGCGGCATGATGAAGGCCAGACATGGAAGGATAATAACGATCACCTCCGTCGTGGGCGCTACCGGCAATCCCGGGCAGGCGAACTACGCCGCGACCAAGGCGGGCGTCATCGGGTTCACCAAATCACTTGCACGCGAAGTCGGCTCACGGGGTATAACCGTCAATGCCGTTGCCCCGGGCTTCATCGATACCGACATGACGCGTGCCATGTCCGACGAACAAAGGGGAAAACTGCTCGAACAGATACCGCTGGCCAGGCTGGGCGATGCGAGGGACATCGCCTGCGCGGTTGCGTTCCTCGCCTCGCGCGAGGCCGCATACATCACGGGGGAAACGCTGCACGTCAATGGCGGCATGTATATGAACTGATATTCTCGGCTGGCGAGCCGTCGCCTGACGCCTCTGTTCCTGGTATCAGGAAATCAGTGCAAAATGTTGTTTAATATGTACATAATGCAGATTAAACTAAGCCGTATCCACGTCATGCGTGACCACCGCAGCGACTGTCGCTGACAGGTGAAGTTACTTGTATCTTGTACAAGGCATTCACTACAATACTCGCCCAGCGAATGCCGCCATTTTCAAACAGAGAGGGATAGTCCGAAATGAGCAACGTTGATGAACGCGTCAAGAAGATTGTTATTGAGCAGCTGGGCGTCAAGGAGGAAGAGGTGACCAATGCCGCTTCCTTTGTCGATGATCTTGGCGCGGATTCTCTGGACACGGTAGAACTCGTCATGGCTCTGGAAGAGGAGTTTGAATGCGAGATTCCTGACGAAGAGGCCGAGAAGATCACTACCGTCCAGCAGGCGATTGATTACGTAAACGCCCACCTGGGTGGTTGACCATTTCCCTATCGGATACCGGCCGCACCGGCCTGTACAGCGGTGCGGTTTTTTGTTTTTGGCATCGTTGAATTCCCACCGGTCACTGGCAGGAGTCGGGTGTTGTCCAAAAGACGTGTAGTTGTCACAGGACTGGGAATCGTTTCGCCGGTCGGTAATTCTGTCGATGACGCCTGGACCAGCATACTGGCGGGGAAGAGCGGTATCGAACCGATTGCCCGATTTGATGTTTCCGCATTCGCAGTGCGTTTTGGCGGTGAGGTCAGGAATTTCGATGTCACACGGTATCTCCCAGCCAAAGATGCGCGCAAGATGGCGCCCTTCATTCACTACGGCATTGCGGCGGCAAGCCAGGCCATCAACGATTCCGGTCTGGTTATCAATGAGAGCAATGCCGACCGTGCCGGGATAGCCATCGGTTCGGGTATCGGCGGACTTCCGGGTATCGAGGATGCCTACCAGACCTACATGGACGGTGGTCCGCGCAAGATTTCACCGTTTTTCGTGCCCAGCAATATCATCAACATGATTGGCGGCAACCTTTCCATAATCCACGGGATGAAAGGACCGAATATCGCAATCGTTACCGCCTGCGCCTCGGCGACCCACAATATCGGCATTGCGGCCCGCATGATTGCCTACGGCGATGCCGATATCATGATGGCGGGCGGCGCCGAGATGACGACCTGCCCGACGGGTATCGGTGGATTCGCGGCGGCGCGCGCACTCTCGACCCGCAACGACGCATCCGCAGGCTGCCAGCCGTCCCTGGGATCGGGAGCGGGATGGTTTCGTGCTCAGCGACGGCGCCGGCGTATTGATGCTCGAGGAGTATGAACAGGCGAGGCGTCGCGGCGCGAACATCTATGCGGAAGTCGCCGGTTTCGGTATGAGTGGTGACGCCTACCATATGACCCTGCCCGCCCCGGCGGCGAGGGCGCGGCGCTGTGCATGCACAATGCCATTGCCGACGCGGCCATGGACAGAAATGATATCCACTACATCAATGCCCACGGCACCTCGACGCTTGCCGGTGATCTTGCCGAAACACGTGCCATAAAACAGGTATTCGGCGACTACGCCGGCCGCGTGGCTGTCAGTTCCACGAAGTCGATGACCGGGCACCTGCTCGGGGCGGCAGGTGGAATCGAGGCGGTTTTTTCGGTGCTGGCGCTGCGCGACCAGGTGGCCCCGCCGACCATCAATCTGGAGAATCCCGACCCTGAGTGTGATCTGGACTACGTGCCGAATGTGGCCCGCGAAATGAAGATCCATACCGTCATGTCGAATTCATTCGGTTTCGGCGGCACCAACGCAACGCTGATACTGCGCAGAACGGACTGAAACCTGTGAATGCCCTGTGTGACACGGGCGGCAGGCGGGGCTCTTCAACCAGGTCTTCCGAACCATGCTGCGCGCTGCACGGGATCAGTTTCCCGTTCGACCTGATCGATCTGCATGCGCACAACCCCGCGCGATATCCGCAGCTTCTGCAAAGCACGGCGCACGGGCGTTTCGACATCCTGTTTGCTTTCCCCGGGGAGACGCTCAGGCTCGAACCTTCGGGCGTGCTGAGCGGTCCCCCGGAAGCGGGACCCCGAGATGGTGATTTTCTCGGCGCCTTCGATCGCTGGTGGTCCTTCTCATCGACTGAAGTCAATGAACCGGAAGACCTGCCATTTACTGGCGGCTGGTTCGTTTATCTGGGTTATGAACTCGCCGCCCGGATCGAACCCTGCCTTTGTCTTCCGTCCGCCGGCGATGTGCTGCCCGTCGCCGCCGCCACGCGCTATTCAACGGCGATCGTGCGAGACCATGAGAAACGCACGACAGTCATCGTTGCCGAACCCGGGCACGATGACCGGATCGCCGCCATCGAGAGGGACATCATCTGCCTGCCGCACCCGGATGGGCGGGAGCGGGAAGTGCTTCGGCTTGCGCGCATCATCGAGGCGCCGCAGGAGCGCTACCTGGAGGCCGTCGAGCGCATCCACCGGTACATCCGCGAAGGCGATGTCTTCCAGGTCAATATCTCGCGGCCGTGGCTGATCACCACACGAGAAGCGGTTGATGCGCCGGCGCTGTACCGGAGTTTGCGGCGGCACAATCCGGCGCCTTACAGTGGCATCGCCCGCTGGGGTGATGCCGCCGTCATCAGCTCTTCACCGGAGCGGCTGGTCCGCGTGCGGGGTCGGACGGTGGAGACGCGCCCGATCGCCGGGACCCGGCCCAGAGGCCACAGCAGAATCACCGACAGCAACCGTTCCGCGGAATTGCTGGCCCACCCGAAGGAGCGGGCCGAGCACGTCATGCTGATCGATCTGGAGCGCAATGACCTGGGACGCATCTGCATGCCGGGCTCGGTGAAAGTCGATGAGTTCATGGTGCTCGAATCCTATGCACACGTTCATCATATCGTGTCAAACGTGAAAGGCGGGTTACGCGCCGATATCACACCGGGGCAGGTGCTGAGAGCAGTATTCCCGGGAGGCACGATCACCGGCTGCCCCAAGGTGCGCTGCATGGAAATCATCGCCGAACTTGAACGGGAAGCGCGCGGCGCCTATACCGGCTCCATGGGTTACATTAACCGCGATGGCGGTATGGACATGAATATCCTGATACGCAGCATGACCGTCTCGGCCAATCAGGTGCAGCTAAGGGCCGGGGCCGGCATCGTCGCAGATTCGGTGCCCGAGGCGGAACTGGAGGAAACGCGCGCCAAGGCGCTCGGTTTGCTGCGTGCCCTCGGCATCAGAACTGCCTGACGGCCGCGAGCCAGCGCGGATGATTTCACCGGAGAACCCACTCGTCGTGATCAACGGTTTGACGATCGACAGCATCTCCAGTCTGGACAGGGGGCTGTTGTACGGCGACGGGGTTTTCGAAACCATGGCCGTGAAAGCCGGGCGTCCGCGCTTCTGGCTGCGGCATCTGGCGCGGCTCACTGCGGGTTGCGGGCGTTTGGGTATTCCGCAACCGGAGTGGAAACGCCTGCTGGAGGAATCCCTGGCGGTCACCTCCGGGGTGAACCGGGGGGTTCTCAAGATCATCGTCACCCGCGGGTGCTCAGGACGCGGCTACCGCCCCGCGAGCGATGCGAACCCGACCCGGATCATCCAGTTGCATCCCTGGCCGGACTATCCCGAAACCTGCCGCGGGTCGGGGGTACGGGTGCGCCTGTGCCGCCAGCGCCTGGGACACAACCCCGCGCTGGCGGGGATCAAGCACCTCAATCGCCTGGAACAGGTGCTCGCGAGAGGGGAATGGGATGATCCCGGCATCCTTGAAGGACTGCTGCTGGATGAGGATGAACGCCTGGTGGAGGGCACCATGAGCAACCTGTTTCTCATCAGGGATCGGATCCTGATGACCCCGGACCTGGTCCGCTGTGGTGTCGCCGGCATCCTGCGTACGGTCGTGATGGAACTGGCCGCCAGGGTGCCGATGCCGCTGCAGGTCAGGGCGCTTGGACTGGATGATCTCCGGGAAGCGGATGAAGTGTTCCTGACCAACAGTCTCATCGGCATCTGGCCGGTCATCGCGGTCGAAGACCGTCCGTATCGCAGGGGAGCCTTGACCTGTCGATTGCAGGAATTGCTGAAAGACCTGTCGTCGGATGGCGAGGCGTGGTTTAACTGAAGCGCTGGCGCTATTATCCTCTGTTCCCATGAAATACCCGCAGCCCATCAACTGGAAACGCCGCCTGAGCTACGCTCTGGTCAGCGTGGGGATCGGCGTGCTCATCACGGTTGCCGTTCTGCTGGGACAATATCAGGACTTCAGGAAGGCTCCGCTCAACATCTCCGAATCCGGGGTGGTCTATGAGATCGCCGCGGGGACATCGCTGAAACAACTGGCGTATGACCTGCAGCGGCGGGGAATTACCGGACACCCCCACTATCTGATCTGGCTGGGTCGTGAACTGGATCTTGCGCACCGCCTGCAGGCCGGCGAGTACGAGATTATCCCCGGCATGACGCCGGAGAGCCTGCTCAGAAAACTGGCTGGCGGCGAGGTGATCCAGCATGCGATCACCCTGATCGAAGGCCAGACATTCAAGGAAATGCTGGCGGTGATCACGGCGAATGGTGACATCGTGCATACCCTGGATGGTGTGAGTACAGGGGAACTCATGGCGCGGCTGGGACATGAGGGAGAGAATCCCGAGGGCCGGTTCCTGCCGGATACCTACCATTTCCCGCAGGGGACAACGGATCTGTCCTTTCTCACGCGTGTCTATAACGCGATGGAGCACCACCTGGCCGAGGCGTGGGCGGCGCGTGAAGAGGGCTTGCCTCTTAATACCCCCTACGAGGCCCTGACGCTTGCCTCGATCGTTGAGAAGGAGACCGGAGTTGCCGGGGAACGGCCGGTCATTGCCGGGGTATTCATCCGCCGACTGAAGAAAGGCATGCGTCTGCAGACTGACCCGACGGTGATCTACGGACTGGGGGATCGCTTTGACGGAAACCTGCGTGCCAGCGATCTGCGCAGCGACACGCCTTACAATACCTATACCCGCGACGGTCTACCACCGACGCCCATCGCCATGCCCGGTGCGGCGTCTATCCACGCGGTATTGCATCCCGACAAGGGTGATGCCCTGTTCTTTGTGGCCAATGGAAGCGGCGGTCATTATTTTTCTCGCACCCTCAAGGAACATGAAAGCGCCGTGCAGAAGTTCCAGCTCGGCAAATCCGTCAGTTTGCCGCCGTCGTCATCGCAGTGATAATGGAGGGGAAGTTCATCACCATAGAGGGCATCGAGGGTGTCGGGAAGAGCACCAACTTAGCCCATATTCGTGGCTTGTTTGAAGCGGCCGGCATCGATGTCGTGATGACGCGCGAGCCCGGGGGCACGCTGCTCGGCGAGGCCATACGCGGATTGCTGCTGGACCCGCGCTATACCGGCATGAGCCCGGATTGCGAACTGCAGCTGATGTTCGCGGCGCGCGCCGAACATCTTGCCAGGGTGATATTGCCCGCGCTCGATCAGGGTCAATGGGTGCTGTGTGACCGATTTACCGATGCGACCTATGCCTACCAGGGAGGGGGGCGTGGCATCGATGTCGAGAAAATCGCCCGTCTGGAACAGTGGGTCCAGGGTGACTTCCGGCCCGATCTGACCGTGCTGCTGGACGTGCCCGTTGCCGTCGGCCTGGTGCGGGCCGGCAACCGCGGCGCCCTGGATCGATTCGAGCGGGAACAGATCGAATTTTTCGAGCGCGTCCGGCAGGCGTATCTGGATCTGGCCGCACGTCATGACGGGCGCTATCGGGTAATCGATGCCAATCAGCCACTGGCCGGTGTACAGCAGCAACTGGATGAGGTGCTGCGCCCGTTCGTGGATGTCCGTTGAAGCGGCATGACTGAATGCCACATACTTGGCATCCATCCATAAAGAAATAAACTCACCGCAGAGACGCACGATTGCATGGATGCAGGAGTTAGAGCAACGCATGGAGCAGTTGCCGAAAGAACGCAAAGTGTTTAATTTGTTTTCGTTGAAGAATTTCTCCGCGTCCTTTGCGTCTATGCGGTGAAAACGGTGTTTATGGATAAACACTACCTAAGCCACAAACCAGTTTCATGGGCAATAGGGAATTGTCTACCTTAGGCGCTGTCTTAGAAAATTATATAAGCTCATGTATTAAATGATAAAAGAATACCCATGGATTGAACCGTACCGGGAGCGCCTGACGGCGGCCCACCAGCAGAACCGCTTTCCACATGCCTTGTTGCTGACCGGTCAGCCAGGCATGGGCAAGGTTGTGTTCGCGGAGGAACTGGCGCGCTTTCTGCTGTGCGAACACCCGACGGACGGAAAGTCTCCCTGCCGGCAGTGCACCAGCTGCACGCTGTTCGCGGCCGGCAGTAACCCGGATTACTTCCGCCTCACCCCCGCAGAGGACAGCCGTGTGATCAAGATCGACCAGGTTCGACAACTCTCCGAGAGCCTGTCCCTTACCAGTCACGGCAACGGTTACAAGGTGGCCATCCTGATACCGGCGGATGCCCTGAATATCAATGCGGCCAATAGCTTGTTAAAGACACTTGAAGAGCCGTCCGATAACACGGTACTGGTTCTGGTCAGTGCGCATCCATCCCGTCTGCCGGCGACGATACGCAGCCGCTGCCAGGAAATCCGCATCCAGGCGACTGACCGGGAGTCAACCACCCGGTGGCTTGCCGCCCGGTATGATGGTCCGTCGCCGGAGGTGTATCTGGCCCTGGCGAATGGAGCGCCGCTGCAAGCGTTGCAACTGACGCAGGAGCAGGCACTGGAGGAACGGCAACGGCGTTTCCGTGCGTTTGTCGGCATTCTCACGGCGCAGGAAAGTCCCCTGACGGTGGCGCAGGGCTGGGCCGCGGACGAGGACCTGAAGGGGCTTCACTGGATGTGCGAGTGGCTCATGGATATGCTGAGAATCCGCCTCAGCGGACAGACGCAGGGGATTCACGGCATCGACCTTCAGGACGGCCTGTCGATGCTTGCGCGGAAGCTGGACAGCAGGTTAATGTTCGGTCTGCTTGACGGCATCAACCGGATGCTGAAACTTGCGGACAGCACCCTGAACCGGCAAATGATGATGGAAGACATCCTGCTCGCCTGGGCAGAGCAGACTTCCGGGGACTGATACCGATAAACAGGAAAGGGTAGTCGAGACATGAATCAGACAAATGCCCCGCGACAGGGAATTCTCTCACTCACCATCAAGGACAAAAGCGCCTTGTATGCGGCCTATATGCCGTACGTCAAGGGCGGGGGACTGTTCATCCCGACAAAGAAGCATTACCGGCTGGGTGACGAAGTTTTCATGCTGCTGACACTGATGGACGAATCGGAAAAGATTCCGGTCGCCGGAAAGATCGTGTGGATCACTCCCATCGGGGCCCAGGGCAACCGCGCGGCCGGCATTGGTGTGCAGTTCAGCGACCAGGATGATGGCGCGGCCCGCAACAAGATCGAGGGTTACCTCGCCGGGACGCTGGAGTCCGATCGCCCGACACATACCCTTTAATACGAATTTTTCACCGGGCGTCGGTTGTGCAGCGTGATGCATCGAGCCGATCAGGATAGCGTCTACACGGAAACCCCGTGTGTGTTTTGGGAAATACCTGTACCGGTAAGACATGCGGCCTGGCCACTGTGGTTGCGGTAATCCCGAATACGGCTATTATTCAGCCTCTCGTCTGAGAGAAGTTCTTCATGCTGGTTGATTCCCATTGCCACCTGGACCTGCTGGACCTGCCCTCGTATCCCGGCGGGCTGACCGGGGTGCTCGATGCGGCGCGCGCACAGGGCGTCACGCGCTTTCTCTGCGTATCCATCAATCTGGAGCATTACCCGCGCATGCATGCGCTGGTCGAACGCTGTGCCGAGATCAGCGTATCCGTCGGCGTGCATCCCAACGAACGGGGAGGGCACGAACCGACGGTCACTGAACTCGTCGAACTGGCCGCCCGTCCCGGGGTGGTGGCCATCGGCGAGACCGGTCTGGACTACTTTCGCAGCGAGGGCGATCTGGAGTGGCAGCGCGAGCGGTTCAGGACCCACATCCGCGCGGCAAAACAGTCGGGAAAGCCGCTGATCGTGCATTCGCGGGATGCGGCGGAAGATACCCTGAAGATTCTGCAGCAAGAGGGCGCGGGGGAGGCGGGCGGCGTCATGCACTGTTTTACCGGTGACCGGGAGATGGCCAGCCGGGCCATGGACCTCAACTTCCATATCTCGTTTTCCGGCATCGTGACCTTCAAGAGCGCGCAGGAACTCATGGAAGTCGCGCGCCGCATGCCGCTGGAGCGCATGCTGGTGGAAACCGACTGTCCCTACCTGGCGCCGGTGCCTCACCGCGGCAAGCCCAACCAGCCGGCCTATGTGCGTTACGTCGCCGAGCACATCGCGGAACTGCGCGCCGAACCCTACGAGCAGATCGCCGCGGCGACGACGCAAAATTTTCTTACGCTGTTCAATCCGGCCGCTGCAGCCTGATTTTGCGTATATCGGCATGTCGCTGGGTGACTGACAGCGTTGGTCAGGTGAACGGCCAGGTGGCAAATCCCTTCAAAACGGATGTCGATGTATGTTGTCAGTCCTGTCTCGGCAACGGACGCGGCCGGCGGTTCTCATCCACGGCGATATAGGTCACGTCGGCTTCGGTGACCTGGATGACTTCCTCGCATTGACCGCAACGCTCGGCATACGCCTTCACGTAAACGGTGATCGATGTGCGGCCGACGCGGGTGACCTCCGCATAGCAGCTGATCAGGTCGCCGACGAACACCGGCTGATGGAACTGGAAGGCATTGACGGCGACGGTGACGATGCGGCCTTTCGCGCGTCGTCTTGCGACGATGCTGCCGGCGATGTCGACCTGGGACATGATCCAGCCGCCGAAAATATCGCCCGAGGCATTGGTATCCGCGGGTCCGGGCATGACGCGGATGGCCAGGTATCGCTCGTCCGGCAATGACACGTCTTTGCTCATGGCTGATTCTCGCCGATGTGGTTAGTGTCCCGCGTACATGGCCGCGATTTCATCCGCATAGCGCACCATGATCCGATCGCGCTTGAGCTTCATGGTGGGGGTAATCAGCCCGTTGTCCACCGACCACGGTTGCTGTGTGCAGACGGTGTGACGCACCTGGGCATAGCCGGGGAATTCGCTCAGCCGTCCGGCCAGCCTCTCGAGTACGACCTGCTCCAACGCCTCGCTTTTCAGCGCCGCCGCTTCGGCGTGATCGAGCGACAGCGTGTTCGCCAGTATTTCCCACTGCTCTGCGTTCAGCACAATGATGGCACAGAGGTAGGGACGTGAATCCCCGAGCACCATCACCTGATCGAACAGCGGGTCGAGCGCGATCGCCATTTCCATGTCCGCCGGCGGCATCTTCTCGCCGTTGGACAGCACGATGATTTCCTTCAGACGGCCGGTGATGTAAATATGATTGTGCTTGATCTGTGCTTTGTCGCCGGTATGCAGCCATCCCTCGGAATCGATGAGTTCCCGCGTGGCCTCGGGCTTTTCCCAGTAACCCAGCATCACGCAGGGGCCACGGGTCAGCAACTCATCGTTTTCGCCGATACGCACCTCGACATCGCGCAAGGGGATACCGACGCTGGCGGGTTCATTGTCCCCGGCGGTGTTGCAGGCGATGATCGGGCTCGTCTCGGTCAGCCCGTAGCCCTGCAGCAGGTTGAGTCCCAGGCCGATGAAGACCTTCGCGATCGCCGGTGGCAGCGGGGCACCGCCCGCCGCCGCGACTCGCAGGCGTCCGCCCAGCCTCGCCATGATCTTGCCGGCCACCAGTTTGTTCAGAAACGGCCATAACAGAAACGTCGGATGCCAACCGCCCCGTCCCTGGCACTGCAGGAATCGCCGCCAGCCGGTATCGACGGCGAGGTTGAACAACCGGGTGGCGAACGGCGGCTTCTCAGCCAGTCCGGCCATGATCTTGTTGAAAACACGTTCATAGATGCGCGGCACCGATATCAGCACTGTCGGCCGGATGGTGAGCAGGTCCTCGGCGAGCTGCGGTATGGAGCGCGCAAAGGCGACAGTGGCGCCCGCCATCATGGGCGCGTAGTAGCCGACCGTGCGTTCGAAGGTGTGCGACAGCGGCAGAAAGGACAGCAGGACATCTTCCCGGTACATGGGCACGTACTCCAGACCACTATCGGCATTGGCCAGGATATTGCGATGGCTCAGCATGACGCCCTTCGACCGTCCCATGGTGCCCGAGGTGTAGACGATGGTCGCCAGCTGGTCAGGTTCGTCATCATTGGCCAGCAGTTCACCCGGGTCGGCGGGCAACCACTCCGCAAGCGTGCTGACCCGAGTCTCGCCGTCAGGAACTTCCACGGGTTCCCGCGTCACGACTCGCACCAGTGCAGCCAGCCTGTCATGCACCGTCATCAGCCGTTCCCACTGCTCCATGCCGCAGAGGTACAGCAGCCTCACGCCGGCGTCATTGAGCATATAGGCGGTATTCTCTGGACGATCCTCCAGGTACAGGGGGACCACCACCAGGCCTGAACCGAGGGCCGCCTGGTCGAAGATGACCCATTCCCGGCTGTTGCGCATCAGGATGGCGACCCGATCGCCGGGGCGGAGACCCTCCCCGGCGAACGCGGCCTGCCACTGTGCGATGACGGCGGCCATCTCGGCCCAGCTCGAGTCCTGCCAGCGTCCCGTGGATTCGTCATAGTGATGGTAGGCGATCGCGTCGGGCGTGCGGCGCACCCGTTCGCGGAACAGGCCGGCGAGCGTGCCCACCGTTCCGGCAGATATCTTGTCGAGGGTCCCTCGGGTCATGCCGTTTTCCTCATCCTGAGTCTTTGGCTACTGTCTCCCAGCCTGAATCGGGAGTAAACCGCTTGCCGCGCAGCTGTTCCAGTTGCTGCAATTGCCCGCGCATGACCGACGCACCGATCGCGTCGATGTAATGCATCGGACCGCCGCGGAACGGGGCGAACCCGGTGGCGAAGATCATGCCCGCGTCGAGCAGATCGCTATTTTCCACGACCCGCTCGCGCAGGCAAGCGACCGCCTCGTTCAGCAGTCGCAGCACCAGCCGGTCGGTGATTTCCTGCAGATTCCAGTTCCCGCCTTTTTTCCCGCGCTTGACTGCCTTGCCCTTGTCGTAGCGGTAGAAACCGCGGCCGGATTTCTTGCCGAGACGGCCGGCGACCACCAGCTGCTGGAGGCGCTCGGGAATCGCCGTATGGAAGTGCCCTGTCAGGATCTGCGCGACATGCAGACAGATATCCAGACCGGTGGTGTCGGCCAGTTCCAGCGGACCCATGGGCATGCCGAAGGCGGTTGCGGCCCGGTCGATGATGGCTGCCGGAACACCCTCGGACTCCAGTTTGACGGCCTCCAGGAGATAGGGCATGAGTATCCGGTTGACCAGGAAACCGGGCGTGCTGCTCACCGGCAGCGGCAGACGGTCGAGCAGGCGGGTAAACTCCATGGCCTTGCCCGAAACCTCCGCCGCCGTGGATCTGCCGTTGACGATTTCGACCAGCTGCATCACCGGGACCGGGTTGAAAAAATGCAGCCCGACCAGCCGCTCGGGCCGCGCCAGCGCCCCGCTGAGTTCCTCCAGCGGAATGCTCGAGGTGTTGGTTGCGAGGACGGCATCGGCTGGCATGCGCGGTTCAATGTTCCGATACAGCGCACGCTTGACCTCGGCATCCTCGAAGATCGCCTCGATCACGATATCGGTGCGGCCAACACCCAGCCCCTTGTGATCGGGCAGCAGCCGGTCCATCGCCGCCTGGATCGCGAGCGGATCCTTCAGGCGGCGTTTGAACAGTTCATGGGCGCGTTTTATGGCCGGGGCGATGCGTTCCGGCGACTGGTCCTGGAGCGAGACCCGGAAACCGCGCAGGGCGCACCAGGCGGCAATGTCTCCCCCCATCGTTCCGGCGCCAATCACATGCACGGCACGCGGCTTCCAGGCCGTGTCCCTCCCCAGTGATTTGAGCTGTTCCTGCAGCAGAAAAACCCGAATCAGGTTGCGCGCCGTGATGCCTTTCACCAGGCTGGCGATGGAATCCGCCTCGGCCTGCTGCATCTGTGCGGGGTCGTCCGCGTACTTTTGCCAGATGTCGATCAGCGCATAGGGCGCCGGGTAATGCAGTCTGGACGCCTTGGCCGCCACCTGCCGGCGCAGCACGCGGGCGAGCAGTGGACGGACCATGGAATGGTTCGAGAGGCGGTCCTGCCATCCGGGTCTTGCCGGTGGCGGGGCGTCGAGCACCTGCAGGCGCGCGGCGGCCCGCAGATAGCGCTCCGGCGCCAGCCGATCGACCAGGCCGATGCGTCTCGCCTGGCGGGTATCGATGCTGCGCCCGCTCAGCATCAGGTCCATGGCTTTCAGGCCGCCCACCAAGGGAGGCAGCCGGACGCTGCCACCGAATCCGGGATGAATGCCCAGGCGCACCTCCGGCAGGCCCAGCCGGGTGCCGGGGCTATCGAGCGCCACGCGGTAACGGCAGGCCAGCGCCAGTTCCAGACCGCCGCCCAGGCAGAAGCCGTGGATCAGCGCCACGGTCGGGAAACCGAGTGCGTCCAGCCGGTTGAACACCGACTGGCCCAGCCGGACCAGTTCCAGCGCCTCGGCCTCGTTGCGGATGCGGGTGAACTCGTGGATGTCGGCGCCGGCGATGAAGCCGTTGGCCTTGTCCGAGAGGATGACCAGTCCGCGCGGTGCGCGGCTTGCAATCGCTTCCAGGTGCCGGTCCAGCTCCCGCAGTACCTCGCTGCCGAGGACATTGGTGCCTGCATCCGTCTTGTCCATGTGCAGCCAGACGATGTCATCGTTATCGGTTTCGAGGCGGAAATGATTTTGTTCGGTGGCGATGTTCATATGGGCTGTCCCTCTGTCCGCTCGATGAGCATGGCGCCGCCCTGGCCGCCGCCGATACACAGGCTGGCGATGCCGCGGCGGGCGTCGTGGCGTCTGAGCACCTGCAGCAGGTGCAGCACGATGCGCGCGCCGCTGGCGCCCACGGGGTGGCCGATGCTGACCGCGCCGCCGTCGACGTTAAGCCGTTCCTCGTCGATCGACTCGAACGGCGTCTCACCGCCGAGTTCCTCGCGGCAGAAACCGGCATCCTGCCAGGCCACCAGACAGGCGAGGACCTGGGCGGCGAAGGCCTCGTTGATCTCCCAATAGTCGATGTCGGCGCTGCTGAGTCCGTGCCGGTGCAGCAACGGCGCCATGGCATACACGGGGCCGAGTCCCATCTGCGCGGGATCCAGGCCAGCCCATTGACAGTCGACGATCCGCCCCAGTACCGGCAGATGGTGACGTGACACCGCCTCTTCCGAGGCGAGGATGAGCCAGGCGGCGCCGTCGGTGACCTGGGCGCTATTGCCGGCGGTCACCGCACCGTAGGGCTTGTCGAAAACGGGTCTGAGTTTAGCCAGTGTTTCCAGAGTGGAATCGGCGCGCACGCCGTCATCATGGTCATAATAGCCGCCATGCTGGTCGTAGATGACCTCGATCTCTTCCAGACGCCCATCCAGACGCGCGCTTTCCAGACGCTGATGGCTGCGCAGCGCATAGCGGTCCATGGCGTCGCGGCCGATGGCGAAATCGGTGGGCGAGGATCTCCGCGGTCTGTCCCATCGACAGGCCCACCACCGGATCGGTGAGCCCGCGCAGCAGGGCGATGACCGGCCGCAGATGGGTCGGGCGCAACTGCGACAGGACCTTGAGCCGCGCCCCCGGCGTGCGCGCGCCGTTCCATGCCGCCAGCCAGTTGACCATGGCCTCGCTGAACAGGATCGGGGCATGGCTCATGACTTCCACGCCGCCGGCCAGCACCAGCCCGGCGCGGCCGCTCGCGATGTCGCCGGCCGCGGCATCCAGTGCCTGCATGCCCGAGGCGCAATTGCGCTGCACCGTCCAGGCCGGCACGCGGTCCCCGCAGCCGAGACGCAGCGCCACCACCCGGGCGATATTGGCCTCGTTGGCCGAGGGCATGACGCAGCCGAGAATGACTTCATCGAACGCGTCGGGAGAGAACGGCTGACGGGCGAGCAGGGGATTGCCGCCGGCGACCGCAAGATCGGCGGCCGTGAACGGACCCGGTTTGCCGCGCGCCTTCAGAAAGGGCGTGCGACTCCCGTCGACTACATAGACTGGCCGGCCTTGCCGGCCGTTCGGCTGCTGCTCCATGCCTCATGCTCCTTGGTTAGGTACTCGGGAGAAAACTCATCGACCTGGATGACGATCCTGCGGGCCGCGATGGCCGCGCGAATGCCCGCCGCTTCCTGTTCGGTGATCACCCCGCCGGACAGGCCGCTGTCGATACTGTCTTCCGGGTCGCCACGGGGCAGAACGCCGTCCTGCATGGCCCGGCGCAGCTTGCGCAGCGCCACTTCAGCCGCCACGGCTTTTTCGAGCGCATCGTCGAGTTGGGCGAGGGAGTCATTCGCGTCGACCGGGAGATACACGCCCTCAGTCAGGCGGTCGCGCGATGCGCCCGGTGCGAGAATAAGTCCGGCTACCAAGTGACCCAGCGCATCCCGCGGGCGCTTGCAGGGTTTGCCGAGCGGGAAGGTCAGCAGGCGTGTCAGCGCGGCGATGAAGCGGTTGGGCAGGTTGTCGAGCACTTCGTGCAGACGTTCCTGGATGTTGAACTGCAGGTCGGCGCAGGCCCATTCCAGCAGCGGCAACTCGTCGTCCGGCTCGCCGTGATCGTGATGGTGCTTGAGTACGGCGCTGCCCAGATACAGCAGGCTCAGCACATCGCCGAGTCGCCCGGAAAGGGACTCCTTGCGCTTGAGTGAACCGCCCAGCGACAACAGGGCCATTTCGGTAGTGACCGCAAAGGCGAGGCACAGGCGCGCGAAGCGCCGGTAGTGGTTTCCGCGAAGCCTGGTCACCGGCGCTCCGAGCAGTCGTGCGCCGGTGAGGCCATGGAACAGGCTGCGCGCGGTGAGGCCCATGATGTGGCTGGCATGACCGCGCAGGGCCTCGTCGAATGAGGCCAGATCGTTGCGCTCCGCGGCCTGCATCTCGCGGAACAGGTAGGGATGGCAGCGGATCGCCCCCTGGCCGAAAATGATCAGGTTGCGGGTGAGGATGTTGGCGCCTTCCACGGTGATCCCGATCGGCAGGGCCTCGTAGCCGCGCGCCACAAAATTCCTCGGTCCCATGCTGATGCCGCAGCCGCCCAGGATGTCCATGGCGTCGTTCACGATCACGCGCATGCGTTCGGTTAAATGGTACTTGACGATCGCCGAGGCCACCGAGGGATCCTCGCCGGCATCGAGGGCGGCGGTGGTGAAGCCACGCGCGGCGTTCATCACGTAGGTGATGCCGGCGATGCGTGCCAGTACCTCGCTGATGCCCTCGAAGCGGCCGATGGGCAGCTTGAACTGTTTTCTGACCGCGGCATAGGCGCCGACCGCGCGGCTCATCTTCTTGCCCGCTGCGGTACTCAGCGCCGGCAGCGAGATGGCGCGCCCGTCGGAGAGGCAGTTCATCAACATGCGCCATCCCTTGCCGACGCGCTCCTGACCGCCGATCACCCAGTCCATCGGGATGAACACATCCGTACCGCGGTTCGGTCCGTTCATGAAGGACTGGTTCATCGGGAAATGGCGGCTGCCGATCTCGACGCCCGGCGTGTTTGTCGGAATGAGCGCCAGCGTGATTCCGATGTCCTCCTTGTCTCCTATCAGGTGGTCAGGGTCGAAGAGGTGAAAGGCGAGACCCAGCAGCGTCGCCACCGGTCCCAGCGTGATGTAGCGCTTCTCCCAGTTCAGGCGGATGCCCAGCACGTCGGACTTGCCATCGTGGGTCTGGCGGCAGACGATGCCTGTGTCCGGCATGGATGCGGCATCGCTGCCGGCTTCCGGCCCGGTGAGTGCGAAGCAGGGGATCTCCGTGCCGGTCGCCAGACGCGGCAGGTAGTAGTCTTTCTGGGCCTCGGTGCCGTAGGACAGCAGCAGCTTCGCCGGCCCGAGCGAGTTCGGCACCATCACGGTCACCCCGGCGGAAATGCTGACGCTGGCGACCTTCAGGACGACCAGGGAATGCGCATTCGCGGAAAACTCCAGGCCGCCGTAGCGCCGGGGAATGATCATGCCGAAGAATCCCTGGCGTTTCATGTAATCCCAGGTTTGCGGCGTCAGGTCGCGGAGTTCCTCGGTAATCTCCCAGTCGTCGATCATGCCGCAGAGTTCCCCGACGGGCCCGTCGAGGAAGGCCTGTTCCACGGGGGTGAGTCGCGGGGCGGGAAAGCCGCGCAGGCGCTTCCAGTCCGGCTGGCCCGTAAACAGGTCCGCCTCCCACCACACCGTACCGGCTTCGAGCGCCGCGCGTTCGGTGTCCGACATGGCCGGCATGACCCGGCGGTACGCCGCGAGCAGGGGTTTCATGACCAGTCGCCGGCGCAGTGGTGTCAGTGTCAGCAGGGCGGCAAATGGCACGAACAGCACCCATGCGGCGAACTCTGCCGTGGCCGGCGGGTTATGGAAGGCAGCCCAGTAGAGCAGTCCGGCGGCGAGTACGGCTGTCCAGAGGTACCTTGACGCCCGTCGTGCCATCAGCAGTCCGATGATGGTGACGAACAGCAACAGTTCTGTAATCCCGTTCATGTCGGCCGTCCTGTGTCAGTATTTTGGTTCATAGCGGCCGGTTGTCATGCCGGTTGTCTGCAGCTCACCGCGAAATGCGCGCTAACCCATTTCAATTATCGACAATTTTCCGGCTATTTGAATTCCAGGACATGAATAAACCGGGTGAGTCGCGCAGGCGGTGACCCTCGTCACCGTTTCCGGGGCTCTACCCAACCCCGACGGGGGTGATGAAATGGCGGGGTGATGACAATGTGGCGGCGTTGAATCGGCTCGTCAGACATTGCTGCTTGATAAGCAGTTTCCCGGAAGCTCACCATCAAGTCCGGGCGCTTTCCATGAGTTCATAAGAGTGACTCGTTCAGCATCTGCCTTAGTCGATACGTCTGGATGTGCGACAGTCGATGCCCGCTGATTGATAGTATATTATAAAATATAACAAATAGTTATGTGATATTCTTAAAGCCTGTCAACCATCCGGCGGCGCGGTGTATTATTAGTCAGAGGCCACGGATATAGGAATAAACTCACCGCAAAAAACGTCAGGAACGCAAAGTCGTTTACTTGTTTTCGTTAAAGAATTTCTCTGCCTCCTTTGCGTCTCTGCGGTGAAAACGGTGTTTTATGGATGAACACTAGGGCAATCGCGACACGGCCATACCATCATGAAGCGCACACAACTGACAGAACTGGACATCGCCGGGGCCGCGCCGCGCCTGCGCCAGTGCGTGCTGTTTGCGGACCTCGATCGGGATCAGTTCGACGGCGTGATCAAGCACACGCGTCGCATTGTGCTGCAGGAAAACGAAGTATTGTTCGAACAGCAGCAGCCGGCCCGTGATATCTTTCTACTGGAAAGCGGGCAGATTAAGCTGGCGCTGGTTTCCCCGGAAGGCCACGAGAAGGTCATCGATCTCATCTCGCCGGGGACTTCATTCGCCGAGGCGATCATGTTTTCCCGCCATCACACCTATCCTGTCACGGCGACGGCCATCGTCGCCAGCCGGGTATGGTCCATCGACGCCGGCTACTATGCCGGCACCCTGCGCCAGTCCACGGATGCCTGCTTCGCCGTCATGGCGCAGATGAGCCGGCGGCTGCACTGGCAGATCGCGGAACTCGACCGGCTGACGCTGCACAACGCCACCTCACGGGTGGTGTGCTACCTGCTCGACCAAGTGCCCAGCACCCATCTGACCGCCTCTGAGATACGGCTCGATACGCCCAAGCATGTGCTCGCCTCGCGCCTGTCAATTACGCCGGAAACCCTGTCGCGAACCTTTGCCAAATTGAGTCGTGAGGGCTACATCGACGTCGTCGACAACGCGATTCTTATCAGTGACATCGAGCGCCTGCGCAATTACATCCAGTCCGGTTAGCCGCGAGCGTACGGTTTCTGCCTGCCGACGTTAACCTATGGCAAGTCCTGTGAAATCACAGGCCATCATTTCCGTGCGGCAGTCTTCCAGTGTAAGCTCGCCGCCCATGGAAATGATCTATTACACACTGGCGGGCGTTATCCTCTACGTCGCCTCCGACTGGATTCTGGACCGCATCGAAATCGCGGCTGGACGGAGGCTGGAATACCGCGGCCTCGTGTTCTTTGTCATTCTGCTCGCCATGGCAATGACATCGTTCGCGCTGATCCGCCACTTTGGCGACAAGTAAGCCAGACGCTGCAGTCCTTAAAGCCTCAACTTCCTGCCTCACGAGACACACCACGTACCAGCGCTGAGTTGTGTGCCTTGATTTAAATCAAGGCACGCCTTGCCCAACAAAGGTTACATACGCCTCAGAATCTCGCTATGATCGCGTGCCGCGCAGTGAATGTGCGGTCACCAACAATACAACAGCGATCAAGCCAGGGCATGACCAATGATGATCTCACGAAGAGGGGGTTCGGAATGAGCAAAGCTGATCTGTCTGACAACGTGGAAACGGAAGATGAACGCATACCCACGATGCAGAAACTCCTGGATAACCCGTTCCTGCTGCTATTCCTCGGGGTGGTCGTGCCAACGGTCCTCTATATGATCTGGGGGATCATGGAGATCATCACCATTCCGATAGCCAAATAAGCAAGGGGGTACGACGTCATGGCAATTCATCCTCCACCCCAGCGCAACTGGTGGAAAGAACCGATCGCGCGCACCGAGCTTGTCTGGATCGTCATCGCCTTCTGCTGGGGGCTGTTGATGTTTTCGGCCATGGTCTACTGGCACATCGCCGGTGAGCAGAATCTCTCCAACGAGGCCTATCGCACCACACCCGAGGCGTTCGCGGCAAAGGCCAACGAGATGGTGGAGAAGTACCAGGTGCGCGAGGAGGCGGGCTTTCCCGTCGTCCATCCGCCACCCGGCAGCGATGTGTACATGATCGCGCGACTCTGGCAGTGGTGGCCCATACTGGAGTTCGAGAAGGACCAGACCTACCGTCTGCATCTTTCCTCCATGGACTGGATGCACGGGTTTTCCCTGCAACCGGTCAATATCAATCTGCAGGTCCACCCCAATTACGACATGATCGTGACGCTGACGCCGAATCAGGCGGGCGAATTCGGAGTGGTATGCAACGAATTCTGCGGCATAGGTCATCAGAACATGATCGGCAAGATCTACGTGGCTGAAAAAGTGGCCGGGAACTAGGGGGAGATTAGCCAGATGTCAGATTTCACACATCGTGTCTGCCCGGCGACCGGGTTACGCATCCACAGCGCTGCCGAAAACCTGATCAAGGCCAACGCCGTGGCGGCGGTCATTTTCCTTGCCGTCGGCGGCTTTTTTGGCCTGCTGGTCGCGCTAACGCGCTGGCCGGGGGTGCATCTGCTGCCGGCGGACCTGTTCTATCTGGTGCTCACCGGTCATGGTCTGGATGTATTGCTGGTCTGGATCATCTTTTTCGAGATCGCCGTGCTGTATTTCGCCTCCGCGATCCTGCTGAACTCACGCATTGCTGCACCACGATGGGCCTGGACCGGATTCGCGCTGATGCTGGTTGGTGCCGTGATCACCAATGTAGCTGTATTGCAGGGTAACTCCAGCGTGATGTTCACCTCGTACGTGCCCATGCAGGCGGCACCCAACTTTTACCTGGGTTTGATCCTGTTCGCTGTGGGCGCCCTGATCGGCTGTTTCGTATTTTTCGGCACCCTTGTGATCGCCAGGGAAGAAAAGACCTATCAGGGCTCTGTGCCGCTGGTAACCTTCGGTGCGATCACGGCCGCAATCATCGCAGTCTTTACCATCGCCTCGGGGGCGATCATCCTGATACCGACCTATCTCTGGTCCCTCGGACTCATCAGCAATATCGATACGTTGATGTACAAGACCGTGTGGTGGGCCATGGGCCATTCCTCCCAGCAGATCAACGTTTCGGCGCATGTGGCCATCTGGTACATGATCGCCGCTGTCGTACTCGGCGCCAAGCCAATCTCCGAGAAGGTCAGCCGCATGGCGTTTCTGATGTACATCCTGTTCCTGCAGCTTGCCAGCGCCCACCACCTGCTGGTGGAACCGGGCATCAGTTCCGAGTGGAAGATCTTCAATACCAGTTATGCCATGTACCTGGCGGTGCTCGGCAGCATGATCCACGGCATGACGGTGCCGGGCTCGATCGAGGCGGCCCAGCGCGCGCGCGGCTACACCAACGGCCTGTTCGAGTGGCTGCGCAAGGCGCCGTGGGGCAATCCGGCGTTTTCCGGCATGTTCCTGTCACTGGTCATGTTCGGTTTCCTCGGTGGCATCTCCGGCGTGGTGATGGGCACCGAGCAAATCAACCTGATTATGCACAACACCCTGTATGTCCCCGGCCATTTCCATGCCACCGTGGTGGCCGGCACCACCCTGGCCTTCATGGCGGCCACCTACCTGCTGGTGCCGCTGATCTTCCGGCGTGAACTGGTCATGAAGAAACTCGCCCGCTGGCAGCCCTACCTGTTCGGCCTCGGTGTCATGGGTATCTCGGTGTTCATGATGGGGGCGGGCACACTCGGTGTGCCGCGTCGCGACTGGGACATCACGGGTGCGGACGCCATCCTAAAGTACGACTACCCCGGTGCGGCCTACCTGATGATGGGCCTGAACGGCATGTCCGCCATCCTGGCGGCAATCGGCGGTTTAGCTTTCATAGTCATCGTCGTGGGTTCGCTGCTGTTCGGCAAACGCACGGGGGATAAACCGCTCGAAGGTCTTACCATGGCCACGGTCACCAAGTACGGCAGCGCCGGTACACTCAAGATTCCGGGGACGGTGGTACTGGTCGCGGTGTTCTTCACCGCCTTCGTACTCTACTATTTCGTCAACTGGAAGTACCTCGCCGAAGTCTGGCCACTGCGCTAGGACAGTAACGAGGATGACATCCCCATGAAGGAGACCCTGACGCTCGTCTACTCGGTGTTCAAGATCCGCATCGGGACGGCTATCATGCTGACCGCGCTCGCGGGTGTGGCGGTTGCACCCGGACCGGTGCCGGACGCTTGGAAGATTGCGGTACTGGCGTTGGCTGTCCTGCTGTCTTCGGCCAGCGCCGGAGCCTTCAACCAGTTCATGGAGCGTGATCTCGATGCGCGCATGAATCGCACCCGCAACCGGCCCTTCGTTACCGGGCGGTTCGACGCCAATGGCTACTGGATGGCCGGAATCGTGCTGTTGCTGGTATTTGCCGTTGCGGCGGCGGCACTGGCGACCAACGTCATCGCCGCGCTGTACGTCTTTCTCGGTGCGTTTTTCTACGGCGTGGTCTACACCGTTTGGCTGAAGCGCCGTACCTGGATGAATATCGTCATCGGCGGTCTGGCCGGCAGTTTCGCCGTGCTCGCCGGGGCGGCCGCCGTCGATCCCGGGCTGGCACCCGCCCCGATACTACTGGCCCTGGTACTGTTCCTGTGGACCCCACCGCATTTCTGGAGCCTGGCCTTCAAGTACCGGGATGATTACGCGGCGGCCGGCGTGCCCATGCTGCCGGTGGTGGTCCATGATGTGACGGCCGCACGTATCATTCTCGCTCATACCCTGATACTCGTCGGCCTGTCACTGCTTCCGTTCCTGTACGGTTTGGGCTGGATCTATCTGCTGGGCGCGATAACGGGTGGCGGCTGGTTTGCGTGGACCAGCATTTGTCTTGCCCGGAATCCATCGCCGGCGGCGGCCATGCGCAATTTTCACGCCTCGCTGTTGCAGCTGACGGTGCTGCTTGGAGCCGCCATTGTGGATGCCTGGATGATCTACTAGTAACACCGCACTTTCGAGGTTCCATTAAGGGCACCTCGGAAAATGCGTAACAACTCTTGTTGCAGGAGCGGGTTCTTGTGCCCTTTGGGTATGCCCGTGAGACTGCTGATTATGAACGCCGTGTTTGCGGGCACCCGATTAATCGCCGGGCACAAGCAAGCCCGCTCCTACAGGAGAAATGTCGATTATTCAAGGTAACCCTAATTCATTGTCTTTGCGGTCTCCGCGTCTCTGCGGTGTGAATTTCATGACAGAAATTTCGTAGATGCAATCGTTACGTGTATTGATTGTTGCAGGCCTGCTCATTGCGGGCACGGCCGGCCATGCCGCGAATACCACCCCTGTCGGTGCCGGGCACGGCGCTTCTGCCGTACACGAGGGGGGCGCAGGCAACGGGACACATGCCGCGCACCAGAGCGGTCCGACCTACGACGAGGCCGCCGCCCTTGCACGGAGTCAGGCGGCCATGGGGAACCGGGTCGGCGACTATGAGTTCCTGGACGGCGAGGGACGCCGCGTCACGCTGGACGCCTTGCGCGGCAAGCCGGTGTTGATCAGCCTGATCTATACCAGTTGTTATCACATCTGCCCGACGGTGACGACCAATCTGGCCCGTGTGGTCAAAATCGCGCAGGATGCCCTGGGCGAGGACAGCTTCTCGGTCCTGACCATCGGTTTCGACACTCCGATTGATACGCCGGATCGCATGCGTGAGTTCAGCAAGCGGAAGGGCAATATCGATAACTGGTATTTTGTCAGCGCCAGCGCCGGGACCATCAACCGCCTGTGCGATGATGTGGGTTTCCTCTATTTCAAATCACCGAAAGGATTCGATCATCTTATCCAGGCCACGGTGCTCGATGCGGATGGCAAGGTGTACCGACAGATCTATGGTATGGCCCCGGAGCCGCCCGCACTGGTGGAACCGCTCAAGGAACTGCTGTATGGCAAGCCGGTGGCCGCCTCACCCATGAAAAGCCTGCTGAACAATATCCGTCTGTTCTGTACGGTCTATGACCCGACGACCGGACGGTATCATTTCGACTATTCGCTGTTTGTAAGTATTGCGATTGGCATTCTGACGCTCGGGGGCACCGCCGCGTTTATTGTTCATGCCTGGCGAAAATCCACGCCGCCTGGACCCGCCGTCTGAATTTCCGGGAGTCTGAGCATGTGAGCGGTCCGCGCAGGGTAGTCAGGTGGGTGTTTGAAGGCGTCGAAAGCGGCTTCGACCGCGTTTTTGGTCCTGCCTGGAATCCGATGCTCCAGCTGGGTGCGCTCGGCTGGTTCTTCTACTGGATCACCATCGTCAGTGGCATCTATCTCTACATCTTTTTCGACACCGGCATCAGTCAGGCCTATCAGTCGCTGGAATACCTGACCAACGTGCAGTGGTATGCCGGCGGCGTCATGCGCAGCCTGCATCGCTATGCCTCTGACGCCCTGATCATCGTTATGATGCTGCATCTGCTGCGCGAATACGTGATGGACCGCTATCGCGGTGCGCGCTGGTTTACCTGGTTTACCGGCGTGCCCCTCCTGTGGCTGGTTTTCGCCTGTGGCATCAGCGGCTACTGGATGGTATGGGACATACTCGCCCAGTACATCGCCATTGCCACCACGGAACTGCTTGACACACTGGGCATCTTCGGCGAGTCCATCGCCCGCAATTTCCTCAATCCCGAAACCCTGAGCGGCCGATTTTTCACGCTCATGGTGTTCATCCATATCGCGGTGCCACTGGTCATGCTGCTGGTGATGTGGATCCATATCCATCGCCAGCGCAACGCCAGGGTGAACCCGCCTTTCGGCCTGGCCGTCGGTACCCTGGCAATGCTGCTGGTGCTGTCCTTCGTCAAGCCGGCCGTCAGCCAGGCACCGGCGGATCTAGGCGTCGTGCCTTCGGTGATCAATCTCGACTGGTTCTACCTGCTCGCTTATCCATTGCTCGATCAGATTCCCGGGCGGGTAATGTGGGCGATTGCCGGGGGCACTACGTTGTTCCTGCTGATCATGCCCTGGATGCCACCCCTGCCACGGACGGCACCGGCCCGGGTGGATCTGGATAACTGCAATGGCTGCGGCCGCTGCGTCGAGGATTGCCCCTTCAGCGCCGTCGCGCTGCAGCCGCGCACCGACGGCGCCGGTTTTACGCAGGAAGCCGTTGTGACGAATGAGCTGTGCACCAGTTGCGGTATCTGCGTGGGGGCGTGCCCGACGTCCACCCCGTTCCGGCGCACGAGCGCGCTTATCCCCGGTATCGACCTGCCGCACCTGGTAATCCAGGACTTGCGTGACAAGACACTGGCTATGGCGGCCGGTCTCGGCGGAAATGCACGCGTCATCCTCTTCGGCTGCGCCCGGGGACCCGACTTATCCAGAATCAGGGACAGCGGGGTTGCGGTACTTGCGCTGCCGTGCATTGCGATGTTGCCGCCAAGCTTCCTGGATTTCATCATCATGCGCCATCATGCCGATGGCGTATTCCTGACCGGCTGCACCGAGGGAGACTGTCACTACCGTCTCGGAATTCAGTTGATGGAACAGCGCCTTGCGGGGAAGCGCGATCCCTATCTACGCAAGCGTGTCCCGCGGGAACGTATCGGCGAGTTCTGGTCCGGACTCACCCACGGCAAGCAACTCGAACGCGAACTTGCTGCTTTCCAGGAAAGGCTGAGGATGCTTCCGCTACTCGAGCGACGCACTATTGAACGCACCAGCGAGGATACCGCGCGCCATGACTAGGCCGTTCCAGCTGCTGGGCCAGGCGATTGCCTATGCACTTTTTGCCGGGGTGATCGGCTATTTTTCGACATCCCCCGCCTATACCCACCTCGATCCTGGACTTGCCCTGATCAAACTCAGTTTCAGTCATGCCGGTCAGCACAAGGGTGAATGCCGGCAGCGGACGCCAGAGGAAATTGCCAATCTGCCCCCCAATATGCGTCGTCCGATGGATTGCCCGCGAGAACGTCTGCCTCTGCTGGTCGAGATCGTGCTGGACGGGGAGCTCCTGTATCGTGGCGAACTGCCGCCCTCGGGTTTGGCGGGAGATGGCGCTGCCACAGCCTACCGGAAGTTTTCCATTGCAGCCGGGAAGCACCACCTCATGGCCCGTCTACGTGATAGCGACCGCTCGACAGGCTATGATTACGAGCAGGCAGCGGATATCACGTTGCATCCTCGACAGAACTTTGTCATCGATTTCCGACCTGCACTGGGCGGGTTCCTGTTTCTATGAGATTGTCATGGCACTGATTGAATGGAAAGATGAATTCGCCACGGGTGTTCCTGATATTGACAACGAACACCAGCAGCTTATCGAGTTGATCAACGCCTTGCATGTCGCACTGAAGCGCGAGGAGGTTACCTATTCGGTGATGGATTTTCTGGGTCAGATCTACGCCCGGATATCCGGGCACTTTGCCCTGGAAGAGAAAATCATGCGCGAGCGCGGCTACGACCAGTATGAGGATCACAAGGCAGACCATGAACGCCTGCTCGATGAGTTGCGGGACATCATGGATGACTATGAAGAGCATGCCTTTTTCAGCGACGAGGAGTTTGCCCGCCGGCTGGGGGCCTGGTTCACGGAGCATTTCAAGACCCGAGACGCACGCCTGCACAAGCACCTGGCATAAGACGCCAGCCGTACACTGTTATCCGGAGGAATTGTTAAAGTCTGTCATTTCCGTGCATGCGGGAATCCGGGATTTTAGGAGCCTGTCGGACTTAGGATAGATCTACTGTGCTGGCGGGAGAACGGCCCATATTTCCCCGATTTTTCGTTGCGTAGAATGACTATGCGCCTCGAAATCGTGAAAATCTGTTCTCACTCTCCCACCATGCTCGCCACGACCACCTAAATCCGACAGACTCCTAGCGAGTGTAGCGGGTGCTGGTCGGGTTGTGCGAAGCCAAGCCCATCAACGGGTTGATGTAACAGTCCGGAATGTTGGGATTCACTTCGTTCAACAGTATCTACAGTGCCTGGTGAATAGCTACGGAAACACACGATGGTTGGTCTGTACCTGGTCCGTTTTTTTTGTGAGCATCCATGGCTACCAGTTGCAGGCTATTTGTTCAGTGGCTGGTGCCTTCCGCATAGTGGATCTTGTTGTAGACGTTGTATTTGCCGACCGGCTTGTTCATGGGCAGGCGCTTGACCTCCTCGAGCGTGGCGGCGTCGTAGACCACCACGGCGCCGTCGGTCTCCCAGATGCTGACCAGGGCGTATTTCCCGTCGCGGGTGAATTCCACGTGCGCGGAAGTCTTGCCGGGGGCCGGGCGCAGCGTTTTAACGATCTCCAGCGTCTGCTTGTCGATGACCTGCATCGCGTCCTTATCCGGACCGGAAAACACATCCACCCAGGCGTAGCGCGAGTTTTCATGGCTGCGTATGAAAAAGCCCGGCCCGAGGGTCGTGATCTTTTTGATGGTTTTCCAGTTCGCGGTGTCGATGATGCTGACCACCCCCTCCCTGAGATTGGGTGTGGCCAGCACGGTGGCGCCGTTCCAGGGCCAGGTGATGCCAGAACCGAGGTGCGGCAGGCCCGGCAAGTCCACATCGGCGATCTTGCGACCGACGATGAGGTTGACCACCTGTCCCTTGTTGCCGTCGCGCGCGGCGCCGATCAGGTGTTTATAGGACTGGTCGAAGAAGAAATCATCGAGGTAGTCATCGAGCCTGATGCGTCGCACAGGAAAGCGGCCCGGCTCGGCCAGTCCCTCGCCCAGGCGGTAATCGTGCACCAGTCCGCCGTAGACGGGCGGCGGGTGGTCGACATAGCTGATCTCCCAGACCTCCCTGATATCCTTGAGCGCGACAATGAAACTCTGGCGCGGCGGCGCGGTGTAGACGGCGCTCACCCGCGAGCTCTTGTCAAAATCGTCCGTGGCCAAAATCACCTTGATCAGGCTCAGGTCGCGTGCGTCCAGCAGCACCAGGTCCTGCGGCAGGTAATTGCCGACCAGGACGTAACGGTCATCGGCCGACACCGCCGCATTGCGGGTATTGATGCCGGCGCGCACCTCGGCCACGGTTTCCAGCCGGTACATGTCGAACTTGCTGATCCAGCCGTCGCGCGAGGCGAAATAGACGAAGCGACCGTCGGAGGAAAACTTCGGTCCGCCGTGCAGGGCATAGCGCGATTCGAAGCGGAAGATCGGCTCCAGTTTGTCGCCATCCAGCACCGTGACGTGGTGATCGCCGGCCTCGACCACCAGGAACAGGTTCAGGGGATCGGCGTCGTAGACTGGCTTGACCGTCGTGGCGTTACCCTCGACCGACTCGGGTTTGTACACCACCCGGCTTGCCTTGATCTCTGCCTCACCCCACACCGGCGGACTCTTGGGAGCGGTGTAGATATACTCGACCAGCGCCGCGATCTCCTCCGGCTTCAGAACCTCCTTGAAGGCCGGCATCCGGGTGGCGGGCCGTCCCGAGGCAATGACCCCGACCGCCGTGCCCTTCGACGTGCGCTGCAAGTTCTCGGGCAGCAACGCCGGCCCCATGGCTCCCAGCCGGTCCGCGCCGTGACAGCTTGCGCAGTGTTTGGCAAACAGCGCGGTGGCGTCCGGCGACGCAGCGGCAACCGGGCCAATCAGTGACCCTAACAACACCGCAATCAACGATTGTCCGATCGATGTTCCATGCACCATTTCATTCTTGTCCGACAGGAATTGAACCGAAGACGCAGGATAGGCCTTGCGTACCAGGGGAGAGCATAACAAAATAGCAGTGACCGCAAGGAGGCTGCGGGAATTACCGAACTCTAAAGAAGTATATACGTATTTACCCGTATATTGATTGGGGGTGCGTTGTGGTCAATCAGGTCGAATCGTCCGTTGAATCAATCATAAGATTCCGGCTAAATCAAATAAAACCGGTTGTACACGGTGTGCTTGGCACATGCCTTACGCGGGTAAAAAGCGAAACAAACGGATTTTCAATGCCAGTTGACTTCATGAAAAAAGTCTACGATTCTTTACCATGTATTTTAGATGGTTAACCTTTACGAGGAGCGCAGCATGAATAACAAATATTTCAGTCTTTCGGGGATACTCGCCAACTGGGGGCTGGGACTGGTGCTGTCGGCCGCACTGGGCGTGGCGGGATGCGAAGGCACCATGCCGTCTTTGGGGGGATCCAAGGTCACGAATACTGGAGCGGCCGGCGGTGCGACCTCGGAGAACGCAAATACCCAGCTCGAGCACTGTACTGAATCCCTCGGCACGCTGGCCGTGGTGGAAGACCAGTACGCGCCCTGGTACGGCTATCTGGCCAATTACCACCTCGGCTCGACGGTCCCGGTGTTGCGCATGATGATTCAGCAGTCGAATTGCTTTGTCGTTGTCGAACGCGGTCGTGGTATGAATAACATGATGGGTGAGCGGGCACTGCAGCAGAGTGGCGAGATGCGCTCGGGTAGCCAATTCGGCAAAGGCCAGATGGTCGCTGCGGATTACACCATGGAGCCAAGCATCGACTTCAACCAGAAGGGTACGGGCGGTGGGGGTGCGCTGCTCGGTGGTCTGTTCGGCAGCGTGGCGAGCGCTGTGGCGGGTGGTCTGAAATCCAACGAGGCCTCCACGACATTGCTCATGATCGACAACCGTTCCGGCGTGCAACTGGCCGCCGCCGAGGGTAGCGCCAAGAATTACGACTTCAACCTGTTCGGTGGTATGTTCGGCAATGGTATGGGGGGTGGCCTCGGCGGCTATACCGACACCCCCCAGGGCAAGGTGCTGACGGCCGCATTCATGGATTCCTACAACCAGCTGGTCAAGGCCGTGCGCAACTATGAGGCGCAAACGGTCAAGGGCGGACTGGGCACCGGAGGTAAGCTCGGCGTACAGGGTGGGAAGACGCCGGCTTCAAAATAATCGAACTACTATCAGCCTGAAAACGGGAACGGAGGGCGGTACGCCTATCACTCCGTTCCTATTTTTGTCATTTCACCCGACGTGGCGTATGGTACTGATCGCCAGTCCGGCGGGTTCGGGCCGGTCGGCGGCGTAATCCAACTCGCGGATGCCCAGTTCCTTGTCGTCGAGGTAGCAGGCGGGGTCTTCCCACCACGGGTCACCGGTCAGCTGGAAGGCGCGCACCCGGGTGTTGCCGCCGCAGATGTCGCGGAAGCCGCAGACGCGGCAGCGGCCCTTCAGCGGCCGCGGGCTTGCCTTCAGGCCCGCCATAAGCGGGTCGCGGGTGTCCGTCCAGATTTCCGAGAACGGGCGTACCTTCACGTTGCCGAGGTTGTAGTTCCACCAGAAGGTGTCGGGATGCACGTTGCCCAGGTTGTCGATGTTGGCGATGTTGACCCCGGAGGAATTGCCGCCCCAGCGCAGCAGCTGTGCGCGCAGCGCCTCGTGGTGCTCCGGCAGGTGGCGCTGCACCCATTGCAGCAGATAGACGCCGTCGGCGTCGTTGTTGCCGGTGACGAACTCGCGCCGGCGCCCGGCCTGTATATCCGCCCAGCAGGTATCGAACAGCAGGTCCATTAGCCGGCGCGTGGTCTGGTGCACGACGTCTGAGCGGCGGTTGCGGTTGCCGCGCCCGCCGTAATTCAGGTGCGAGACATAGAGTTTGTCGACCCCTTCGTCGTCCATGAGCTTGAGGATCTGTGGCAGTTCATGGGCGTTGTCCTGTGTCGGGGTGAAGCGCATGCCCACCTTGATGCCGGCCTCGTGGCAGAGGCGGATGGCGCGCAGCGAGGCGTCGAAGGCGCCCGCTTTCTGGCGGAAGCGGTCATGGGTATCGCGGAGGCCGTCGATGCTGATACCGACGTAGTCATAGCCGACCGCGGCGATGTCCCCGATGCGGCGCTTATCGATGAGCGTGCCGTTGGTGGAGAGTCCGACGTAGAAGCCCAGCGCTTTCGCACGACAGGAGATGTCGTAGATGTCCGGGCGCAGCAGCGGTTCGCCGCCGGAGAGGATCAGCACCGGTACTTTGAAACCGCGCAGGTCGTCCATGACGCCGAACACCTGGGCGCTGCTCAGCTCGCCGGGAAAGTCGATGTCGGCCGAGATCGAATAGCAGTGCTTGCAGGTCAGGTTGCAGCGGCGGATCAGGTTCCAGATGACCACGGGCCCGCTCGGCTTGCGGGATGCTTTTGGAGACATCTCCGGCGGCTGTGCCAGTGCGTGCAGATACTGCGAGATGCGAAACATGTCAGCCTCCCAGGCGCAGACCGGTTTTTTTCAGGATGCGTGTGCTGAACAGGATGTCGAAACCACGCACACGCTCGCCCAACTGTTCCGCGATCCGGCCGATCTTCTGCCTTACCTCGTCCTGACTGTGACCGTGCACCATGGCGAACAGGTTGTACGGCCAGTCCGGCAACTGCCGTGGGCGGTGATAGCAGTGGCTGACGATATCGAGCTCACCGACCTCCCGGCCGACCGCGGGGATGAGCTCATCCGGTACGTCCCATACCGACATGCCGTTGGCGACATAGCCCAGGCGGTAATGGTTGGGCACCACGCCGATGCGGCGGATGCGTCCGTCGGCCAGCATGGCGGTGATGCGTTCCATGATCCGTTCGGACGACTCCCCCAGTTCGCTCGCTACCCAGTGGTAGGGGCGCGGATCCAGCGGCAAGCCAGCCTGGGTGGCCAGCACGATGCGCCGGTCGAGTTTATCCAGGCTCTCGCGGCCGTGAAGCGGGACCGTGTTATGTGCGTCCTCAGACATGGAAATGCAGCCCGACGTAGAATTCTTCCTGCTTGGGCAGGTTGAATACCCGGAGACCGGTTTGCATCTCGATGCGCTTGAGTGTCGCCTCCAGCGCCTGCGGCGTTTCTGTCGCCAATACGAACCACATGTTCATGGCATGGTTGCGCTGGTAGTTGTGCGCGACCTCGGGAAGGGCGTTGATCTCGGCCGCGACTGCCTCGAACCGTTCCGGTGGCACCTGCATGGCGCACAGGCTGAGGGCTCCGCCCAAGTTTTCGGCGTGAAACATCGGACCGAAGCGCGTCAGCAGACCGTCCTCGAGCATGCAGCAGAGGCGTGTGATCAGCTCGCTTTCGGTGCTGCCGAGGCGCTCCGCCAGCTCGCGGAACGGGTACTCGCACACCGGGAAACCGCCCTGCAACTCGTTGATGATGCGGCGGTCGAGCGCGTCCATCAGCGTCCCAGCCGGTAGCGCGCGCCGCGCTGCTTGAAGCGTCGTCCGCTGAATAGCACTGCGTGCCGGATATTGCCGAGCGCGAGTGCCTCCACCAGGCGGGCGATGCAGGCGAGTACCTCGTCGCGGTCCTGAGCATGCACCATGCAGAAGAGATTGTAGGGCCAGTCCGGCAGGCGCCGCGGGCGCTGGTAGCAGAGCGTGACGCAGTCGATATCACCAAGCTGCCGACCGATGTGTTCAACCCGCTCATCGGGTACGTCCCACACCACCATCGCATTGGCGCGGTAGCCCAGTTCGTGATGGCGGACCACAACGCCGAGTCGCTTGATGATGCCGGCGTCGATCATCGCGCGCAGCCGCCCGATCACGGCCTGCTCCGTTATACCGAGGCGTGCACCGATTACCCGGTAGGGCCGCGTAACCAGCGGGAACCCCGCCTGGATGGCCTCGATCAGGTCCTCGGCAGCGCCCTGCACGGCCTTGCTCTCCCTGTCGTTCGCAGTGGTTGCGGTCGCCAAGCCAATGTCAGGCAACAATGCATGATCCGCCAGTGACATGCGGAATCCGAGATCGATGTGATAATCCCGCACCAGCGGCAGAGAGAGCACGGCATGTCCGGTTTGTTGTGTTATCCGTGTGAGCGTCTCCGCGAGCGCGGCCTGGTCCGCGGCCGTGACCACGAACCACAGGTTGTAGCGGTGTTCACGTTCGTAATTGTGATTCACCTCCGCAAAACCGTTCACCACGCTGGCTACCGATTCCAGCTCCGCGGCCGGCACCTGCATGGCGGCGAGAGTGCTGGCACCGATGGTGTTGGGCCGGAACACCGGTCCGACGCGGCTTACCGCTCCCTGGAATTGCAGCTCCCGCAACCGTGCCAGCACCACGACCGTGTTCGTGTTGAGCCGTCGTGCGATCTGCGCAAAGGGCGTGGGGCTCAGCGGGAAATCGTGCTGAAAGTCGTTGAGCAGTCTTTCAGTCAACGGTTCCATAGTCACAGTCCGGTGCGGTGGGCCCGGTCGGTAAAGAAGATGCCGCTCGGTTTGGCCGCCGGCAGTTCGCCGGTCTTCTCCAGGGTGCGTGTGTCGTAGATCTCGACGCGGTCGTCATCGCGCACCGACACCCAGATCTTCTCGCCGCGCGGCGTGAACTCCATGTGCAGCACCGCCTTGCCGGGCTTAAGGGTTTTGATGACGGCATGCGATTCGGCATCGATGACCTGCACGGTGTCGTTGTCCGGATGGGCGAAGTTGACCCAGACCTGCCGCCCGTCCGGGCGCGCCATGACGAATACCGGCTGGCCATACACCGGGATGGCAGCCACCTGCTGCCAGGTGGTGGTATCAACCACCAGCACCTTGTGTTCACCAACCGCGGGCAGGAAGGTTTGTGTGCCGGCGAGCGTCCAGCCTTCCAGGTGCGGCATCTTGTAGACCGGCAACTTCTCATCGTGGGCCGCGTAGCCGGCAAGAATCCGGCGGACGCCGTTTTCCGGATGCCACAGATCGAGCAGCGCCAGGCTGTCTTCGCCGAACAGTCCGGCGATGTAGTAGCGTCCATCGGGGGTGATCAGTCCATCGTAGGGCGCGCGCCCGATGTTCCTGAAGCGGGTGATCGCCGGCTTGTGCGGATCGGTCAGATCCGCAATCCAGACCTCGTCGGCGTCATAGAGACTGAAGACGAAGCGGTTGCCCGGGGCGTCCACCAGCCCAACGACCTTGGAGAGCCTGCCCGGCTGGTATTCGGCCGGGATGTTGGCCACCGGTTCGAGCGTTTCGGCGTCAAATACCCTCACGCCGCCGGGTTCGTAGTTGGAAACGGCGACGAGACGGCCGTCCTGGGAGATGGCGCCGCCGATGCTGTTGCCCGACTGCAGAATGCGCTTGACGAGGGCACCGCTCAAAAGATCCACTTTGGTCAGGCCGCCGTCGCGGCCAAATACGTAGGCGTAGCGTTCATCGCGGGAGAACACCACCGATGCGTGCGACAGGTCGCCGAGCCCGTCGACTTCCGCGAGGCGCGTGTCGGTGCTGTGCTCAATGACCAGCAGCTGCCCGCTGGCGCGTTCCACGACGACACCGAGATCACCCGTGCCGCGTGGCTGTGCGGACGCGGGGAGGGCGATGAGCAGCAAAATTAGGGACAGCAGAAATCTCACGGGCGTTTTTCTCCTCCGATCATGTAGTCCACCAGCCAGGCAATATCGGACTGGCTCAGCAGCGGTTTCCACGGCGGCATGGGAGTTCCGGGGCGTCCCCCGCTCACCGTCGCGATCAGCTGTTCGCGTGGTTTTCCCTGCAGGGCCTGCGGCGTCAGTGCGGGTCCGAGGCCGCCGGTCAGGCGTATGCCGTGACAGGAGCCGCAGTCCTGGAGCAGGAGGTTGTGCAGTTCCGCCTGGCGTTCGGTGGTCAGCGCTTCCGCGGCGGCGGCACCGCCCGGCAGCAGACAGGCGCATAGCAGCAGGCAGGAGCTACGCATGGCGAAATTGCATCTGATGGATAACGGGCCTTAACCCGTCGGATTTGCCCGTCAGCGTCATCATGACGCCGACGATATGAATCAATGTTTGAGTCATGACCAGGCCAGTATTTATTGCGGGTCCAGGCTGCGGGAAGGAGCGTCGTATCTCCTCCCCGCAATGTGTCGCCTCAGTAGATGTCGTTCATGGTGTTGCGGACGTTGAACTTGCCGGTCGGCGTCACCAGCCGCTTGTCCTTGATCACCGTCTTCAGCGTGCGGGTCTTGTCATCCACCACCACGATGGCGGATTCCTCATCCTTGCCGCTCCAGACCGAGAACCAGACCTCGTCGCCGGCGGCATTGTATTCCGGCTGTACGACGCGCTTCGGTCCCTCGCCCAGGCCTGCCCATTCGGCGATCGGCAATACCTCATAGCCCTTCTCGAGGTTGTTCACGTCGTAGACCGCGACGCTCTGGCTGATTTTCGCATCCGGGTTGAGTGGCGAATCCACCCACAGGTTGTTCGACCTGGGGTTCGACTTGACGAACAGCGATCCGCCGCCCTGGCCCTTCAGCGTGCGCACCACCTTCCAGGCATTCGCCTTGTGGCCCTTCGGGTCGGTGCCGATCATGGTCACATTTTCGTTACCGAGCGCGCTGGTGACCCAGACCGGTCCGTATTTCGGATCCTTGATGTTCGCGCCGCGTCCCGGGTGCGGGATCTCGGTGACATCAACCAGCGCTTCCAGATTGTCGTCCTTGGAGTCGATCACCGCGATCTTGTTGGACTTGTTGGCCGCCGTCAGGAAATAACGCTGGGTCGAGTCCCAGCCGCCGTCATGCAGGTAGCGCGCGGCGGGGATCTCGGTGACCTTGAGGTTATCGATATCCTCATAATTCACCATCAACACCTTGCCGGTTTCCTTCACGTTGATGATGAACTCGGGATGTTCATGTGAGGCAACAATCGCCGCTACGCGCGGCTCCGGATGGTATTCCTGGGTATCGACGGTCATGCCGCGGGTGGAGACGATCTTCAGCGGCTCCAGGGTGTCGCCGTCCATGATCACGTACTGCGGTGGCCAGTAGGAACCCGCGACGGCGTACTTGTCCTCCCAGCCCTTGTACTTGGAGGTCTCGACGGACCGCGCCTCCAGTCCGATCTTGAGTACCGCGACGTTGTCGGGCTTTTCCATCCACAGATCGATCAGGTTGAGCAGCCCGTCGCGCCCGATCACGTACAGGTAGCGACCCGAGGCGGAATAGCGCGAGATGTGCACCGCATAGCCGGTGTCGATTACATTGATGATTTGTTTGGTATCGCCATCGATCAGGGCGATCTGCCCGGCATCGCGCAACGTTACCGAGAACAGATTGTCGAGGTTGTAGTTGTTCATTTTCTTTTTGGGACGATCCTCCGGCGGTACCAGGACCTTCCAGGTTGCTTTCATCTCCTTCATGCCGAACTCCGGCGGTATCGGCGGCTCGTTCATCAGGTATTTGGCCATGAGGGTGACTTCCTCCTCGGTGAGCTGGCCTGATGAGCCCCAGTTCGGCATGCCCGCCGGGGAGCCGAAATTGATGAATACCTTCAGGTAATCCATACCCTTGGGTTGAGTGATGTCCGGTGTCAGCGGTTTGCCGGTCGCGCCCTTGCGCAGCACGCCGTGGCAGCCGGCACAGCGTTCGAAGTAGATCTGCTTTGCCCTCGTAAACTCGGCTTCGGTCAGAACCGGGGCGCCGGGCGTTATCACGTCCTTCGAACCTTCCTGCAAGGGAACCGGAGCACCTTTGTAGCGCATTTCTCCCGGCGTCGTGCCAGGATGTCCGGATTCGTCGGCGGCGTTGGCCCCAACCGCGACAAGCGAGAACATGCCCAGCGCCATGGTGCGCGCGATTCGTTTCGTTATGTCGTTCATCGTCGTTATTCCTCCTGGTCGGGGTCTCGTAAGAGGCGATACTACAAACTCCGCGCGGCGGTGCTCCTTGACATAGGTCAAGACCGGAATTTCCGCGAGCCTTCAGGCATCCTTGCCCACGGTGCTAACGGGGGTACCGCTGTCCGGTGAGATCATGATGCGATCGAGCGCCTGCCGGCTCTGTTCCCGGCGCCGGCGTTTATCGGCGAGCGGTGGGCAGCGGACCTCGTTCCAGTAGGTCACCTGGCAATCCAGGCAGTAGTGGCATTCGTTGGGGTTGATTTCGCCGGTGGGCCGGATCGCCTGTACCTCGCACTGTTTCTCGCAGATCTGGCAGGGGCGTCCGCATTCCTTGCGCCGGCGCAGCCAGTCGAAGATTCGCAGCGGCGCCGGGATCGCCAGGGCAGCGCCCAGGGCACAGAGGTATTTGCAATAGAACTTGCGATTGAAGACCGCGATAGCGATCAGACCCAGGGCATAGATCAGGTAGATCCCGTCCCGCTGGAAGTGCAGTACGATGGCCGTTTTGAAGGGCTCGACCTCGGCGGCCTTGGCGGCATGGCCGATGGACTGCAACGACAGGCCGAACAGGGCGACGAAGATCACGTACTTCACCGCCCACAGTCGCTCGTGAACCACATCCGGAAAGTTCCAGGCCGGAAGTTTCAGGCGCTGCGCCAGCTGATGAAGCAGTTCCTGCAGGGCGCCGAAGGGGCAAAGCCAGCCACAATAGACACCGCGCCCCCACAGCAGCAGCGTCAGCGCCACGAAGGCCCAGAGGATGAAGATCAGCGGGTCGACCAGGAAGGCTTCCCAGGAAAACTGGTGCAGGATGGCGTTGATGAAGGTCAGTACATGGATGACCGAGAGCTGCGCCAGTGTGTACCAGCCGATGAAGAACAGGGTAAAGACCAGGTAGCCAGTCCGGATATATGTCAGCAGGCGGGGCCGGCGCGTTAGCCAGTCCTGGAACAGCAGGATCAGAGTCAGCACGAACAGCGCGACCGTCAGTACGGCGATCTGCCAGGCGCGCTCGCGCCATACCGAGACCCAGAAGGGTTCGCTACTGGCGCCGAGCCACCACACCGGCGCCGGTTGTCCACCCGTTGTTCCGGGCGTGTCATGATTAGCCGCTTCCTGTCCCCTGGCCGGTCCCGTGGTCGTCACCGGTACACCGCGCGACTTGGCCACTTGTTGCACCGAGCGCATGACCGTGGCGTTCATGACCATGGCGGTAATGGTCGCCCCGGTGATGCCGTCGACGGTCACGTACCCATCGCGCGGCGCGCCGCCGATTTTCACCTTGTCGAGCACGGAAACGCCGCGGTACTGGTCGGCATAATGCTTCAGGTCCTGTTCGGAGACACCCACGACGAGAATCGGTTCCTCGTGCTTGATGACCTCCAGTCCGGTGAGTCTGCCCGCGAGATCGAAACCGACAAGGAGCATGACGGGTTTACCGGAGTAGGCCGGAATTTGCACGACGTCTGTGGTGCGCAGCACATAGCCCAGCAGTTCTCCCTCATGGTAGACGGGTGCGGCCAGGGGGTCACCCTCGAACGCACCAACCTGGTCGGCCTGCGGGAAGAACGTTCGGGCGAGATCGGAAACGATGTCGGCCCCGGCGGCAGTGAATGCAGCACTTGTCAGCAGCGCGAGCAGCAGCCGTGGAAGGTGGTGCCGGAGCGCACGCCACATCGCGTGCTTCCGGGCGCTGCCGCGGGTTACAGGCCTGATCTCGTGCACTGCCCTCGATTTCATGGACATGCGGTCGGTTATCGTTGGTAATTAATGGTAATCGTGGCCGAACACGACAACATGCCGGTTACCGCGACATCGTCACCGGATTTGTAAATGCGGCCTTTCATCCCTGTTGCCGGCGTGGATTGCTTTCGATTGTTGCGCAGCAGGTACCCCGCATTGCGCGCATTATCCCGACCGGGCCGACCTGGCGTCCTTGACTTATATCAAGATCACCAGTCACATCCGGTCCGGCGTGTCTTTTGTCACCATGAGGTCCGGGAGTTAGCCGGAGTCATAGTCAACATCCCATTCATGCCACGGGTGCAGTACCCGGGATGAGGAAACCGGCGCGTCCCTGGGCATGCCATTGGGCGGCTACCCGGTGCGTACTCAATGGCATCAGGGCTTACCCGATATCCGGTTCGGCGGCATGGGCTTGCGCGAGACGCGCTAAATACCGGTTTTAAAATTTCCCTAACAAATCACCTGTAGCATGACCGCTGGGGTCGGGAACTTTTTATCAGGTTCCGGGTTTAAGCAAGTATCTCATCAGGTCTTGCTGCGCTTTTCGGAAAAACAGAAAGGTAATGCTCATGCGCGTCGCGTCAGAAATTATTCTGCAACTCAGTATCGAGCAGGAAGCGGATGGTATCCCCTGGCCGCATCCATGGGATCACTATCCCTTTATGTTGAACGGTAACTGCGTCTGGCTGCGATACCAGGAACTTGACTCCGTAAAGCGCAGGAAAATCAGGGATGCCCTTGTTCACATTGAACGCAGACTTGGAATGCTTGGAGTGTCGTCCAGGTTCGCCTGAAATATACGGTGTAACCCGGGTTCGGATTGCCTTCACATACGGACGAACCCGGTACTGGCCTCGAAGTCCGGCACCCTGCGTGCCGCCACCGGGTAAACTGTCCAATCCCTTCCTGTCACATTCCTGTAATCTGCATCGCTCACCATGGACAGCTTCGCATCGCGCGTTTCGCGTCAGCGTAGTATTAATCCCGTTGTAAGCAAATGATCTGATCCTAATAAAACGCTAATATTCGAAACACATAATTTCAAGCTAATACATGTATTCCAGATCCAGATCCATTCCACCAAACTCGTCAACCGATCAGGAGCATCCACAGTCATGGCACGGTCCACACGATTAACAACCATTTTTTTACTTGCCTGATTTCAGGGCTGGTATTTTCTGCCCAGGCCTCGGCTGATCTCAAGCTGATCGGTTCGGGAGCGAGCTTTCCGGCGCCCCTCTATGCCAAATGGTTCAAGGATTTCAGCGCTGCCACCCAGGGGGTGCGGGTAGACTACCAGTCCAAGGGCAGCGGGGCCGGTATCCAGGATTTCATCAATGAGACTGTTGATTTTGCCGCCAGTGACGCAGCCGTGAACGACAAGGAGATCGGCGAGGTAAAGGGCGGTGTGGTGCTGCTGCCCATGACCGCCGGTGAGGTGGTACTGTCCTACAATCTGAAGGTTGTGGACCAGCTCAAGTTGCCGCGGGATGTGTACCCCGCAATCTTCACGGGCAAGGTCAGCAAGTGGAACGACCCGCGCATTGTCGCGGCCAATCCCGGAGTGAAATTGCCGGATGAGGACATCACCGTGGTGGTGCGTTCCGACTCCAGCGGGACCAGTTATGTGTTCACCGGTCACCTGGCGGCCATCAGCGAGGACTTCAAGAACACGGTAGGGCAGGCCAAGGCCCCCAACTGGCCGAAGTCCGGCAAGATCGTCAAGGCACCGAAGAACGACGGTGTTACCGCCACCATCAAACAAACCCCCGGCGCCATCGGTTATATCGAGTATGGCTTTGCCAAGCTGACCAAAGCGCCGACGGCCAGGCTGGAAAACAAGTCCGGCAAATACGTAGCACCCGGATCCGAGAGTGGCGCGGCGGCGCTTGCCAGCGCCGAATTCCCGGCTGGCGACCTGCCGGGTAGCGATGTGCCGGACCTGCGCGTCTGGGTGACCGACCCGGCCGGTGCCGATGCCTACCCCATTGCCAGCTTCACCTGGTTGCTACTCTATAAAGATCAGGACGATAAAAAGGCCAAGGCCTTGCGCGAGCTGGTGGAGTATTGCCTGACCACCGGCCAGAAATCCGCCGATGCCATGGGATACATTCCGCTGCCTGACAACGTCGTGGAACGCGTGCGCACGGTTGCGCAGATGGTGCAGTAGGCCACGGCAAGCTGTGATTTTGTCATAGGGGTGGTCACGCTCCTGGCCACCCGGTTCGCAGCTGCTTTCCTAACGTTTGAGTTCACTATGGCCAACGATACGTTTTCCGCAGCCGCCACCTCAGGTTCTGTCTCAGGCCCCCCCAGTGCGGCAGACTTTCTCGGTGATTCCCTGTTCCGCGCTATTGCCTATGCCTGTGCGCTACTGATCATTGCATTGGTAGGCTATATTTTCTGGGAACTGGGCGGCAGGGCCTGGCCGGCCATACAGGACTACGGTCTCAGCTTCATCACCGGTACCACCTGGGACACCAACAAGGCCGCATTCGGCGTGTTGCCGGAAATCTGGGGGACGCTCTACAGCTCGCTGCTGGCCCTGTTTCTGGGCGGTGTTTTCGGTATCGCCATCGCCATCTTTCTCACCCAGGGTTTTATTCACGCCCGGCTGGCGGCGGTGTTTCGTACCATCGTGGAAATGCTTGCAGCCATCCCCTCGGTCGTCTTTGGCTTGTGGGGTATCTATGTGCTGATCCCGCTGATCCGGCCCTGGGCGGACTGGCTGCACGAACACCTGGGCTGGTTTCCGCTGTTCGGGACTGACCTCAGTGGACCAGGCATGGCGCCGGCCGCCCTGGTCCTTGCCATTATGATCCTGCCCACGGTGGCGGCCATTTCGGCGGATGCTTTCCGGCGGATTCCCTACAAGGTCAAAGAAGCAGCCTTCGGCATGGGCACCACCCGCTGGGAGGCGATCCTCAAGGTGATGCTGCCGACGGCGTCCTCCGGCATTCTGGCGGCGCTGGTGCTGGGTTTCGGACGCGCTCTGGGAGAAACCATGGCCCTGGCCATGCTCATCGGCAACAGCAATCAGATCAGTCTGTCGCTGTTCTCGCCGGCCAACACGCTGGCCTCGCTGCTGGCTTCCAACTTTCCGGAGGCCGGGGAGATCGAAGTCCGGGCGCTGATGTACGCGGCGCTGGTATTGCTCGCCATCACCTTCCTGGTCAACGTGGTCGGGCTGGCCATTCAGCAGTACACGATGCGCAAGTTCGAAGGTGCCAAATGAGCGATACCGATCTGGGTGCTGTCAGTATTCCAGCAAAACTGCCGAAGCTGGAGAGGCAGTTCCTCGAAATCCGGGCGATAAAAAGCCTGATACTCACCGGGCTCACCTGGGTTGCGGCCGTTCTCGCCAGCGTTCCCCTGTTCTCGGTCATCTACAAGCTGTTGATTAACGGCGGCGCCCGGCTGGACTGGGAGGCGCTGACTGCGCTTCCACCTGCCGGATTCGAGATGGGTGGCGGATTTGGCAACGCCATTGCCGGCACCCTGGTGATGGTGGGTATCGGCGCCGCACTGAGCGTTCCCATAGGTATTCTGGCGGCCCTGTATCTGGGGATACTCGCCCCGCAAAGCAAGGTCGCGGCGACTGCAAGGTTCTTGTCCAAGGTCCTCACCGGTTTCCCTTCCATACTTGCCGGCGTGTTCGCCTACGCCACCATGGTGCTGTGGATGGGCAGCTATTCGGCCTGGGCAGGCGGTATCGCGCTGGCCGTCCTGATGCTGCCAACGGTGACACTTGCGGCCGAGGAGGCGATGAAACAGGTGCCCCAGCGGATGAAGGACGCTGCTTTCGGGATGGGCTGCACCCGCAGCCAGGTCATCTGGAAGGTAGTGTTGCCCACCAGCCTGCCAGGGGTACTTACCGGGGTGATTCTGGCGGTCGCCGGAGCGGCGGGAGAATCCGCGCCCTTGCTGTTTACCGCGCTGTTCAGCAATTACTATATTTCCGAACTCGCAGAGCCCACCGCGTCGATGTCGATTCTCATCTACAATTTCTCGGGCATGCCTTTCGACAATCAGATTGAACTGGCCTGGGCAGCCTCCCTGATGCTGGTATTTATCGTCCTTGTCTTCAACATCATCGCCCGAGTGATCGGACGGCCCAGATTCTGACCGTAATAAGGCGTCGAACACGCGTTCAGCCCCCCGCGGGGCGGGGCGTCAAGCTGGTACCCGTGACCGCCGGCGAGGTGGTCATCGCCTACCACATACCGGATGTCAGCGGTGAGTTGCGTCTGCCCCGGGATGTCTACGTTAATATCTTCCTCGGCAGGATTTCACGCTGGAATGACCCGCGAATTGTCGCGGCAAACCCGGGTATCCATTTACCGTCGAAGCGGATCCAGGTTGTTGCGCGCCGGGACAGCAGCGGTACGACGTTCGCTTTTACCAAGCACCTCAGTATGGTCAGCGATGCCTGGCGCGATGGTCCCGGCACCGGCAAGCTGATCGACTGGCCCGGCGGCGCCATGATTGCGTTAGGGAACGAAGGTGTCGCCCAGCGGCTCAAGATAACCGAATACTCCATTGGTTACCTGGAATACGGCTTTGCCTGGCGGCTTGGACTGCCGATGGCGGTGATTGAGAATCAGGCAGGCGAGTTTGTGGCGCCGGGCGCCGCCGGCGGCAAGGCGGCGCTGGACGCCGCCGCGGAGGATATCCCGGATGACTTGCGTCTGTTCCTGCCCGACCCGCCCGGCAGAAGCGCCTATCCCATTGTCAGTCTCACCTGGTTATTGCTCAACAAGACCTACTCCGCTCCCGGAAAGGCTGCCGCGCTCAGGCAGGCGGTAGACTGGGGACTGGGGGAAGGCCAGACCCTCGCCGAAGAGATGGGGTATATTCCTCTTGCTGACAGTCTGATTCATCGCGCACGTCTGGCGCTGAATGAAATCCACTAACAGGAAACATGCGCGGGACGAGCGTGAAGTCCCGGCCTGTAGTCGCTGGCCCGCCGGCGTGGTCATGGCCAGTAACCATCGTCTGAATATCCTCGCCATCGAGGCTTCCCTGGCATCGGTACAGCGTGAATTTCCCCGTATCAACGCCGGCCTGAGTTCCAGACGCGATCCGCTGACCGATGAAGTCGTGGCGAATATGGTTGCCGGCTATCGTCGTGTTGATGACTGCCTGGCGAAGGGCATCGATTTGTTCAGAATGGGCAAGTCCACACGCCTTCTGGAACTCAACAGGGTTGTGCTGTGTGGTGATGACAGCAGGCGGCAGGATTGTTCCGCACGGCAACTCAGACTCACCGAACAGCATTTTTACGAGACTGATGGCGGTGGTGTAGGGGCGCTGATGGAGTGGCTGGACGTGCATCAGAATGCCACGGTGTGGCGCCGCGCCGCGGGCGTGTTCACCCGCGTACTGAGTCAACCGCAGTTATATGTCGAGGGCAATCACCGTACCGGCGCACTGCTCATGAGTTATCTGCTGGCACGCGAGGGGCGGCCGCCTTTCGTCCTCAGCGTGGATAACGCCAGCCACTTCTTCGAGCCGGCGACTCTGATCAAGAAAAGAAAGAAGCGTGGACTGGACAATCTGCTCAGATTACCCAAAATGACCAAACGCCTCGCACGGCTGCTCGAGGTCCAGGCAGACAACAGTTACCTGCTGAAGGATTGATATACCCGGTCTGGTTGGCTCGACAGGACACAAGGTCGTGGTTGAGCGGATCGAGAATGCCATAGCGGCATTACCGCGGTTGTCTGTCGCCCCGTCTCCTGACATATCCATGCCGATCAAGTTACACAGCAGATCGCACATGTAATACGCTGTTTATACATGAATTATAGGTGAAAATCGCGCACTGGTCGACGACGATTGGTGTGGTCCTGGGCGGTGCCAGTGGGTGCTAGTGTGATGGTCGGATAGTCGGCTACTATAATTCGACTGGTATGTGATTGTGACTGAAAGCCATACCCGCTGTGGGATGTTCCGCCATCTCCGATGGCGAGAGCATTGTACGATGCACAAATATCAAACATTGGAGGAATACTCCATGAGTCATGTTCAACCGACACAGACCGACATCGCTGAATGGATCAGGTCCTTGCTTCCGTCAGAGATTTGGGATCGTTATTGCCATCTCACCTACGCCCAAATGGCGCAGGTTCACGAACTGGAGGAATATGCTGACGAATTACATGAGGCCGAGGGAGATTGGTATCGCGCATATAAAACAACCCTGAGTAAGGTCGCCTCAGCGTTTGAAATTATCACTGACATAAATCGACCTGCAGGAAGTACATGAAATCATCCTTGATAATAAGCGCAAACGCACGATCGGCATAGGCGAGGTCCGAGCCGATACCGCCAAGACGGTTACCCGGGACACCGTTTTCCAGCGGGTCGGCGGTTTGGGTAGCGAGATCCTCGTAGCTCCCGTCGATGCTGCCGATGGCAATCAGGTCGACAGTCGCGTGCACGGTAGTGGAGGCGAGCAGTGATTTATTGTCGCGGGTATCGGAAGCGTACCGCCCTTACTAGGGCCTGTTATTTCCTAACCCTGATTTTTTTGTTGCCCTGAAATTCCTGGTGATAACCCATCCGAAATTTCATATGTTTAGGTAGTCAGGGGCTGCCAGTGAGATCATAAGGGGCGGCCGACCCATGGTATCGGGTAGAATCTTGATGCGAGGCTAAACATTTCAGCCATATTGCCAATGGATTACAAAAATGAACGTCTTGTGGTGCTGGACGCAGACGGCACGACGATTAATGCCTTTGACGCCATTGGCAAAACCTTCGCGCTTCATAGTATGGGCCTTGGCGACCTGATACGCTTTCAGAAGCGCCATAATATTTTCAAATATCTTGGTGGGCTGAAGGAATTTCCCGTTAACCTGCGCCAGCAGATGAGCAGGAAAAAGCGCAAGGCACTGATCAAGACGCTCACGGAAATCTACCGTGAGGAAGGCGTGTTGTATGCCGGCATTGCCGGAATGATCGAAAAACTGATTGCCGCACCTTCATTACGCGTAGGCGTGGTGTCGCGCAATATCACACTCGATCCGCTGGTTACCTTGCAGCACGTTTTCAGACGCAACGGGGTAGACCCTGACGCTTTTGACTTTTTCGTCCATCTTCCGTTGAAGGAAGACAAGATAGGCCGATTCCGCAGCATCCGCGACTATTACAAAATCAACCCGGAGCGCGCCTACGCCTGTGGCGACGAGAAAAAGGACTTCGTCGCGGCTACCGGTTCCGGTATGCATCCGTTCATGGTGTCATATGGTCTCGAAAGTCTCGAGCGACTTGAAAAGAAGATCGGTGTGCCGCCGGAGTTGATTTCGAAAAATCCCGGACAACTGCGTGAGCGTCTATTGCATGCACTGGATATCGACGAGGATTCATCGGCGCGCCGACCGCATGCCTGGCGGTGATTTCACACTGGGCTATCATGCTATCGATCCTCTGGAATCATCGTGGTCAGTGGTTGTAGATCTCGGTGAGAGCACTCTGAAGTTCGGCATCATTCAGTTGATCCAATGGCAACTGCAGCAGTTGAAGCATCCGGTAGCCGATGGCCTGGCGAGTCAGCTCAAAGGCCTGACGCCTGCTCTCATCGTTGCCACGCGCATTCGACGGGTCCGGGTAACCCCAGTGCACTTTCACGGGACTGCCGGGCCAGTAGGGACATATCTCGGCGGCGGCGCTGTCGCAGACGGTGATCACCATGCGCATCTGTGGTGCATCGGGGCCGGTGAACTCGTCCCAGCTTTTGCTGCGATAATTCGATGTATCAATACCGGCCTTGATTAACACGTCGATGGCAAAGGGATTCAGGCGGCCGCTGGGCTCGCTGCCTGCGCTGTAGGCGTGAACATCCTTACCGAGCCTGTGTGCCCAGTAGTTGAGCATGCCTTCGCTCAACACGCTGCGCGCCGAGTTATGGGTACAAAGGATCAATACATTGGTCGTCATAATGCTTATTTGTAGCCAGTTCTATTGAGTTCGGTTTATATGGACAACCGGTGCAACAATACATGCGTAAGCGACATCAGCAGTTCAAGGACCGTTTCAGTCACGGCGCGGCAACCTTGATTCTGTAGTCGATTCGCGATGGTTTCCTGTGTGCCCCCTCGTGTTCAGGTCTTCATCTGCATGAGGACTGAGACTTGACCGGAATGCCGACCGGCTTGCCCCGAACCGGAGTGCAGCAGGCGCCGCTCTCGGTGGCTTGCTGTTGCTCGTTGAACACCGCAATGTTACCGAGGGTGTGGAAATGCTCCCAGGGGATGCCCTGTGGATCGATGATCCAGTGTTTCTCACTCCTGGCGTAGCAGCAGGTCGTTGCGCCCTCGTCAATCAGCGCCATCTCGGCGCTCCCGGCGGCCTGCTTGAGATTATCGAGTTCCTCTGTGCTATCGGTCTGGAACCCAAGGTGATCCAGCCCCGGCCTGCTACCCCGTGTTGAGATGGCGAAATTCACGCGCGGGTCTTCCAGCATCCACTTGGCATAATCAGCCTCGATGCGTGCCGGTTGCGCCGAGAACAGCCGCGAGTAGAAGCCGATACTGGCTTGCAGATCATCGACGTGCAGATGGACATGAAAACGTTTCACGATTAACTCCTTTAACAGTTGCAGTTGGCTGCCACCTCGTCCAGGCAGGCCTGGCCCTGGCAGCAGTTGTCTGTGAGGTAAGCCAGCACACCGTTCATGCATGCGTACTCGGCCCGGTAGATCAGGTTACGACCACTGCGTTCCTGCGTAACCAGACCCGCATGCATCAGCTCCTTCAAGTGGAAAGACAGGGTGGCTGCCGGGACCTCGAGATCCCCCGCGATGGTTCCCGGTGTCAAGCCCTCCCGGCCGGCAACGACCAGGGCACGAAAGGCCTTGAGTCGGTGCGGCTGGGCCAGTGCAGCCAGGGCGTTGATGACGTCTCTCTCTTCCATAATTCTAATATTATCAAAATATAAAATATTCTAGCGTCAATATGGCCGGGTGACAAGCCGTCCAGAAAGCGACTCGCAGACGAATATCAAAGTCTGGAGGCACGCGCGCTTTCTCTCGTCTTTCCTCTGGGTTGGGCCACAACCGCTGCATTACCCGCTTCAGTACAGCGCCCAACGTCCCGCAAACCGTGCGGCGTAAAATGGCAAGTTCTGACAGCCAGAATGCGTTAGTAGGGGGGGAACGTCCGGACTTGCTGTGTAGCAGTCCTTCGCTGGTCGTCCGTGCAGGGCAGACGTTGGACGGATCCGGAAGTTTTGTATTTTCCTGGCTGGGTAAACCGCAGCGCGAGTCGAGGGCAATCATCGTACCTGGACGCTGCTCAAGAGTTGTCAGCTGGCATGCGAGGGGCGGCGCCTTTCATCCTTACCGAGGATAACGCCAGCTACTTCTTCGAACCGGCGACTTTGATCAGAAAAACAAAGCAGCAGTGGCTGGACAAGTTGACGAGATTATCCAACAGACCAGGCGCCTTGCGCGGGCTGCCCGGGGATCTGACAGACAAGGGCTACCCATTGAAGGATTGATCCCCTTCCATAAGGTAGAGCTTTTCCCCATCCCCGGTGATCTTGCTGTAATGGGTATAATCAGCGCATCCTTGAGATACTCAAACCATCCCCCTATGCAATGACCATCCGCCTGTCACAACGTTTTCGCCACCTGTTCAGGGCCCTGCTCCTTGTGTGCGCGGTGGCGTGGCTGTCGGGGTGCGGGCCGGAACCCGAAGCGGTCGCGGAGAAGGGCGAACCGGTGCATCTGGTCGAGACCGCGCCGGTGGTCAGCGACAGTCTCAGCGTGGTACGCACCCGTACGGGCACGCTGCGTGCCCTGCGCGAGGTCAAAATCTATACCCAGGAAGAAGGGCGCATCACCGCGCTGCCGGTCTACGAGGGTGACCGGGTGAAGACGGGCGACGTGGTGGTGAGGCTGGACGATGCGCTCATCAGGGCACAGCTCGCCCGGGCCGCCGCCACGCGCAAGCAGGCGGAACAGAATCTCAACCGCCTGAAGGAACTGCGCGGCAAGAAACTCGTTTCCGAGGATGAATACGCCCGCGCCCAGACCCAGCTCGAGGTCTCCGAGGCCGACGAACAGCTGCTGAAGACCCGCTTGGGCTACACCACCATCGAAAGTCCCCTGAACGGGGTGGTGAGCGAGCGACTTTCGGAGCCGGGTAACGTGGCGGAGCGCAACCAGCACCTGCTCACCATCTCCGACCCCTCGTCGCTGGTGACGGAACTGCCGGTCTCCGAGCTCATCCTGCCCGACCTGACCGTCGGCGATGTCGCGAGAGTAAGCATCGATGCCCTGGGCGACCGGGTTTACGAAGGCCATATCATCCGCATCTATCCGACGCTCGACCCGGTGACCCGCCGCGGCACCATCGAGGTGGAGATCGCCCCGGTCCCCGCAGGGGCCGCGCCGGGGCAGCTCTGCCGGGTGGAACTCAGTACCCGGGCGGCGCGTCGCCGGGTGATCCCGTTCTCCGCGCTGCGCCGGGATGAAAACAGCGAGTACGTGTACATCGTGAATGGCGAGGGTCGGGCGCAGCGCGTGGATGTTACCAGTGGCCTGCGTCTCGGGGAGAAGGTCGAGATCCGACAGGGTCTGGAAGACGGGCAGAAGGTCGTTACCCGCGGGTTTCTCAATCTGATACCGGGCAAGCCGGTGAAGCGCGTCGAGCGCGCCACGCCCTAGGAGCCTGTCCGAGCTATGATGAACCTGCTGCGAAAGCGCCACGACGGCCCGTATGCACGCAACTCCACGTTAAATTGTGCACACTATTCTCCTCGAATTTGCGCACATCTGTTCTCGTCGTGCCACTTTCTCGCGTCGGTCCCCATAACTCGGACAGGCTCCTAAGATGCCCGCACCGTCTGCACGCACCGGGGGACTGGCGTCATGGTCGATACGCCACCCCGTCGGCGTCACCATGATCGCGCTGGCCGTCATCGTGCTGGGCGTATTCGCCTTTTCCCGGCTCGCCATCGACCTGCACCCGCACCTGATTTATCCCGAGGTGCGCGTGCGCATCCTCAGTCCAGGCGTGCCGGCCACGGTGATGGAGGACCAGTTCACCCGGCAGCTGGAGGAGCAGCTTGCGATTACCGAGGATGCCATCGGCGTGCAGTCGCGCACCGGTGAAGGCGCGGTGTCGGTGGATTTGTCGTTCGAGTATGGCAAGGACATCGATATTGCACTGCGTGATGCCAGCACCCGCCTCGACCGGGCCAAGCGCTTCCTGCCCGAAACCCAGGATCCGCCAATCATCTACAAACGTGACCCCGCGCAGATACCGGTGCTGGAATTTGTGGTGAGTTCGCCGCTGCGCGACCCGGTCGAGCTGCGCAGCTGGGTAGATGACGTATTCAGCAAATGGTTCATCAACCTGCCCGGCGTGGCTGCCGCTGAGGTCGGCGGCGGACTCATCCGCGAGATCCAGGTGCTGCCCGACCAGCAGCGTCTCGCCGGCGTGGGACTGACCATGCAGGATGTCATCGATGCCTTGCAGCGGGGCAACCGCGAAGACCCGGCGGGCCGCCTGAGAATGACGAGCCAGGAGCTGCCCGGGCGCATCAGCGGGCGTTTCACCAGCGTGGAACAGATCGCCGAACTGCCGCTGCGGCTCCAGCAGGGCGGTCTGATCAATCTGCAGGAGGTGGCCGAAGTCATCGATACCCACGAGGACGAGCGCCTGCGCGTGCGTGTCAACGGGGAGCCCGGCATCAAGCTCTCTATCCAGAAGCAGCCGACCGCCAACACCGTCGCCGTCGCCGATGCCGTCGCACAGCGGCTCGACTGGCTGGCGGCCGAAGGGCTCATCCCGGAGGACATCCGCATCCGCGGCGTGTCCGACCAGTCCATCTATATCCGCCAGGCCCTGTCGAACTCGGGCATGGCGGCCATCAGCGGCGCGCTGCTCGCCATGGCGGTGGTTTACGTCTTTCTCGGCAACCTGCGCCGCACCCTCATCATCGGCAGCGCCATTCCCATCGCGATCATGGTGACCTTCGTGATCATGGGTCTTGGTGGGTTGACGCTGAACATCATGACCCTGGGCGGCCTGGCGCTGGGCGTCGGGCTGATCGTGGACAATACCATCGTGATGCTGGAGAACATTTACCGTCACCAGCGCCAGGGCGAGGGGGACCTCGCCGCCGGAACGCACGCCGCGCAGGAAGTCAACAGCGCCATCGTCGCCTCCACCAGCACCAACCTGGCGGCGGTGCTGCCGTTCCTGTTCATCGGGGGTCTGACCGGACTGCTGTTCCGGGAGCTGATCTACACCATCTCTGCGTCCATCCTGGCGTCGCTGGCCATCTCCCTGACGCTGGTGCCGGCCCTGGCCGCCAGGGTGCACACCCTGGACAGGGGGCGGCTGCGCCGCCGGGTGGATGCCGGCATGCGCTGGCTGCAGGAACGCTATGCCGGTCTGATCGACCGTGCGCTGGGATTCCCGTACCTGGTGATACTGGCCTTCATTGTGCTGCTGGGAAGTGCCATCCAAAGCTTCTTCGGCGGGCAGGAGGTTTTTCTGCCCGCCATGGACGATGGGCGGATCTCGGTCAGCGTGACCGCGGATCCGGGGATCACCCTGGATGATATGGACCGCAGTGTGCAAGTTCTGGAAACCCTGTTTAAGGCACAGCCGGAGGTGGAACAGGTGTTCACCACGGTTGGCGGATTTATCTTCGGACGCACCCAGCGCGAGGCGCCGAGCAGCAGTTCCCTCAATGTGCAGCTGGTGCCTGTGTCCCGGCGCAACATCAGCAGCGAGGAATGGATACGGCGGATGAACCAGGCGATCGCCGACAGGCAACTGGCCGGCCTCAGGGTCAATCTGCGTACCGAGGGCATACGCGGCATACGCACCAGCCGTGGCGATGACGATATCAGTCTCCGTGTCCAGGGACCGGAGCTGAAAACCCTGGAGAGGATCGCCGATGAAATCGTTCAGCGCCTGAAGCGGATCGACGGGCTGCGTAATGTGCAGCACTCCTCGGAGGAAGTGCACCATGAAATCGACATTGCCATCGACCGCGAGCGTGCCAGCGTCCTCGGCCTGGACGTCAAGGACGTTGGGGACGCCATGCGCGTCGCCCTGGAAGGGGAGGTGGTGACCGATTACATCGATGGTGACCGCAGCTATGACGTGCGCCTGCGACTGCCTCCGGTGGAGGCCGCGAATCCCCAGGAGCTGGAGTCGGTGCTGCTGTTCCCCGAGCAGGAGGGTCGCAAGGCCATTTATCTGGGCGACGTGGCGCGGGTCAACCTGATCGAGGCCGCCGCCGAGATCCTGCGCGACAATCAGCAGCGGATCGTCGAGGTGAGCGCCACCGTGGACGCCGGGGCGACCCTGGGCGGGCGCCTCCGCGCGATCGACGCCAGCCTCAAGGACCTGGATATGCCCGCGGGCTACTCCCTGTATGACGGCGGCGCCAGGAAGACCCTGCAGGAAGGCCGCAATCTGGCCATGACGCTTATGCTCCTGGCGCTGTTTCTGGTGTTCGTGGTGATGGCGGTACAGTACGAGTCGCTGCGCAATCCCTTCATCATCCTGCTGAGCGTACCGTTTGCCCTGATCGGCGTGGCGATCGGCATTCATGCCGCCGGCCTGCCGATGTCGATGCCGGTCAAGCTCGGCATGATCATGCTGGCCGGCATTGTGGTGAATAACGCCATCGTGCTGGTCGAATATGTCGAGATCGTGCGCGAGCGAGGGCGTTCCATTCGGGAAGCCATTCTCGAGGCGGCACGCCTGCGGCTGCGTCCCATTCTGATGACCACGCTCACCACCGTCGTCGGCATGCTGCCGCTGGCCATCGGCATCGGGGAGGGCTCCGAAATGCTGCGTCCCCTGGCGGTTACCATCGTCGCGGGACTGTCCTTCTCGATGCTGGTGAGCCTGCTGCTGGTGCCGGTGCTCTACGAACTGACCCATCTCGGACAGTGGCGGCTGAAGGCGGCGCCGCGGCAGGCATAAGGCTCGTCACGGCAAGCGGGTGGTCATTGCTACGGTGATTATATGGCCACGGAAACACACGGAATGAACAGACTCAGTATCCGTCCGTACACACCGTATTCACCACAAAGACGCAAACTGCGCCGAGAAATTCTTCAACAAACACAAGGAAACGAATTTGCATCCTTGCGGTGAATCCAATTCACTATGGGGGTACAGAATTAATATCTTTCCGTGTTCTTCCGTGTTCTTCCGTGTTCTTCCGTGTGATTCCGTGGCTATTATGAAACGGCAGCGAGAAACACTGCCATGCGTCATGAAGAACTTAATGCTGTGGTACGTTAATATGCCGATTTCATACTACCAGGATTTTCCCGGATCGTAGCCATGACGCACAATCTCTATATTACCGGCGCCGAGCAAGGCAGCGGCAAATCGGTCATCGTGCTGGCAGTGATGGAACTGCTGTCCGGCTATGCCGAGAAGATCGGCATCTTTCGCCCCGTGGTGCGCAGCACGCCACAGGAGGACAACCTGCTGCGTCTCCTCACTACACGCTACCAGCTGGATTACCCGCCCGAGGCGATCTACGGCGTCAACCTGGAGACGGCGCGTGAGCTGATCAAGGCCGACCGCTACGACGAGCTGCTGCGCATCATCCTCGACAAGTTCGGCACGCTCAACGCCGGCTGCGAGCACGTCGTGTGTATCGGTACCGATTATTCCGGCGTCAGCGGCATGCTGGAGTTTGATTTCAACGTGGATGCCGCGAACAACCTCGGCTGCCTGCTGATGCCGGTGGTGCGGGGCAAGGACCGCGCGCCACTGGAAGTCACTGATGCCACCCTGGCATTCCTGAAGTCGCTGCGGGACCGGGATTGCGATATCGCGGCCGTCATCGTCAACCGCGTCACGGTCGGCGACGTCGCCATGGTGAGCGCCGAACTTGGCCGCCGGCTGAAGGGGGAGGCGCCAGTTTACGTGGTGCCGGAGGAACCCCTGCTCGGCAATCCCACCATGGGTGATATCGCCCGCGCCCTGAATGCGCGGCATTACCACGTCGGCGGGGACGGCCTGAACCGCGAGGTGCGCAATTTCAAGGTGGCGGCGATGCAGCTGCCGGACTTTCTCACCTACATCGACGAGGGCAGCCTGATCGTCACGCCGGGCGATCGTGCCGATATCATCCTGGGCAGCATCATCTCCTACACCTCGAAAGCCTATCCGGCGATTGCCGGCATTTTGCTCACCGGCGGGCAGGAGTCTGCCGCGCCGGTGATGAAACTGGTTGCGGGCCTGGGCAATCCGCCCGTGCCCATCCTCGGGGTCGACACGGATACCTTTACCACCGCCATGGAGGTCACCTCGGTCACGGCCGTGCTCACGCCGGAGAACGGCCGCAAGATCGCCGCGGCCCTGGGTGTCGTGGAGCAGTCGCTCGACCTCGCGGCCCTGCGCCGGCGTCTGCAGACCTCGCATTCGACGCGTGTCACCCCCTTCATGTTCGAGCACGAACTGATCCGCCGGGCGAGGGCGAAACGCGTGCGCATCGTCCTGCCCGAAGGGCTCGACGAGCGTATCCTGCGCGCCGCCGAGATGCTACGACTGCGCGACGTGGTCGACCTGACCCTGCTCGGCGACCCGCAGGCGGTGCGGACGCGGATCAACGAGCTGGGGCTGCAGCTCGAGGCCATCGACATCATCGATCCGCTCGCCTCGCCGCTGCGTGAGTCGTTCGCCGATACCTACTACGAACTGCGCAGGCACAAGGGCATTTCCCGCGAAATGGCGTTCGATGCGATGGCTGATATGAGCTACTTCGCCACCATGATGGTCCACCATGGCCAGGTCGACGGCATGGTCTCGGGCGCGCTGCATACCACGCAGCAGACGGTGCGCCCCGCCTTCGAGATCATCCGCACCCGGCCCGGCATTTCGATTGTCTCCAGCGTGTTTCTCATGTGTCTCGAGGACCGCGTACTGGTCTATGGCGACTGCGCCATCAACCCGGACCCGAGTGCCGAACAGCTCGCCGACATTGCGATCAGCTCAGCCACGACGGCGCGCATGTTCGGCATCGAACCGCGCGTGGCCATGCTGTCCTATTCGACCGGCGAATCCGGCAAGGGAGCGGCCGTCGACAAGGTGGCGAAAGCGACGGCGCTCGCCCGGCAGTTGCAGCCGGAGCTGCTGCTGGAGGGGCCGATCCAGTACGATGCCGCGGTGGATGCGAGTGTCGCGCGCACCAAGTTGCCCGGCAGCCAGGTCAAGGGTCAGGCGACGGTGTTCATCTTTCCCGACCTCAATACCGGCAACAATACCTACAAGGCGGTGCAGCGTTCCGCGAATGCGGTGGCCATCGGGCCGGTGCTGCAGGGTCTCAACAAGCCGGTCAATGACCTGAGCCGCGGCTGCACGGTCGCCGATATCGTCAACACCGTCGCGATCACCGCCATCCAGGCGCAGGCCGAACGGGACGGGGCATGAACATCCTCGTCATCAATTCGGGAAGTTCCTCCGTCAAGTACCAGATTCTCGACGTGGCGGACGGGACCGTGCTCACCGGCGGCAGCCTGGAGCGCATCGGCGAACCGGAAAGCCGGTTGATCCACCACTGGCAGGACCCCGCGGGCGGCCGGCAGGAAATCGCCCGCTGCGCCCCGGTACCCGACCATGCGCAGGCCTTCGAAATGATCGTGACGGTGATGCGGGAGTCGGGTGCATCCGGGCAGTTTGCCCTCGATGCCATCGGGCATCGCGTGGTGCACGGCGGCGAACGCTTCCGGGCGCCGACCCTGATCGATGCGGAGGTGGTCGAGGCGCTGCGGGCGATGAGCGCGCTCGCCCCGCTGCACAACCCGCCCAACCTCACCGGCATCGAGGTCTGCCTGGCGCAGTTTCCGCAGGTGCCGCAGGTGGCGGTGTTCGACACCGCGTTTCACCAGACCCTGCCCGCGCAGGCCTTCCGCTACGCCGTGCCCGACGCCTGGTATCAGGGGCATCATGTGCGCCGCTACGGCTTCCACGGAACCTCCCACGCCTGGGTCGCCCGGCAGGCGGCCGCTTGCCTGCAGCAGTCGCCGGAATCCCTCGGGCTGATCACCCTGCACCTCGGCAACGGCGCCAGCGCCGCGGCCATTGAGGCAGGCCGATGCATCGATACCTCCATGGGCTTCACGCCGCTCGAAGGACTGATGATGGGCACCCGCAGCGGCGATATCGACCCGGCCATCCTGGTCTATCTCAACCGCGAAACCGGCATCGACCTCGAGGACCTGGACTACCAGCTGAACCAGGAAAGCGGCCTGAAGGGCATCTGCGGCGTGAACGACATGCGCGAGGCGCAGCGTCTCGCCGCGAGCGGCGACGAACGCGCCCGGCTTGCCATCGACATGTACTGCTACCGCATACGCAAATACATCGGCGCCTATTACGCCGTGCTCGGCCACCTCGATGCCCTGGTGTTCACCGCCGGTATCGGCGAGAACTCGCCGGCCATCCGCGGACAGTCCTGCGCGGGTCTTGAGCGGTTCGGTATTCGAATCGACGAAGCCCGCAACGCGCAGGCCGGTGCGGGGGTATTCGAAATACAGGCGGAGGATGCTCCGGTCAGGGTGCTGGTCGTTCCGACCAACGAGGAACTCGAGATCGCCCACCAGACGCACGCCTGCCTGATGTTGCGCGCGTAACCCGCATGTTCACCGCCGTCTATCGCTGGGTTGACCGCAATATCCTCGAACTGGGGCGCGAGCTTCGCCTGAGCTATCTGCCGCCGCTGATGGTTTACGTGGCGGCCGGGATCTCCGGATTGACGGGCATCGTCGGCACCTTCTTCGTCAAGGACTACCTGGGGCTGTCCGCGGAATTTCTCGCCGCGCTCGGCTTCTGGGCGGGCATCCCCTGGTCGCTGAAGATGCCGCTGGGGCACCTGGTGGATCTCATCTGGCGCTGGAAGGCGGGGATGGTGTTCGTCGGCGCCGGTCTCATCGCCGCGAGTCTCGGGATCATGATCGGCCTGATCGGCTATACCGATCTCATGCGCGGGATCATGCCGGTCGAGGCCTGGTTCGTGCTCAGCGCCCTGCTTGCCCCGGTCGGCTATGTCGTTCAGGACGTGGTCGCTGACGCCATGACGGTCGAGGCCGTACCGCGCGTGGATGCCGAGGGCAGGGCGTATCCAGCGGGAACCCTCAAGCTGATGCACACCACCATGCAGACGCTGGGGCGCGTGGCGATCATCAGCGGCAGCGTGGCGGTTGCCGCGGTCAACCTGTTCATGTTCGATGGCGTCGAGACCCTTCCCGAGGTCGCAAAGGTGCACATCTACCAGAACATTTACACGCTGGCGCTCATCATTCCGCTCATCTCGGTGCTGGGAGTGGGGCTGGCGAGCGTGCTGCGCATCCGCGACCAGCGGCGCCTGCGGCGCAAGGGTTTCAGCCAGGCCGAGGTCCATGAGATGCTCTCGGTTCACAACGAGGCGCCGGCCCCGAACTGGTGGATACTCGGCGGCAGCCTGGTGTTCGTCGCCTTCACGCTGACAATGGGACTCTCGGACGTGCCCTGGAACCAGGAGATCATCTTCGCGGGTTCCCTGGCGATCATCCTGTTTCTCATGAACCGCCTGGTGAAGGTGCTGGAACCGAAGGCCCGCTACACCCTGGTGGGCACGGCCATCGTCATCTTCGTGTTCCGCGCCGTGCCGACGCCCGGCGCCGGTTCCACCTGGTGGATGATCGATGTGCTGGGCTTCGACCAGCATTTCCTGTCGGTGCTGTCGCTGATCGGCAGCGGCCTCACACTGGCGGGCATGTTCATCTTCCGTCGCTTCATGGCGGAGAAGTCGATCGCCTACGTGGTCGGATTCCTGACCGTCGCCGGTACGCTGCTCAGCCTGCCGGTCATCGGCATGTATTACGACCTGCACGTGTGGACGGCCGCCCATACCGGCGGCCTGGTGGATGCGCGCTTCATCGCCCTGGTGGATACGGCGCTGGAGTCGCCGCTCGGCCAGATCGCGATGATCCCGATGCTCGCCTGGATCGCCAATTCCGCGCCCGCTCATCTCAAGGCCACGTTCTTCGCGGTCATGGCCTCGTTCACCAACCTGGCGCTCTCACTGCAGCAGCTGGGCACCAAGTATCTCAACCAGATCTTCACCGTCACACGCGAGGTCAGGGACCACGCCACGGGTGCGGTCAGCGTGCCGGCCGATTACAGCGAACTGGGCATGTTGCTCATCACGGTTACGGCGCTGACGTTCCTGTTGCCGATGGCGGCCATTCTGTTTGTCAAGCTGACCCGTTTCCGCACGGCCTGACGATAGAAAAACATAATGGCCACGGAAGCACACGGAAATACACGGAAAAGTAAAAATGTAAGAAGTGAGAAGTGAACGGTGAAAAGTCTGTAGCTTGACGCTGGGCGCAGCGAAGCCAAACAGGCATCGTTCACTGACAAAGAAAATACCGATGGCCACGGAACCACACGGAAATACAACGTGATTCATGCTGTGCAGAGATTAATTTCTCATGGTATTCACCGTAAAGGCCAGTGCAGTTTTTATGGCTAAATTTCCTGCGATTGCGTCTATGCGGTCTTTGCCAAAAGTTCAGGACTTGAGGATCAGATGCGGGACAGGGTCGCCGATGCGTGATAAAGTCGCACGCTGCATTTTTCCGAATAACACCAAACAGGGAGATCGATATGAAACGACTGTTCAACCATGCCTTGCTGCTGTTCGCGCTGATGACTTTCACCGCGGCGTGCAGCCTGATCGGCGCCAATCAGGAAGCCGGGGCGGGAGTCGGCACCGCCGGTACCCCCGTTTCGACGCTTGCCCGCGTCACCCAGCGCGGTGAACTCATCCTGGGTACCTCCGGCAACATGCCGCCGATGACCCAGGCGCTTGCCGATGGCAAGGTGGTCGGGTTCGATATCGACATGGCCCGGCTGATGGCGAGCGGGATGAACGTCAAATTAAACATCAAGGTGCTGCCCTTCGATCAACTGCTGCCCGCACTGGAGCGCGGTGATGTCGACGTGGTGATCTCCAACCTCACCATGACCCCGGAGCGCAATCTGCATGCCGCCTTCGTCGGTCCCTACATGACCTCGGGCAAGTGCGTCATCACCCGGCGTGCGGACCTGGCCAAGGCGCAAGAGGCGAAGGACATCAACGTACCCGAAACCCGGTTAGCCGCGCTGGCCGGCTCAACCAGTGCGGATTTCGTCAGGACGCTGCTGCCCAGGGCCACGCTGACGCTGGTTCAGAGCAACGAGGAAGGCGTCGGACTGATCACCGATAACAAGGTGGATGGAATGATGGCCGATTATCCCATCTGCCTGTCGATACTGCAGCGTCATCCCGACGCCGGTTTCGTTTCGCTGATGTCACTGCTGAATTACGAGCCCATCGGCATTGCCGTGCCGGCACAGGACACGCTGTTCATCAACTGGACCGAGAATTTCCTGCAACGTTTGCAGGGGGTCGGCCTGTTCGATGAACTCAGCAACAAGTGGTTTGGAACGGCAGTCGTGGAGGGCGGGAGTGAATGAGCCGGTCATGATTCCCGGGTTATTTGTTCCAGTTTGGCGACCACGTCGCGGAAGGTTTCCTCGTTGCGTTCGTTGAGCTCCATCAGGGCGCGGTGAGCCTTGAGCAGGGTGTGTGACAGGGATTCCCTGTCCACTTCCCTGCGGGGCAGTTCCTGTTCACCGCCGGCCGGTACGGGGGCCCTGGATACGATGTCGAAGACCTCGTCCAGCGCCATGCTGGTCAGCACCGCGTTGATATCCGGGCGGTCTGATACGATGGTGACCTGCGGGGCTCCCTGGTTCTGCATCTCCCTGGCGATCCGGACCAGAAGTCCGAGATTGGTGCTGTCGATGCAGTCGGTTGCGGTCAGGTCGATGACGAAACCCTCAGGCGTCGGACCCGCGAACAAGGCCTCCAGGAAGCGGTCCAGGGAGTGGCCCAGGGTGTAACGGATATCGCCGACGAAGCGCAGCACATGGATCCCGTCATGGCTGGCGTGGAGGATCTTCCCGTTTTCCATCGTTCAGTGCCTGGTGATTACCATGATGGCGATGTCGTCCGGCAGATGCTTGTCGGCGAGCACCTCCAGACCCACGGTCATTTCCCTGAGATCGAGACCCGTGCCCTCCAGTGAGCGGGAGAGCAGTTCGCCGTAGCGCTTTTGCAGTGCTTCCGCGGGCATCAGTTCCAGTATCCCGTCTGAAACCATCATCAGGTCGAACGCCGCCGGCAGGTCGAGCTGACCGAGCGTGAATTCCGTGTCGTAGAACATCCCGATCGGGCGTCCCCGGTACTCGAGTGCGCGCACTTCCTGCCCGTCGTTCAGCAGCGGGTAGGGAAACTGACCCGCGTTGCTGCAGAGCAGGGTGTTCTCCGCCTTGTCGATCACGCCGTAGAACATGGTGAGGTGTTTGTCGAGGTTCTGTCGGTAGACGTCGCGATTGAGGCGCATAAGGACTTCCTGCGGCTGGAGTATGGTTTTATCGCCCGACTGCCACAAGGCTTCGCGGTACTGGGTCATGAGGGTGTTGATCATCACGGTCACGAAAGCCGATGCCGCCCCGTGCCCGGAAACATCCGTCATGTAGAAGCCAATATGACGATCGTCGATGGGGAAGTAGTCGACGAAGTCGCCGCTGAGATACATGGAAGGAAACAGCCGCCGCCTGAAAGTATAGACGCCGAAACACTTGTTGTCCTCCGGTAGCATCTGCAGCTGGATCCTGCGTCCCGCTTCCTCATCTTCCTGGAGCTGCTCCAGGGTGCGTGTCAGTTCCTGATTCAGGGTTTCCAGATTTTCGCGGTATTCCCGGTTCTGGCGCAGCAGTTCCGCGTGATCGAGGACGCGGCGTACGGCGCTTTCCAGCACCGCCATGTCGTGGATGGGTTTGGTGATGTAATCCCAGGCGCCGCGTTTCAGCGCCTGCACGGCGTAATTCAGCAGACTGACGCCGGACACCACGATAACCGGGGTTTCCGGCGATTCGGCGGTGATGGTGGACAGGACTTCCAGTCCGTCCATCCCCGGCAGGCGCAGGTCGCACAACACCACATCCGGGTGTTCACGCCGGAAAGTCTCGATGCCCGAGGGGCCGTCGCTGGCCTCCAGCATGGTGAAGCCGCTGTCAGAGAGATAGGCCACGATCCCCCTGCGAATCGGTGATTCGTCTTCGATAGTCAGGATTTTAGCGGCTTCCGCCATGGCAATGCCCTGTGAACGTTGTGGCAAACCTGATCGATTTTTACCGGTATCGCTTTTGCATTCCGGGGATGGTTAGCTGCAGGCGGTCTTCACACGGACGGAGTGGGGGATTGGAACGGCAGTGACTGTAGTAACAGGGAACCGGTACGGGTTTCCGCTTGCGCCAATGTTCGATCATGGTGATAGATCAATCAGGCTCTCCTCTGAACTGCAGTCAAGTATACCTATCCTTGACCGCTGAGGGATACGCCTTCAGTGCGGTTTCCTCCCGAGAGGCAGGCGCATGATGAAACAGGTCCCCTGGCCCGGTGCGGAGTTGACATCGATGGTGCCTTTGTGCTGTTCGGTGACGATGAAATAGGACACCGACAGTCCCAGTCCCGTCCCCGCGCCGACCGCCTTGGTGGTGAAAAAAGGTTCGAATACCCGACGGCGTGTGGGTTCGTCCATGCCGGGTCCGTTATCCTCGACTTCGATGCGGGCATAGTCGTTTTCCTTGCGGGTGCGCAGGGTTATCCGGTGCGGCAGGGAGCCGCCATCCATGGCCATGGCCTGTGCGGCGTTCTTGACCAGATTGAGGAGCACCTGCTCGATCTCCATCGGTTCGCAGATCACCGTATCCAGCTCCGGATCCAGATCGCGCACGATTTCGATGTGTCTGAAGTCGTACTTCTTTTTCAGGTCATAGTCATTGGCGGCCAGCCTCACGGCCGTATCCAGTATCTCTTCTATCCGGGCCGGCTGGAACTCGGAGGTCGTGCTGCGGCTGAAGGCCAGCATGTCGGCGATGATGCGGCTGGCGCGGCTGGATGCCTGGCGTATGGATTCGACGAATTCCAGGATGCCGCGTTCTTCCAGGTAGCGATAAACGAGCTGCAGATCCACGCCCAGCGATTCGGCCACCTGGCGGTTGGCTTCAAGATCCGCGGTAAGCCGGCGCTGGATGTTCTGGCTGCTCTGCAATACCCCGCTCAGCGGGTTGTTGATTTCATGCGCCATGCCGGCGGCGAGCCCGCCGACGGACATCATCTTTTCGGTCTGCACCATCATCTGCTCGATGCGTACCCGATCGGTGATATCGTCGACCCGTATCACCGCGCCCACCGCGCCGTTGGTCGCCAGAGGATAGACCATGACGTCCGCGTAGCGCGTTTCACCGTCCCTGTCGGTGACCAGGCTGAGCCGCTCCGTGCTGATCTGGCCATGGGAGCGCATCGACTCCTGCAGGTTGCCCAGCTGGGACTCGAGTTCGGGAAACAGCGCTCCGAATGGCTGGCCGACGGCCTGATCTGTCGGCACGCCGGTGGCCTGCTCGGCGCTCTGGTTCCACTCTGTGACCCGTCCCTCGATATCCACGCCGACCAGAACGGATGGCATGGAATCAATGATATTCTTCAGATAGGAGCGCATACGCTGCAACTCCTGATCAAATTGCACGCGTTCTGAAATATCGACGATGGAAGCGAGAATATGGGTCTGGTGGTCGGTCTCCACCGGGCTCAGGCCGATTTCGACGGGAAACTCGCTGCCGTCCTTCCTGAGACCGAACAGATTGCGCCCGAGTCCCATGGCTCTGGCGCGGTGCTCGTCCAGAAAACGGTTGCGGTATTCGTCGTGCCGGCCACGCAGGCGTTCGGGAATCAGCATTTCGACCGGCTGCCCGAGCAGTTCGTCCCTCCGGTAACCGAAGTATTTTTCCAGCTGCGAGTTGACGAGGACGATGCGACCCGAAGTATCCACCATCACGATACCGTTGGGCGCCGACTCGACGACCAGGCGGAAGAGTTTTTCCGCGCGCTCGCGCTGGGTGATGTCCTCGATTTCTCCCACCACCATCAGCGGTTGCCCATCGGCATCCCGGACCAGTCCGGCGCGCGCGCGGACGGTGATAATGGTGTCATCCTTGCGCACGTAGTGCTTCTCCAGATCGCAGCTGCCAATGCGGCCCTCGACCAGTTCCTGGAATTTGCCGCGGGTTGATTCCCGGTCATCGGGATGCGTGATGTCATAAATGGACAGTCGTGCAAGCTCTTCCGGCGTGTATCCCAGGATGTCGCACAGTGTGGGATTGACGCTGAGCAGCCGGCCATCCAGCCCCGCGGTCAGGATGCCTATCGGGGCATGCTCCAGCGTGAGGCGCAGCTGCTCCTCGCGCTGCCGCAGCTGTTCCAGCGCCTGCTGCCGGGTGGTGATGTCCTCGCCGGAACTGAGGGTTGCCGTGATGTTGCCCGCCTCGTCGAACAGGGGGGTATTGTGCCAGGCGATGAGCCGTTCTTCTCCGGCACGGGTCAGCACCGGATTCTGGAAGTACTCCGGGAAGTTTTCCTGTCCGGCTACCAGTCTTTCGAATGATTGCCGCAGCGTTTCCCTGTCACCGGGGGGCACAAAGGCATCAAACCAGTTCCTGCCGATGATCTCCTCTTCCGTGTAGCCGAGCAGTTCGCTGCCCTTGCGATTGATGAGGGTGACTTTCTGATCGGCCCCGATGATCAGCAGCATGACGCCGGCGACATCGAGGTAGCGCTGGGCGGTGTCTTTCTCGATCTGCAGGGAACGTTCCGTCTGCTGGCGGTGGATTTCGCTGCCGACCCATTGGCCCATCAGGCCGAGGATTTCCAGCTCCGTATCGGTGAAGGGCGTTTCTCGCGCGGCGGGGCTGGAGAAGTTAAGCGTGCCATACACCTCCTTGCCTGCGATCACCGGAATGCCGATGTAGGTTTCCAGATGATATTCCCGGTAGCACGGATGGGTTTTCCAGTCCGAGTCCCCGGCATGCACGAATCCTATCGGGCCGCTGGACCTGACCGTTTCACGGCAATAGGTATTGCCGAGTTCGAGAATGTCGCCGGGCTTGATGGAATCATCCGGGATGACGATCTGGATGATTTCGTACTTTTCATCATGGATGTGCGAGAGTATGCCGATTGGCAGGCCGAATTTCCTGCAGCCGTTTTCAAGCAGGGCCTTGAGGCGCCGGGGGAAGGGCAGATTCTGGGCCGAGGTGATTTCATGAAGCGCGCGCAGGGTATCCCCGGTTTGCCGGCGTTCGGTCATTTCATGTTTCAGCGCCGCTTCCGCCTGTTCCCGTTCGCGAATTTCCGACTCCAGCCGGGTATTGCTCTCCGAGAGTTGCCGGGTACGATCGGCGACCCGTTCCTCGAGCTGGGCACGTGATTCACGGACTGCCTGTTCGGCGCTGGCGCGGCGCCGTTCCTCACGACGGATCAGCAGGTACATGATCGCGCTGAAAAGCACAAACACCAGAAAGATGGAGGCCGCCTGGCTGAGCAGCAGTTTCCTGTGCGCGGCATACAGGCCGGGATCGGGCAAATCGGCAAGCAGCCAGAGACTGCCCTCGACCTCGGTCGAGAAGCCGATGCGGCTCAATTCTTCCGGTGTCAGTGAGATGCGGTCCTTCAGAACATCGCGGCTGCCGCTATCGGTGACCTCGATCAGGCCGGGTTTGTCCCGCTTGAGCAATATCAACCGATGGTCATGCAACTGGCTATTGGAGAGGATGCGTGCCAGCAGGGCCGGTTTGAAGCTGATAAAGAAGACCCCCTCATTACCGTCATCGGCCTGCCACCGGGACATGATGTCGAAATGGTAGCCTTCGGGATTCGGATGGATAAAAACCTTCTGATCGTTACTCTCGACGAAATGATGGATGTCAGCCTGACACAAGTCCGATACCCGGCTCTCGATGTCTTCCAGCTGCACATCGCCCTGTGCATCGGTGATGGTATAGGCGAAGTAGTCGGGGAAGTGCCGTTTGACCCTTTCCGTGAACTGTTCCCGGATTGCCCGGTTCGAGGGATTGCGGGAGAGTTCACTGATGATGCCGCTTTCCTCCTCGGCAAACAGATGCACGCGACGGCGGATTTCTCCGAGATACAGTTTTATCGTTCTCGCAGCGCCTCTGGTCGAGTGCTGCACCAGGGCGTTCTGGCTGACGAGATAGCCCCGATCGCCTTCCTTTACATATAACGAAAGGAAAAAGCCGGCCAGGACCAGTATGGTGACGATAAGCAGTGTCGTGTAATTCTTCACCGGATGCGGGTTACCGTTGGTGGCAATCGGGAAACACGGTCATTTGCCGGAACCGTTTTTCATTGCAGGATACTCCCTGTCACGCTCGAATTCGAAATATCAGGATACATGGTAAACCGCAAACCGGCGAATGCCGCGTTGTTGTATTGCGGCAAATAACGCTTGCCCATGATCGACCCTTTATGTCTAATCTTGGACCAAATCAGGACGAAAGGGCAGACACAGACATGACCAGTGAGATATCTGAACAGGCTCTGGGCAACGAACAGCCGGATCCCGCCAATATCGTCATCTTCGGCGCCACCGGCGATCTCACCAAACGCAAGCTGGTGCCGGCCCTGGCGCGTATGTACCGCGCCCGGTTGATTCATCCGCTGAGCCGTATCATCGGAGTCGCCAACAACATGGAGGAGGACGCGTGGTTTTCCATGGTGCGCACGGCGCTGGATACCTTCGCGGCCGATCTCGCGTTCACCAGCGAGGAGTGGGAGAGCTTTGCCGCACGCCTGCACCTGGTTCGCGGCGACCTGTCCGAGGAGTCGACCTATGCGCAGATCGCCGGATCACTCGCCCCCCTGAATGAGCGCGTCAATGTCATGTTCTACCTGGCCATTCCCCCGGACTGGTATGCGCGCGTCGCACAGGGGCTGGGGCGCGTGAATCTCGCCGATGAATCCGACGGCTACCGGCGCATCGTCATTGAAAAACCCTTCGGGCTCGACTGGGCCTCGGCGGTCGAGCTGAACCGGCAGTTGCAGGAAATCTTCAGGGAGTCGCAGATCTACCGTATCGATCATTACCTCGGCAAGGAGAGTGTGCAGAACCTGTTTGTGTTCCGTTTCGGCAACAGCATCCTCGAACCGCTGTGGAACCGCAATTACATCGATCATGTGCAGATCTCGGTGACAGAGACCCTCGGCATCGAGTACCGGGCCGCCTATTATGAAGAGGCCGGTGCACTGCGCGACATGATTCAGAGCCACATGATGCAGGTGATGACCCTGGTGGCTATGGAGCCGCCCGTGGAGTACGCCGCCGATGCGGTGCGCGATGAAAAAGTGAAGGTCCTGCGCTCCATCCGGCCGCTCCGGCCTGACAAGATCGATCAGGTCGCGGTGGGCGCCCAGTACGGTTCGGGTACCATCGATGGCGAACCGGTGCCGGCTTATGTGAAGGAACCCGGCGTGGCGCCGGACTCCGTAAAGGAGACCTTTGCCGCGGTGCGTTTCTATATCGACAACTGGCGCTGGCAGGGCGTGCCGTTCGTGCTGTGGTACGGGAAACGACTGCAGAAGCGGGCCTCGGAAATCGTCATCCGTTTCCGCCAGCCGCCGCATAATATGTTCGACCCGGAAGGTGAACCGCCTGTCGCCGATGCGCTGGTGTTCCGTTTGCAGCCCGACGAGGGCATGTTTCTGCGCATGAACGCCAAGGTGCCGGGTCTGACCACCCGCATGCGCCGCCTGGTAATGCGCGGTCCCTACGCCTCCGGTACCGAAGCGCTGGTCGAGGCCTATGAGACCCTGCTGCACGATGTGCTGCAGGGGGATGCCACGCTGTTTTCCCGCGCCGACGAGATCGAGGCGGCCTGGAAGATTCTCGGTCCGATCCTGGAAGCCTGGAACAGGCGCATCTCCATCGATCGCTATCGCGCCGGAAGCTGGGCCGTCCCGGAGGTTGACCGCCTCTTCGAGGGTTGTGTCGGGGGATGGCACAAGCCGACCTGACCGGTGCAGGCAGTGTCCATCCATAAAAATGAACTCACCGCAAAGACGCAAAGAGCGCAAAGAACTCATTAGAACCTGTCTCAAAATTGTGAATCGGATGCCAGGAACATACCCTGCGAGGACAGGTAGGACCGGCGCCTCGCCGGGAAAGAACAGGGCTTCCGACCTGATTTACGGCCAAACGTCTTCCCGCGGGCGTGGGTCGTTCCGACGGGGCGCCGGTCCTACATAAACATATCGCATATCAGGGAAATTGAATTTTGAGATAGGTTCTAACAAAATCAATTAAACAACTTTGCGTTCTTTGCGTCTTTGCGTTGATTAATGGTGTTTATGGACGAACACTAGGTAGACTCACAACATGAATGCACGCAATGCCGCCGTTCGCTACCCGCTGCATGTCACCATCAGCGTCCTGTTCATCACCCTGGTCGTCGTGCTTGGGGTCGTGCTCAGCTGGCAGAACTACCGCAAGACCTCCAGCATTATCCTGACCACCGCCGGGCAGGTCTTCGACCAGATCACCCGTGAACTGATTCTCGACTTCAACGGCACCTACCACCCGGTGGCCGGCGCCCTGCGGCTGCTGGCGCTCGCACCGCTCACCACGGCCGCCACGCTGGATGAACGCCTCGAGTCGCTGGGGACATTCACCGTAGCGTTGGCCAACGAACCATCCGTGTCCGGAATCCAGGTCGGCTACGCCAACGGGGACTTCTTCATCGTCCGGCCGTTGCGCACAGACGATCTGCGCCGACACTTCGGGGCGCCTGAAAACGCAGCCTTCGTCGTCGATAACGTCGACACCGCAGCCGGCGGTGCGCGGCGCCTGGTGCGGCTTTTTTTCGACGCACAGTCACGGGAGATACTGAGGAAGCCGGCGGAGGCGACAGACTATGATCCGCGTGCGCGACCCTGGTATGCCACGGCGACCGCGCAACCGGCCGCGACCCGGCCCTATCTCTTCTATTTTCTCGGCAAGGTCGGCGCCACTGTGACGCTGGCTGCTCCTGTTCCAGGTGTCGTCGTGGCCTCCGATGTGACCCTGGAACGGCTTTCCGAGACCATCAGCCGGCATCGCATGACGGCGAGTTCCGAGGTCGCACTGGTCGGGGCGGACGGCAAGGTGCTCGCCTATCACGATCCCGGCAAACTGGTTCGGTCCGCGGTCGGGGGAGAAGCTGGTGATTGCCGACCTGGCGGAGCTTGGCAGCCCGGTGCTGGCGCATCTCGCCGAAGACTTCACCCCGGGTGAGCGTTCCCTCGACTTCGAGTTTCAGGGCCGGCGCTGGATCGGCAGCGTGCGCAAGGTCGCCAGCCCCGGCGGTGTGGACCTGTTCGCGCTCATGATCGCGCCGGTGAATGAACTGTTGAGCGAGGCGGTGAGGATGCGCTGGCAATCGCTCATGATTACGGGCCTTATCATCCTGCTCGCGATACCGGTCGTCTGGTTCGTCGCAAGAAAGATATCCCGACCACTGCATCAGCTTGCCGGGGAGGCGGAACTGATCAGCCGCTTCGACTTTGACAGTCCGATCCGCAACCGCTCCTTCATCCAGGAAGTGGATGAACTCGCTGTCGCCATGGGTTTGATGAAAACCACGATCAGCCGTTTTCTCACGCTGATCAATTCACTGGCCGGAGAAAGCAACTTCGATGCGCTGCTCGAAGGCATCACCCGGGAAACCATGTCGGTCAGCGAAGCGGACGGGGTGCTCACCTACCTGGTCGACGAGGATGACGCCTGGCTCGCACCGGGCACGCTGCAACTGCGCGGGCAGGGCAAGCACGGCATCGAGGGGTTGCCGCGTTTCGCCATGACTGACGGCAATGCCCTGGTCAGTGCCGCACGGGGAAAGGAAAGTCGCCTGCTGCGCCTGCGCGCGGGCGAGGAGAGCGGCCTTGATCCGCTGCTGCAGCGCCTCGACGCCAGGGCGATCAATCTGATCGCCCTGCCGCTGCGCAACCGGCAGGATGTGGTCATCGGCGTACTCTGTTTGTTGTTCCGGGGTGAAAACGGGAACAACCCGGCCGAGCCGCAGGAAAATCATGTCGCCTTCGTCAGGGCGTTGTCGGGTTTCGCCGCGGTTTCGCTGGAGAGCCGCCATCTGCTGATGATGCAGCAGGCGCTGCTCGATGCGTTCATCAAGCTCATCGCCGGCGCCATCGATTCCAAGTCGCCCTATACCGGCGGTCACTGCCAGCGCGTGCCGGTGCTGACCCGCCTGCTGGCCGAGGCGGCCTGTGCGAGTGATGCACCCCCGTTCCGCGAATTCCGGCTGAACGACGAGCAATGGGAAGCCCTGGATATCGCCAGCTGGCTGCATGACTGCGGCAAGGTCACCACGCCGGAATACGTGGTCGACAAGTCGACCAAACTGGAAACCCTCTATGACCGCATCCATGAGGTGCGCATGCGCTTCGAGGTGCTGAAACGCGATGCCGCGGTCCGCTACTGGGAGGCGGTGGCCGATGGCGGTGACCGCGAAACGCTCCGACAGGCGCTGCAGGCGGAATGGGCCCGACTGGATGACGATTTCGCCTTCGTCGCGGCCTGCAATGAGGGCGGCGAGTCGCTCGGTGCGGACAAGCTGGAACGTCTGCGAGAAATCGCGCGGCGCACCTGGATGCGCACCCTCGATGACCGCATCGGCATTTCCTGGGAGGAGAAACTGCGCAAGGAGCGGACGCCATCCGCTGTTCTGCCGGTCGAGGAGAAGCTGCTCGATGACAAGGCGGAGCACCTGATCGAAAGAACGCAAGCCGACCGCATGCCCGCGGACAATCCCTGGGGATTCCGCCTCGATGTCCCGAAATACAAGTACAATCGGGGTGAACTCTACAATCTTTCCATCGAGCGCGGCACGCTGACGCCTGAAGAGCGTTACCAGATCAACGACCACATTGTCCAGACCATCATCATGCTGGAGAAACTGCCCTATCCCCGGCATTTGCGCGAGGTGCCGCTGCTCGCCGGCTGCCACCACGAAACGATGGATGGAAGGGGCTACCCGAAGCGACTGACCAGCGCCGGGATGCCGCTGGCCGCACGCATGATGGCGATCGCCGATATCTTCGAGGCGCTTACCGCCTCGGACAGGCCCTACAAGAAGGCCAAAACGCTAAGCGAGGCACTGCGCATCATGCAGTACATGAAAGAAGACCGGCACATCGACCCCGACCTGTTCGAGCTGTTCCTCTCCAGCGGCGTACACCTTGACTACGGACGACGCTTCCTGCGCCCCGAACAGCTCGACCTGACGGATGGGGAAAAGGACTGAAACGGAGTCACCAGGCAGTGAAGACCCGGCCGATGCATCTCGCCCGACAGGCCTGGTCACTCAGGGCATCCATGTGAAGCAGAATTACATCGGCATGAATGCCATTAGTCTTTCTATGATCGTGAAGGATCGCAGTGTTCCTGACAGTCCTGGAAGAGAAACCGGTTGACCCGTCAACGCGTCATGAATTTGTTGTTTACAGGTTCCCGATAACAGCAATATACTATGCTTATAAGAAAATTAATATAAATCAGGGACTACGGGGAATGATGACAAGAAAGAAGAATTAGTAAATCTGACCGTCGCCAGCGCACCGAGAAGTTGCCGCTGAGGGATGCAGAAGGGGTCAGTGTCATCCTGGAACGTCGCTATTTCCCTGACCGACGCAAGAGTCACTACGATCCCAAATGGTAATTCGGAACGCGCGAGAGTTTGAAAACGCGCATGACGTAAAGCGACAGACAATCGTGGTACCGCTCCGTGTGCATGCGGAGTCTCGTAAATACAACCTGACGGCCATCTGTACGCAAGCAACACGCTACCCCATCGCCGTGAGTTAACACGATACGACGACACCGCTGACCTGCCTGTATCAGCTGTTGTTAACCTTCCGCAACAGCAAGAATCCAAGCAACGCGTTACTTACTACAAACACGAGGTCCAGAGTGCCGGGTGCGCTCACTCCCGGGCTGTCGTGGTCGGTGCGCTGCACCCTGGTCGTGACGGAGTGATGCGTGCTGCTCTGGAGCATGTACTGGTCAGGATTATCCGTAATACCTTCGCGAGCATTCGCCGATAATGCGATGATCACAAGGATAGAAGCCAATAACGCACCTGTTATGCCTGATTTTTTCATCCTTGGGTTCTCTTTGAATTATTCTGCGCAGCAGCTGAATCCCCTGTCAGCCATTGCCCCTGTCGTTTGTTCTAATGACGAATCAGTCGCCTGGTCCCCTGAATTCCAGCGTTCCAGCGTGAACTTATGAATAACTGTTTAGTTCATGAATCAGGGGCTGTCTACACGTAGAATTACGTACAGCCATAATAAAAAAGGGCCGCCCGATGGCGGCCCCTGGATGGTATCCGGCTCGCGCCGGACGCGATCAGGTAATTGGCGTCAGGATGATCTCCACACGACGGTTCTGGGCGCGTCCTTCAGGGGTGCTGTTGCTTGCGACAGGATTATTCATACCCATGCCGCTGGTGATGATGCGCGCCGGCAGGACCTTCTGGCTCTCCAGGTAACGCGCGACACTGTTGGCGCGGGCCTCGGACAGGCGCTGGTTCATCTCCGCCCCGCCGACGTTGTCAGTATGGCCGATGATGTCGATGTAGGTCTTTTCGTATTTGTTGACCACCAGGGCGACGGAGTTCAGCACTGAGTAGAAATCCGCGTTGATATCGCTGGAACCGGTTGCGAAGGTGATGTTCCCCGGCATGTTCAGGATGATGTTGTCGCCGTCACGGGTAACGCTCACTCCGGTGTTCTGGAGTTGCGCACGCAGCTCGTTATCCTGCTTATCCATGTAATACCCGACGCCTCCACCGGCCAGCGCACCGATGCCGGCTCCGAGCAGCACATTCTTGCGCTTGCCGCCGCCGGCGATTGCGCCAAGGATCGCACCACTGGCCGCGCCGATGCCGGCCCCGATGCCGGTTTTACTTGCCTCTTGTTCGCCGGTGTAGGGATTGGTGGTACAGGCCGTGGCAGCCAGCGTCAGCACGAGGAACATCGCCAGCAGGCGTTTGCCGACGGGTGTCGCCGCGTCTGCGCCGGTAGAGGTGGTGGTGTCTTTGTTCATGTGTGCTCCTGGATGGAAAAGGGGGTGTAGTCCGCCGTGTCCGCGGTGTGTGAAGTATGCAACGAGTTGCCCCGCCTTGTGAAGGATTCATCCGCCGCCGCGGAAAAGGCGGGAAGTTCAGGGTTGCAGCAGCTCAAGCGCCCGGTCCAGCTGCTCATGTGCGGTGTGGAAATGCGGCGAGAACCGGATGCCGCCCCCGCGGGTGGCGCAAATGACATTCGCATTACGCAGTCGCTCATGAAGTGCTTCGGTGGACTCTTGCCGTGGCCGGAAGGTGACGATACCGGCATGCCGTTGCTCCTCCCGTGGGGTGATTAACTGGAATTCATCGTCTCGCGCGCTGAAATAGTCGATCAGGTAGCGGCTGTTTTCCGTGACCCGCTTCTCGATTACCGGCATGCCGATCTCGTGGATGAGCGAGAGACTGGCATTCAGGGCGTGTATGCCCGTCATGTTCGGGCTGCCGCACTCGAATCGCCGGGCAGAGGCGGCCAGGCGCCATGCCGGGTTGTCATAGTCGCCGTGATCTTCAACCATGTGCCAGCCGTATTGCTGCAGATCCAGCCGTTCCATGACGCCGGCGCGGCAGTAAAACAGCGCCACGCCTTCGGGTCCCATCATCCACTTGTGTCCGTCGGCCATGACGAAATCGGCCCGGCAGGACTGAACGTCGATGCCGACGGCGCCAAGACTCTGGATCGCGTCCACGCAGAACAGGATGTCACGCTGCTGGCATGCGTCGCCGATTTTCTCCAGATCGAGCCTTAATCCCGTCGCATATTGCACCGAGCTGACCGAAACCACCCGGGTATGCTGGTCGATACAGGAGAGGATAGCGTCTTCGGGTGGGGTATCTCCGGCGAGTCCGGCGGCGCGCGTCTCGACCCCGAATTTAGCCAGCGATTCCCAGACGATGCGGTTGGACGGGAACTCCTGGTCGGTGATCACCACATTATCGCCCGGCAGCCAGGTCAAGCCGTAGGCGACCACCGACAAGGCTTCGGAGGTATTCTTGAGCAGGGCGATCTCGTTGCTGGAAGCGGCATTGATCAGGCGGCAGAGCTGGGCCCTGAGGGCGTGTTCGGTTTCGATCCAGGCACCGTAATTGCGGGCTCCGATCGATGCATTTTCTTCGGCAAAGGACTTGACGGCCGCGGCGGTTCGACGCGGCCAGGGAGAGACCGCGGCATGGTTCAGGTAAATGATCGACTCGTCGAGGATGAATTCCGCGCCAGGCATGGCAAATACGCCCCCTGATTAATCACAAATGCGAATCCGTTGCAGGTATTATACGCTGGCGTCGAGGACTGACCGTTAGCGTTTACCCCCCGTTTTCTCACGGAGAACCCAATCATATTCCCATGCGTGTATGAATAGTAACAGCCTGATAATTCCAGTCAGATATCCTGTATACATCGAAACCATGCTGGTCTTGCAGCGGTTTCTGGTGCAGAACCTGTCCCGCCGTGTGATACGAGTACCGTCTTCGGGACTGATACGGTTATTCGGGGTTCTGTTTCTGACGGGCGCACTGGCGCAACCGCTGGCCGCTCAGGGCGCGGCGCCGAAAGGGATATGGCTGCGGGTGGATACCCGGGATGCCACGCTGACGGTCATGAAGGGTGACAAGCCGCAGGAGGTTTTCAGTAATATCTCCATCGGACGCTTTGGAAAAACCTATTTCAAGATGAAAGGCGATCGCAGGACCCCGCTGGGGCGATTCACCATCGCCTGGATACCCGCCAAATCCCAATACCACCGGTTTCTTGGCCTGAATTACCCCGATCGCGAGCGGGCCGACCGCGCCCTGGCGGACGGGGATATCACCGAGGCACAGTGGCAAGCCATCCGTCGTGCTTCAGAGGCGAACAGACGTCCGCCTCAGGACACTCCGCTCGGTGGGTTTATCGGTATCCATGGCACGGGGGACGGGGATCCCGGGATACACAGTCAATTCAACTGGACCAGCGGCTGCATCGCCCTGACCAACGAACAGATCGATCGCCTGGTGGACCTGGTCCGGATTGGAACCCCCGTCGAGATCCGCTAGCTCCAAATCCCCCCGGCGCCCCGAATCGCAATGCCGGCGTCGCTGCATGGGATCATCGGGTGTCGTGAAAAGCAGACAGTCGCGAGCGACGTATCTTCACGATTACGCCGATGAATGCAGACAAGAAATTGTTGTTTTTCTTGACAGAGTCTTCAGGTAGCATATGGCACCGACGCTACAAGCTGTCGCTGCCCACACCGATCAGGCTGCAGGAGTGGCAGCTTAAACGGTAGTTTTCTGTTATTTCAGCCAAGCCATCAAATTTTTAAGGAGAGAGTTAATGAAGGAGTCCGTTATGAATCGCTCACGCGTGTTGGTCCTTGTTGCAGTCGCCGGTGTCTTTGCAGGACTTTCCGGATGCGCCACCACCGGTGACCTGGATGCACTCAAGTCTCAGGTGAACCAGAATACGGCGGATATCGCCACGGCAAACAAGAATGCCTCCGATGCCAAAGCCATGGCCCAGGAGGCTATGTCGACAGCCAATCAGGCCAACTCGACCGCTGAGGATACGGCGAGCAAGCTCGACCGCATGTTCAAGAAGTCGATGTACAAGTAACAACAGCTGTTTGCCGCCTGCGCCGGCCGCAACCGCTGTCTTTCGGCGGTACGGCAGCACAACGGCTAGTATGATCTACGGCAAGGCCCCTGCGGGGGCTTTGCTTTTTTTATAGCTCCCTATAGGGGATCAGTGAACCCCTCGATCCGGCTTTCAGCCGTAATCCGAAGCCACCGGCTTTAGCAGGTGGCGTATTCATTTAAAGTATTTCTCTGCGTGCTTTGCGTCTCTGCGGTTAAAACGGCGTATATGGACAGACACTACTTCGAGATCATCACCGGGATGCCGCTTTGTTCTTCAACCGCGGCCTTGATGGCGCTGCCGCTGAGCGCCACATGCTGTTCATTTCCCGACCCGGCGATGGCGTCTGCGATGCTGTTGAACGCGGCATTGATGATATCCTGATATTTTTCCTTGTCTTCATCCATCGGCGGGTGCACTTCGATAAACAGGGCGCCGGCGAGCCAGCCGACCTTGATGGGCTGGTTGACCAGTTGAATCTGCGTTCCGACGGGAACCTGGTCGAACAGGCGTTCGATGTCCTCGGGATACATGCGTATGCAGCCGTGCGAGACGCGCATGCCGACACCAAATGGTTTGTTGGTGCTGTGAATCAGATAGCCCGGAAAGCCGAGACGCATGGCGAAACGTCCCAGAGGATTGTCGGGCCCGGGCGGCACGACATCGGGCAGGATGTCGCCTTCTTTCGCATGTTCCTCCTTCAGTGACTTGGGGGGACGCCAGGAGGGGTCTTTTTGCTTGGCAATGATTTTGGTTTTTCCCAGCGGGGTCACCCAGTCCATGCGCCCGATACTGACCGGGTGGGTGATCACAATCTGCTGCTGGCCGCGTACCGGTTTGGGGTAATAGTACAGGCGCATTTCCGGCAGATTGAGCACCAGTCCGTTACGTTCCGCCCGGGGGAGAATGTAGCGATTCGGGATCATGACCCGCGCGCCGTCCTCGGGCAGCCAGCGATCCACTTTCGGGTTGGCCAGCAGGATTTCGTTCTGGCCGATGTCATACCTGCGGGCAATATCCAGCAGCGTGTCATCCCGGCTGGCCTCGGTGAACTCGACCTGTCCGACCACGTCGACATCCGCCGGAGGTAACTGGAAAGTAACGGCTGCCGTGTTACCGGCAATGGGCAGGGTGCACAGCAGCACCAGAAAATAACGAGGCATGACGAACGCGATGTGTTTGCTTGTCTTTCGTGGAGCCCCGGAGCGGGCGGATATCCAAGTGTTAATGTTAAGGTACCGATGACGGATTGTCATTCTTCCTGTCGGCCGTCGCTGGAGACCCTGTAGCGGGGACTTCCGGTGACACCGCACTTGCCGCACGCTTGTTGACCGCACGCACGGCGGATTCGAGGGGGGCGAAGCGGTAGGTGGCCCGCTGTTCGAAACGATCGCGCGCCCACACCGGATCGAAAAACCGCATCAGGTTGCGCTTCACGCGGGTCGCTCAGCATGAATGACAGGACAACTCGCGGGTCAGGACGATACGCCTGCACGGGTTGCATGGTGGCAATCCGGTGATTCTGGTAAGGTGGCGCGGGAATGACAGGGGGGTACGATGACTGGGCACACTGACCCTGGAGCCAGCATGGCGGGAAGACATCATCAGTGGATTCACTTCGGGTTCGTCTCGCCGGCGACGGGCTCATCCCTGCCCGCGGGCACTGCACGCAAGCGGGTCTTGGCAGGTCTGCTGCTTCCTCTGATACTGATGCTGTCCTGGAATATTGGCGGCTGTACGGCGGCGGGCACTGGCGCGGATACCCGAGCGCCGGGCGAGGCGGCGTTGAACAGTCGCTTCAGGAATCTTGCCTCAGAGCAATTGTCCTTCAAACTGGAAAAAAGCAGTCCCCTGCCGCCGCCGGCACAGCGCGCGATCGATGAGTTTATCAAGGCGGGGGCGCGCCGGCTGAGCGCGGACGGGGCAGCCCCGGAAAGAATCGCCACCGCCGAGGACAATCTCAACCGGTTCATAACCGGGTTGAGCGAGGCGGCCGATGTCGGGGAACTAGGCGACATCAGCGCCGAAACAGTCGCGGCGACCCGAAAGCGCCTCTGCCCGCTGTATCCTTTCTGCTGAGCTGTCGTCTGAACGCGTGGCGGTGTCAGTCCGACCGCAACGGGCGTTCAGCCATCCGGAGTCAGGTCAGGGACACGGAACCTGCGACAGATCGCTCCCCACGGCATCGACCAGGATATCGAAGTTCTTGCCGATGATGGCACGGGTGCAGTTGCATTGCTGCTTGTTGGCAAGGATATAGTTACGCAACGCATCCTGGTTCTGCTCCGGCGCGTCGGCAAACTTTCCCATCAACACCCTGGTGTCCACATAAAGTTTTTCGGTGCTGCAATCGTCCGGCCCCTGATAGCGGTCAAAATGCCTGTCCGTATCCCCGAGGATGTTTTTCAACAGTGCCGACAGACTGTTTTCGGCTTCCGGTTGCACCACAACGGTAGGTTCGTCCGCGAGTAGTGGAACTGATCCGGGAAGTGACAACAGCAAGATGGCTGCGGCCAGGGAAGCGTGTCTCGACAGGGGTGGGATCATGGCGTTTTTCTCCTTGGATTATGATCGATCGATTACAGTCGGTTCAGGCGGCGTATTCGGGGAGTATAGCAAAGCGGCTGTGTCCTGATTGCGACTGACGGGTGTTTCAGGATCGGGTAATTTTGCATCGTTATGCCCGCCGCCGTCTGGTCCGTCGCTGCACACGCCTGTCGCTGTCGCGGCATTGCCGTGCACCCGTTATTTTTCCCTGCCACCGAGTGACGCCAGACTGACTGCCAGGATGACGATGACCAGCACGGGCCAGAAAGTGGGGACGGCCAGGGCGATTCCGGCAGCTCCGAGCAAAACGAGTCCGATCAGCAGGAACGTGCTCATACCCAGAATGACCAGACCGGCGAGGAGGCCGGTCAGCAGCAGGATGGCGAGAAAGGCGGGAACGGCGGCAATGCGTGCCAGAGGGTCGGTCACCGGTTCGCCGTTTATCGTCAGGCTGACATGTCCGCCATCGGGATGGAATAGATACGCCAGCAGGGCGAGCAGCAGGCCAAGCAGTACGATTTTCAGGATGAGGCCGGATTTTTTTCCATCCATGACTAGTTCCTCTTGCGGTTATGGTTTCTGCGAAACAGGTAGATGCCGAGTAACAATACCACGAGCAGCGTTCCCGCCCAGGTGTAGGGCGAGAGATAGCTGAAGCCGATGGCGAAGGTGTGGAAGTTTCTGTCCAGAAAAAACGCGCCCAGCCCCCACACGCCAACCCACAGCGCCGCGCCCAGGCTGGTCATCAGCAGGAACAGGAGCGGTGGCATCTGCAGCATGCCGACCAGGAGGTTGCTCAGCTGGCGCAGGCCGTCGATAAAGCGCGCCACCAGTATCAGCTTGCTGCCGTGGCGTTCGCAGAGTCGCTCCATGCGTTCGAAGCGGACCGGATCGACGGGCAGACGAGCTAACAGCTTGCGACCGCCCAGCCTGCCCAGATAGTAGCCGATGAGATTGCCGGTGACCGTGGCGAACCAGGCTGAGACCAGCAGCAGGGTGATGTCGAATTTGCCGCGTGAGGCCAGTACGGCGCCGGCCACCAGCAGGGTCTGGCCGGGTGCGGGAATGCCGAGGCCTTCCACGGCGACGCCCGCCATGATGATGACCAGGCCGTAATGCAGCAGCAGCGGTTCGAACCGGCCCGTCTCCGCCAGGAAGTGTTGCGATATTTCGGAAATCTCTCCAGCCATCGATCTCGCCTGTTGGGCGGTGTTTGTCCGTCAGCGGATATAAGGTTACAAAATGGTAATGCGCCGGCGCTACTGGGACACTGTGTCCTTGTTTATACTGAACGCAGTCGTTATCGCCCGTACGGGCGCAATACCGCGAAGTTACGCCGCTCATGAACATTCTGGTCATCGAGGACGATTCCGATACCGCAAACTACCTGATCAAGGGTCTCAGGGAAAGCGGTCATGCGGTTGACCATGCCGCCGAGGGCAGGGAGGGACTGTACCTGGCGATGGAAGGATGTCATGAGGTCATGATCATCGATCGCATGCTGCCGGGCATCGACGGTCTGTCCATCATTCGTACCCTGCGGGCCGCGGGCAACCGGACCCCGGTGCTCATCCTGAGTGCGCTCGGTGAAGTCGACGACCGCGTTCACGGCCTGCGTGCGGGTGGCGATGATTACCTGGTCAAGCCCTTTGCCTACTCTGAATTGCTGGCGCGGCTGGAGGCGCTGCTGCGGCGCGGGAATGCCGGTGCGGCCGATACCGTGCTGCGGGTGGCGGACCTGGAAATGGACCTGCTGTCGCGCACCGTGCGCCGCGCGGGGCAGGCGCTCGAGTTGCAGCCGCGCGAATTCCGGCTGCTGGAATACCTGATGCGCCATGCGGGACAGGTGGTGACGCGCACCATGCTGCTTGAGGGCGTCTGGGACTATCACTTCGATCCGCAGACCAATGTCATCGATGTGCACATCAGCCGCCTGCGCGGCAAGATCGACAAGGGGTTCGATCCGGCGCTGCTGCGCACGGTGCGCGGCGCCGGTTACAGTCTCGGTGCGCGCTAGGCGCCTGTCCCTACAACGACGCGTCCCGATTTGTTGTTCGACCAATAAGATTTATAGCCACGGAAACACACGGAAATACACGGAATAAATGCAATTCGACTCTTTCCATGTTATTCCGTGTGTTTCCGTGGCCATTCAATCGGATAGGCATACACTCTGCTGCGTCATGATTTCTGGTAAACCTGCCGGCGCCCGCGGTCGCCCCCCGCATTGGGTGCAGCCGTTTTCTCCGTGTCTGATGCCCTCGTATTAACCGGACAGGCTCCTGACCCGCATGGCGACGCGCTATCTGCTGCACAGTTCGACTTTCCGCCTGGCGCTGATTTACATGGTGCTGTTCGGCGTCTCGGTCCTGATGCTGCTGGGGTTCATCTACTGGTCGACGGCCGCTTACCTGACGCAGCAAACCGACGCGACCATCGAGGCCGAGATTGCAGATCTTGCGGAGCGTTACCGCACGACGGGGCTCGCCGGGCTGACGACGCTGATATCGGCGCGTCTGTCACGCAAGCCCGCCGGTTCCGCGATCTACCTGCTGGTGGACAAGGACTTCGATTCGCTGCTCGGCAATCTCGACCGCTGGCCGCGTGGCGTACAGATCAAGGACGGCTGGATGGATTTCCGGCTGGAAGGCCCCGGGGCGGACAACGTGGATGTCCACCCGGCGCGCGCGCGGGTGTTCCGC
>CAVXNM010000029.1:0-12573 GCA_963763115.1 uncultured Gammaproteobacteria bacterium
GGCGGCGTGATCGCAGTCGGCGTGTTTTCCCGGGCGCATCCCAGTAGGGTGTACTCCAGCTGAAGGGGAACGGGTGCAATTAATGTATCCCCCTCCCACTCCCACTCCACGTCATCACCGATCCTGGGGGTATCCTGGGAGATGTGAAAGTGTGTGGCCAGCGCAGAGGCAGCCATTGCAAACGCGGGTAGCCAGAGACTGTGTGTAATAGCCATAGTTCTTTAACTCCAGAATGCGCGTCGTTGCTCACTACGGTTCATTCGTTCTTTGACATAAGGCAATATGCGTACCATACCGCTGATGTCGGTTTCAGCAGGCAGCAATAAACAGTAACAGATTGGTTATTTTGTTATTTTTTGTATCGCGTCGTGTACGAGAGATAATGGAGGTATGCGCCAAATTATTGGCATGGCAAAGGTCTCAGTCATTGTACCGCCAGAAAACCAACACATAAGAATACACTGCAATCATAAGTAAAATGGCAACAGCTTTATTCTGGTAGAGAACACCTTATCCTGGAAACAAGCAGCTGAGAGAAGCGAGTCGGCCGTCAGCGGTATTGGCAAGCCATGGCGGCCATCGCCTGAGTTCACCTGCCGCATGGAATGTGCAGTCTCGACCTCAGGCGTGTTCAAGTCCCTCCGGTGTCTTGGCCAGCACCTCTTCGGCGTAGGCGACAAAGGAGACGCCGGGAAGACCATCGGAAAGCTCAGTACGATGGTAGCTCATGAAGGTCTTCGAGCCACCGGCGAGCGTGGAGATCTGCTCGAAACCCAGTTGGATGAGCATTCGATACGCGAGATAACTACGGAAACCGACGCGGCAGTAGAGAAACACAGGGGTCTGGCGCGGAATCTCATTGTGTCTTTGACGCAACTGCCTCAGCGGAACGTGGATCGCTTCCGGGATATGCCATTTCTCGTATTCGACGGCACTGCGCACATCAACGATGACCCCGTCGCGCGTTTCTTCTGGATAATCCTCCGCATACCAAAGGTTGAGGTCGCCGCGCAGGACGTTGGCAGCAATAAAGCCCGCCATATTAACCGGGTCCTTCGCGGAGCCGTAGGGCGGCGCGTACGAGAGCTCCAGATGCTCCAGATCGAATACGGTCATCCCGGCGCCGATCGCCGTCGCGAACACGTCGATCCGTTTGTCCACGCCGTCATAGCCTACCACCTGGGCACCCAGCAGCCTGCCATCCTCGGGTGCGAACAGCAGCTTCACCTGCATCGGTGCCGTTCCCGGATAATAGCTGGCGTGGCCGGAAGGGTGCAGATACACCTTGCGGTAGGGCCGACCCAGTTGACGCAGGACCTTTTCGGAAGCCCCGGTGCCACCGCCGCTCATCTCGAAAACCTTGACAATGGCCGTGCCCAGCGTGCCCCGGTAGCGACTTGGCCGCCCGCACATATGATCCGCCGCGATGCGTCCCTGGCGATTGGCGGGTCCCGCCAGCGGCACGAGTACCGGTAACCCACTCACCCTATCCGTGGTCTCCACCAGGTCCCCGACGGCATAAATGTCCGGGTCGGACGTCAGCATATAGGGATTGACCCGAATGCCCTGACGGGAACCAAGTTCCAGGCCCGCCCGTCGGGCGAGCGCGCTTTCCGGCAATACCCCTGCCGCCATTACGACAATATCGCTCGGAATCCTGCGCCCGTTGCTGAGCTCGACGACAAGCTGGCCATGCTCCTCACGCACCGCGGTAGCGGCGTTCCCGAGATGAACCACCACGCCGTGCGCTTCGATATGGTATTGCAGATCCCGCGCCATCTCGTGGTCGAGAGGCGGCATAACCTGATCGATCATCTCCACCAGCGTTACTGCCAGTCCGCGATGCTGCAAGGCCTCGGCCATTTCAATACCGATGTATCCGCTCCCGACTACCACGGCGGAACGGGCGCCGTCGTCCACGGTTTTCTTGATCGCATCCATGTCCGGGATGTTTCGCAGCACATATACCCGGGGATGATCGCCGCCGGGAATCCCGGGCCGAATCGGCGCCGCACCCTGCGCCAGCACGAGTTTGTCGTACGACTCGCGGTAGCTGCGACCCGTGGCGCGCTCCACCACCGAAACGCGCTTGGCCGGGCGGTCGATCTCCGTGACCTCATGCCCGGTACGGACATCGAGGTTCAAGTCCGCCTTCAGGCTCTCCGGGGTCTGGAGCAAGAGTGCGGAACGTTCCCGGATCTCGCCGCCGATATGGTACGGCAGCCCGCAATTGGCAAATGATACATAGTCGTCGCGCTCCAGAACGGCGATTTCGGCATGTTCGTTCAGCCGACGAATCCTGGCCGCGGCGGAGGCTCCCCCCGCAACGCCACCGATTACGACAATCTTCATTGCCGGCACCTCCTTTAAATTACCACGTGAATTGAAAAATCCGGCGCAGCCGAAACCAAACAGGAGGAGGTAACCATTCGGCATCACGACTGCTGGTAATAACTGTCCTCCGATTGGCCTTAGAGGCATATATCAGTCCGGTTTGGTCATCATAGTCCACGGGCACAAGATTACGCGAGATATCGAGGTCCCAGGCCGTCTCCACCAGACGCTACCTGGCCTCAACCTCCAGCGGAAGATCTTCACTAGACACGGATTCGAACAAAGAAAAAAGATTATCCATGATACGGATACTACCATGCGACTTCCGGTCATCCAGGAGGAACCGGGCCAGGATGTCTTGCTGGTTGACCACATGAAACGTATCAATAACATTATTTTGAGCTAGATTTACAGCATTTCCCCCTTGCCTGGCCCTGATGCTATGCAAGAACTGACAACGCGGCTCATCGCTATCGTAAAAGGCGGTCTGGTTCGGCAAACGAGACCGAAAGAAACCTATTGGCTCACGCGATTCGTCCTTTTACGACTCCTCGGCTTCGTCTACCTGTTCGCCTATCTCTCCCTTGCCCTTCAGGTGCGGGCTCTCATAGGCCATCACGGCATTCTTCCTGCGGATCTTTTCCTGCAAAAAGTGCAAGCTTACGGCAACGGATTCTGGCAATTGCCGTCGCTATTCTGGCTCGGCATCAACGATACGGTTCTGATCATCGGCGCATGGACCGGGGTAGCCCTTTCGATCGTCGTCCTCTTCGGCTACGCAAACGCGATCATGCTTATCGTCCTCTGGATCCTCTACCTGTCGTATGTCCATATCGGCCAGCTTTTTTACGGCTACGGTTGGGAGATGCAAATGATCGAAACGGGCCTCCTCGCGGCGTTCCTCGTTCCCCTCTTCGACGGAAGACCTTTCCCGAAGCGCCCGACACCGATACCGGTCATCTGGCTGTTTCGCTGGCTCTTGTTTCGTGTAGAACTGGGCACGGTGCTCATCAAGTTGCGGGCTGACGAGTGCTGGAAAACCCTTACGTGCCTCTACTATCATTTCGAAACCAATCCGATCCCCAACCCCCTCTCTCCCTGGTTCCACTATCTGCCGAAGCCCGTTCTGCGGTTCGGCGGATTGTTCACATTATTCGCCCAGTGCATTCCCCCGTGGTTTTTTTTCGGCCCGCGAACGCTCCGTATCCTCGCCGGGCTCCTCACGCTCTTGATGCAGGCCCTTATCACAGCAAGCGGAAATTATTCGTTCTTCAACTGGCTGACCATCCTTCCGATCTTTTCCCTGTTCGATGATGCGTTTCTCGAGCGATTTCTTCCGAAGCGACTGGCTGAGAGAGCAAAACGCGCTGAAACAGCGGGCGAGCGGCATAAGTGGCACGAGCGACTCGCATGGGTGTTCTTCGGCGTTACCCTGTTGTTGAGCATTCCGGTCGTGCGCAATCTCGCATCGGAGCATCAGGCAATGAATGTCTCCTACAACAGCTGGGACATCGTGAACAGCTATGGCGCATTCGGAGCTGTCAACAAGGAGCGCTACGAGCTCATCATCGAGGGCTTCGACGGGCATGAGTGGAAAGAGTACAACTTCATCGGGAAACCGGGGCCCGTGGACAGGCCTCTCCGGCAGATCGCCCCGTATCAGCCTCGCATCGACTGGCAGATCTGGTTTGCCGCCATGTCCGATCCGGCAGACCAGTCATGGCTGCTTCATTTTGTGTGGATGCTCTTGAAGAGCGACCCTCTCGCCACCGGCTTGCTCGCAGAGAATCCATTCCCCGGCACATCGCCGCAAGAAATCCGGATCAATTACTACAGGTACAAGTTCAATAAGCCGTGGTCGAGGAAGCCGGTGTGGAGCCGGGAGCTCATCGGAACATGGCTCCCACCCGTGGCACTGAAGGATAAAGCATTCGCCGCTTTCATCCGTGAGAATGGCTGGGACTAGCTTCAAGGCCATCGGCAAGCGCCCGGGGAAACGTAATCGAACAAGCTGCTCGAATCCGGACATGAGGAAAAGTCCGGCGGTAAATCATCCGCAGCTTCAGCTCCGGGTACAAACCAAAGTCCACAAGTGATCGGCAGGTGCTGCGATTGCCGTGCTAAACACCGCCTCTGCAATAGGTGAACCCGGAAACGCCGGCAGGGAGATGCTGAACATCACGCTTCCTTAAACAGAAAACTTGCGGATGCCCGGCCCCCGTCGCCCTGCCTATGGTTGCAGGATCGCATTGCGTTGCTGTTCCATGCCATCTATGTAATCGGCAGCGGCCTTCTGCTGGGACTTGAAGGCGTCCAGCTGGCGCTGCATGGCCTCCTCCTGGACTTTCTGTTGGGCCGCGAAGGCTTCTTGTTGGGCCTTTTGCTGGGCTGCAAAGTCTTCGCGCTGCGCTTTCTGGTTGGCCTCGAATCCCTCGCGTTCGGCTTGCTGCTGGGCTTCGAAGGCTTCGCGCTGGCGCTGCATCGCCTGTTGCTGGGATTTGCGCTGCATTTCGAAAGCTTCTTCCTGACGCTTCATGGCCTCCTGCTGTGCCTTGGAAATATCCTGCTGCTTTTCGTCTTCCTGCTGTGCCGCCGGCTGTGCTTCCTGCTGCACCTCCTGATGTACCGCGGGCTGTGCCTCCTCCCGGTCCTGCGGGCGGACGGCTTCCTGTTGGCGCTGCGGTGCTTCCTGCTGTGCTTTTTGCATCGCCTTCTGCTGAGCCTGCCGCTGGGTCTGGATGGTCTCCTGTTGACGCTGCATGGCTTCCTGCTGGGCTTTCTGCTGAGCCTGGATAGCGTCCTGTTGACGCTGCATGGTATCCTGCTGCGCTTGTTGCTGCGCCTGGTAAGCCTCCTGCTGCGCCTTTTGTTGGGCTTCCATCGCCTGCCTGTGCGGTTCCATCTGTTCCGGGGTCATGGCAGGATGCGGGGCTGGCTGCGGATAACCGGGTACCGGGACTCCTTCGGCGGAAGCTCCCTGAGGCAGGGTTAACAAAGATAAAAGCGCTACTATGAGGAGTGAATTACGCATTGTTAGTCTCCTTAGCGTTGTGTGATTGCGAGGACTCACGGGCGAACGGCAAGAATAAAGCACCTAATCCAGGGAATCCAGTTGTATGCTCCGGCTTTAGTAGTGACCGTTGCTTCCGTTTACTTGTCCTTCCCGAAAACTCATATCACACACTATCATGCCACTAACCGTTCATAATGATGATGTAGCCCACCGACTTCTGGAAATTGCACTATCTTTCCAAACGCTGGCGGCTGCACCAATCGCGAATCAGAGCTATACATACCGCGATTGACAGCGCCACCCTGTCAGAAATGTCCGGGGACACCACGAGCCACCGTGCTGTTCTCAACCAGTTCCGTTGGAAGTCTCATTGCCACGGCCTTTACCGGCCGCCCATGGCCGCATGAACAACAAATAGCCATGCACAGGTTGTCTACAACGATATTCGAGAAACTCGCCATCATGTTAGTCTTATGTCCCCTTTCACGTATCGACACTCTGAGGAGTATCAGATGACGGCACGCAGGCCATCATTATTTTTCCGAATCCTGCTGGCAATCAGCGCATTCTGGCGAATTATTTTCAACGTCGATTTTGCGCAGGGCGTATTACGCCTGCGCCGGGGTGCAAGCCCGGGACAACCGGAACCGACGGCGAAGCCGGCCGCCCTGTTGCAGGAGACCGGTCCGGCAGCTGCGTTGCAGCTGCTGGGACTGCTTCAGCGGGACGGACGGTTCATTGATTTTGTTCAAGAGGATGTCGCCGGATTTTCCGATGCCGAAATCGGGGCTGCGGCACGCGTCGTGCATGAAGGTTGCCGCACGGTGATGCGCGAGCACTTCACACTGAAACCTGTGCGCAGCGAACCGGAAGGGGCGTACGTGACACTTGAGCCGGGATTCGATGCCGCCGCCCTGCGGCTTACCGGAAATGTGGTTGGCGATCCACCGTTCAAGGGAACATTGACGCATCAGGGATGGATTGCCGTGGAAACGAAGCTTCCCAAAGTGGCTGTCGGTCACAATGTGAATATCCTTGCGCCGGCCGAACTCGAACTATGAGCGAGGCACGTTACGCGATCGGTGTTGATCTGGGCACCACCAATTGTGCCCTTTCATACGTCGACCTGACAGCCAGCGAAGAAGCGTCGGGTCAGCAACAGACGATGCCCGTACCGCAACTGACCGGCCCCGGCATGGTTGAAGAGCGCAGTCTGCTGCCGTCCTTTCTGTACCTTCCCCATGCCGACGAGATGGCGCCCGGCGATCTGGTGTTACCCTGGGGTGCGCAGCCGCATTTCATCATCGGCGAGCTCGCGCGGGAACGCGGCGCGCAAACCCCCATCCGCCTGGTCTCCAGCGCCAAGAGCTGGTTGTGTCATGCCGGCGTCGACCGGCGCGGGGCCCTTTTGCCCCAGGAGGCGCCTGAGGAAGTGCCTCACACCTCGCCGCTGGACGTCACCATTCGTTACCTGGAACATTTGCGCGACGCATGGAACCATAAACATCCTGACGCGCCGCTCAGCGAGCAGGAATTGACCATTACCATTCCGGCGTCATTCGACCCGGCCGCGCGTGAACTGACCGCCGAAGCGGCACGTACGGCGGGGTACCAACGGGTGACCGTACTGGAAGAACCCCAGGCGGCCCTCTACAGCTGGATTCAATCGAGCGAAGGCGCCTGGCGCAAGCAGGTACAGGTCGGCGATATAATCCTGGTGGTGGACGCGGGCGGGGGTACCACCGACCTGTCGCTGATCGCGGTCATCGAAAAAGACGGCAACCTGGAGTTGCACCGTATCGCCGTCGGCGACCATATTCTGCTGGGCGGCGACAATATGGACCTGGCCCTGGCGCATGTGGTCGCGGGCAAGCTCGCCGCGCAGGGTACACAACTGGATCCCTGGCAGATACGGGCCTTGACCCATGGTTGCCGGGCCGCTAAGGAGTTGTTGCTGGTCGAACCCGAACACGACGTTATCCCCATCGTCGTCCCAAGCCGCAGTTCGCGCTTGATCGGCGGTTCGATCCGCACAGAGCTGACCCGACAGGAAGTGACCGCCACGCTGGTGGAAGGCTTTTTCCCGAAAATCGAGTCCGGCGCACGTCCGCTGAGCCGTCCCCGCACCGGCTTGATGCAGCTGGGCTTGCCGTATGCGCAGGATGCGGCGATTACTCGTCATTTGGCCGCGTTCCTGACGCGACAGATCAGCGCCACGGCCGATCTTGCCGGTATCGGAGCGCCCTCGGCGAACGCGTCGTTTCTGCATCCGACCGCGGTACTGTTCAACGGTGGCGTGTTCAAATCCGCCCTCCTCACCGACCGCATCATGGACATTCTCAACGGCTGGCTGAATACCGAAGGCGTGTCCACGGCTCGCCGTCTCGAAGGCGCCGACCTGGACCTGGCCGTCGCCCGCGGGGCGGCCTACTATGGTTACGTACGTCGCGGTGGCGGTGTCCGCATCCGTGGCGGAACCGCCCAGGCCTATTACGTCGGCGTGGAATCGGCGTTGCCGGCGGTTCCCGGCATCGCACCACCCGTGCAAGCCTTGTGTGTGGCGCCTTTCGGTATGGAAGAAGGCAGCGCCGCGGAGCTGCCGCCGCAAGAATTCGGATTGGTGGTCGGCGAACCGGCACGTTTTCGGTTCTTCGGCTCGTCCGTGCGTCGTCAGGACCAGGTGGGGGCTCGCCTCGACCACTGGGCTGCCGGGGAACTGCAGGAGCTCGGCGAGATCGAACTGGCACTGCCGGCCGAAGGACGCACGCCGGGGGAGATCGTTCCGGTGAAACTGCGCGCTGCCATCAGCGAAGTGGGCACACTGCGGCTGGAGGCGATCCCGCGCGAAGGCGGTGCGCGTTGGCAGGTTGAGTTCGACGTGCGCAGCTGACCGGGAAGCCGGTACAGCTTTACCCTGGTGATTATCCGGCTCCAGCAATGACGCGGTTCATCGTCGGAATCGATCTGGGAACGACCAACACGGTAGTCGCGTACGCGGAAAGATCCGCCGGTCCCGACGCCACACCCGCGATTTTCGAAATCGAACAACTGGTTGCACCGGGGTCAGTGGCCGCCCGCTCATCGTTGCCGTCGCTGCGCTACCATCCGGCGCCCGGTGAACTGGATCCGGGCGACCTTGGCCTGCCGTGGTCATGGGAGGACGTTGCCGGCGTGCCTGATGCCGTCATCGGCAGCCTGGCTCGTGAATTGGGCAGCCAGGTACCTGGCCGGCAGGTCGCCAGCGCAAAGAGCTGGCTTTCCCATCCCGCCGTTGATCGCTCCGCTGCCATTCTTCCGTGGGGCGCGACCGAAGACATCGCAAAAATATCACCGGTACTCACCAGCGCCAGTTATCTTGCACACCTGCGTGCCGCCTGGAACCATCGTTTTCCTGCGCACCCGCTGGAGGCACAGGAGATCGTGCTGACCGTACCGGCCTCCTTCGATGAGGCGGCACGCGCGCTCACCCTGGAAGCGACCAGGCTGGCGGGCCTGAGCACACTGCGGCTGCTCGAGGAACCGCAGGCCGCGTTTTACGACTGGCTGCTACGTCATCGCGACCGTTTAGCGGAGGCCCTGGCAGACACACGCCTGGTGCTGGTGTGCGACGTGGGTGGCGGTACGACGGATCTGACACTGATCAAGACCCGTATCGAGAACGGCGTGCCGGTACTGACGCGCGTCGGTGTCGGCGATCACCTGATGCTTGGCGGCGACAATATGGATCTGGCATTGGCCCACGTCGCGGAAAGCCGCCTGATCGCTTCAGGCGCCCTGCTCGGCGGCGCACAGCTGGCGCAACTGATGCAACAGTGTCGCAACGCGAAGGAACGCCTGCTTTCCGAACAGTCGCCGGAGACCGCAACCGTCACATTGCTCGGTGCCGGCAGCCGGCTGGTCGGCGGCGCGCGCTCAACGGTACTGACCCGGGACGAAGTGCAACACATGGTGGTGGATGGGTTCTTCCCGGCCTGCGAGTCTGATGAACACCCTCAGCGCGTACGCGGCGGCATCGTCGAGTTCGGCTTGCCCTATGTGGCCGATCCGGCCGTTACGCGGCACCTCGCCGTTTTCCTGGCACGCCACGAGAACGCCGCACGCGAAGCGCTGGATGACACCGCACCGCCCCCCGGCGTGTTGCCGGTTCCGGACGCGGTGCTGCTCAATGGCGGCGTTTTTCGCAGCGCGACGCTCACTGCACGCGTGCTCGATGTGCTGGCTGGCTGGCGCGGCCGGACGGTTGGCGTGCTGGAGAATCGTGAGCCGGAACTGGCCGTGGCGCGCGGCGCGGTCGCCTACACGCTGGCCCGCACCGGCGCCGCGCCGCGCATTCGCGGGGGTTCGCCACGCAGTTTCTATCTTGTTCTGAACCATGACGGTGGCGAACGCCGGGGGGTATGCCTGTTGCCACGCGGTAGCGAAGAAGGCCATGTCGTTGAGCTGACCGACCGCACTTTTGCGTTGCGCGTGGGACAGCCGGTGCAGTTTCATCTGGTGTCTTCGAGCGCCGACACGCCGTGCCATCCGGGTGAATTGACTCAGCTCGAATCGGACGAATTCCATTCCCTGCCGCCGATCGCCACGGTGCTTGACGCGGCCTCAACGGGCGGTCTTGCGGAGATCCCGGTGAAACTGGTCGCCGCACTGACCGAGATAGGCTCGCTCCAGGTTCATTGTGTCCGGGCGGACGATCCGTCACGGCGCTGGCTACTGGAGTTTCAGCTGCGCGGCCGAACAACGGCGGCACCCGGTGGTGTTACCGTCGAACCGCATCCGCGACTCCTACAAGCCGCGGAACTGATCAGCCGGATTTACGGCTCACGTTCAAAGGACGTGAACCCCATAGATGTAAAACGACTGCGCAGTGACCTGGAAAAAATTCTCGGCAGGCGCGATCAGTGGGATACACCCCTGCTGCGCGAGTTGTTCGGCGTTTTGTGGGACGGCGTGGGCCGACGCCGTCGTTCAGCCAGCCACGAACGCGTCTGGTTCAACCTGGCCGGATTCTGCCTGCGTCCCGGCTTTGGTTATCCACTGGATGACTGGCGTATCGACCAGCTGTGGCCGCTGTTCGAGCAGGGGGTGCAATTCGTCCCGGAATCTCAGGTATGGTCGGAATGGTGGACCTTATGGCGCCGCGCGGCAGGCGGCCTGGATGAAACCATGCAGACGCGTGTACTGGATGAAATCGCCTACTACCTGCAACCACCGGGAAGAGCCCTGGTGAAACGTCCGACAGGTCCCAGGCGCCAGGGCTATGATGATATGGTGCGTCTTGCCGCCACGCTCGAACGGGTAGCGGTTGCACGCAAAATCGAAATCGGCGAGTGGCTGTTAACGCGCCTCAAAAAGGCCGACGAAAGCCGCCAGTCCTGGTGGGCGGTCGGCCGCATCGGCGCACGCGTCCCGTTTCATGGCAGCGCCCATACTGTTGTGCCGCCGGGTATCGCCTATCAATGGCTCGAACAACTACTTCAGGTCGACTGGAAAAAATATGAAACCGCCGCGTTTGCCGCGGCGCTCATCGCCCGGGTCAGCGGTGACCGTGAACGGGATGTCGATGCCGCTATACGCCAGCGCGTCATCGATGCGCTCAGCGCCCGCAAGTCGCCCGAGACCTGGCTGAAAATGGTCAGCCGGGTGGTTGAACTGAACGAAGCCGACGAGCGACGCGCCTTCGGGGAATCCCTGCCGCCGGGACTCAAACTGATTCATTGATTCCACGCCTCATCGATGTGGAATAGCACCCGCTCCCAATTCGGAAATCCGGCTTCCTCGACCACCTCATCCCGCGGGTTCTGCCACGTCCCCTGAAGATCGGAAAGCACGGTCTTTTCATAGCTGCCCGGTTCTTTCTCAAATGCCATTAAGCTCATCCTCCACAATCGCGTGCAGTCGATGTTGGAGATTGGTCAGGCGCTTCATCGAACCGATGCGCTTTACCGCCATGGTCAGCGCCTTCATCTGACCAATAACGACGACCAGTTGCTTGCCACGGGTCACTGCGGTGTAGAGCAGATTTCGCTCCAGGAGCATATAGTGCTGCATGGCCAACGGGATCACCACAGCCGGATATTCTGAACCCTGACTCTTGTGGACGCTGGTGGCATACGCCAACGAGATCTCATCGAGCTCCCCGGGTTCATACTCAACGATCCGGCCATCAAAGTCGATGCGTACCATGCCCTCCTCCTCATCAATTTCTGCCACTCGCCCGATGTCACCGTTAAAAACCTCCTTGTCGTAGTTGTTCAGCGTCTGAATCACCTTGTCATTGGGTGCGTAGGTCCAGCCGAAGCGGCTGATTCTGGGATGTCCGTCGGGATTGAGTCGCGACTGAAGATCAATATTGAGCGAGCGGGTTCCGAGCCCGCCCGGTTCATGGGCGTCAGGACCTGTACATCGTTTATGGGGTGCAGACCAAAGTGGGCAGGTATCCGTTGTGTGACCACATGCATCAGTTTGGCGTGGATCGCTTCCGGCGTTTCTCCTTGAATGAAGTAGAAATCGCTCGCTTCATTGTCTCTTGGCGTTTCCGGAAGCCGTCCCTGGTTGATTCGGTGCGCATTGACGATGATCCGCGAACTGGCGGCCTGACGGAAAATCTCTGTGAGGCAGACGGTGGGAATGGCTTCGGAAGCGATAATATCGGCCAGCACCGCCCCCGGTCCTACCGAGGGGAGTTGGTCCACATCCCCCACCAACAGGACTGCCGCGTGGTCGGGAACCGCGCGCAGCAATTGGTTCATCAGCACGACGTCCATCATCGAGGCCTCATCCATGACCAGCAGGTCGACGTCCAGTGGTTCGTCCTGGTCGTGTTTGAAGCCCATGATTTTGGGGTCGAACTCAAGCAGCCGGTGGACCGTCTTCGCCTCGAGTCCCGTCGATTCCGTCAGGCGTTTGGCCGCCCTGCCCGTCGGGGCACAGAGCCTGACATTGGCTCCCTTGGCTCGAACGATCGTGAGGATGCTGTTCACCACGGTAGTTTTACCCACGCCAGGCCCCCCGGTGATGACGGTCACCTTGCCATTGACCGAAATGGAGACCGCCTCACGTTGTGAGGGGGAGAGTTGCAGTCCGGTCTGCCCCTCGACCCAGGGGAGGGCTTTTCCGGTATCGATCCCACCCCAGGGGACGCTACCTTGCTGGAGTCTCGCCAGGTGCCAGGCAACGCCCTTTTCTGAACGATAGAGAGGGGCAAGAAAGAGTGCGATCTCTCCCTC
>CAVXNM010000030.1:0-251136 GCA_963763115.1 uncultured Gammaproteobacteria bacterium
GCACTCGCACGACGTGCACAGCACTTCGCGCTTCGCACCTGGCTCGACGCACGCTTCTTTGTTCTGCCTGAACACGTTCTGTACACCCTGAGTAACCCCCAGGGCTTTAACCATATGGCCAGGCTTGTCCTGGTCATTTTTTTAAACCACTCCTATAAGGAAATCGCCATGTATAACCAAAACATAACAGACATGCTGATAAACCACTTTGGAACCGAAAGGACCCTGTGTGAAGTCCGGGATGACTATGAAGACCTCGAGTTGATGATAGATCGCGAACGTGCTGCGAGCCCAGATGGTTCACGCCGGCTGGCCGCGCTCAAAGTGCTGGCCCGCCTCCAGTTAAATCTGATCCTAGAGAAGCTCGTTGAGACGCCGGATATAGGAGGTGAATCCACGTTCCCGACGAAGTAGCAACGACCCGCTCGTGGCTGCCCGGCTCAATGCCCGGGCAGCCCCAGCGCCGACGTGGTAGTTTAAATCTCATGCTCGATATTGCTTTCATAAGGAGAAGGCTCATGACGTATGACCCCGATTTAGGATTCTCTAGCGTACAAGTAGCCGGCGCGGTAGCGGAGGCCGCCATGCATGATCTGCGTGTGAATCTCTTTAAGTTTCCCGGCTTCCCGCAGATCGACGTATCCGACGATCCGGACGGCTCATTCACAATCGTGCTAAGTTGGAAGAAAACCTCTTCGGTGCAATTCCAGCTCTCGAAAGCAGAGGCGAAATCAGCCGTGAAGAAGTTCACGTCCGAGACTGGTTATGATCCGGTCATCTTCAAAAAGGTACAGGGTGCATTGGCCGAGCTTGAAGGAAAGGCATCTCGCTATCGGTCTATATAGTTGTAAGCCCTGGGGCTGGCGTCCGTAGAACGGAGTGCGACGCCCTCGGGACCGAGTGCCTCGTGCTCGGTCTTATTAAGAAACGAATAGTAAGTATAAATACGTATTTGATAGGATGATTGTTTTGTAAGTCACCGAAGGTTTTAAAGGGGTTGACATCGCCATTTGGCAGAACAGTCACGCGTTTACCTCTGGCATGACTTGGCTTGGCTTGGCTTGGCTTGGCTTGGCTTGGCCACATGTTGCCGCTCGACGGGATCAGGAGACCAGTTACGATAATCAAAAACCCGCTGAAGATTTGACCGTCCTGTCGGCCCGTATTGCGGGTATCAGTCGCTCTGCTGGTATAGCTTGCGAACCCGCCGACAGCGTAATAACTAGCAAGATGCGGAGCCTAGTGTTATGTTGTGACGCGGAAATTAAGAGTTAAAGGAAAGGAATAGTGTACAGGGCAGTACTTCTGAGCCTCATTCTCCTCACATCGTGCGCTGTACACGACCTTGAGGTCACCCCCGTAGACAGGGAGTCCGCAGAGCCGATCACCGTGAATTCCCCGGTAAAGGCCCACCTGACCGACGGTTCAACCGTGGTCTTCGAACATGGCATTACAGTCGCGAATGGCCAGGTGACCGGGGATGGCCGAAAGTACGACCTCACGCTCGGCTCCAGCGTACGGGTATCATCGATCGCGCTCGATGACGTGGCAGCCATGGAAAGCTACCAGACACCGGTCAATACAGGCAAAACCGTTGCGGCTTCTGCGGGAATCACTGTAGGGAGTACTGCCGTGGTTATTGCCGGTGTCGTTCTGGCAAAGGCGCTGTTCGGCTCGTGCCCAACGATCTACTCAGTTGACGATGGCGCCCCCGTTCTGGAAGCCGAGTCCTTTTCTTACAGCATTGCACCGTCGTTTGAAGCCCGCGATGTCGATCGCCTGAACGTACCGGCCGGAGATCGGCAAACCGTCGGGTTGATCGTTCGCAACGAGGCGCTCGAGACGCACTACATCAACCATCTCGAGCTGCTGGAAGTCGTTCATGAGCAAGGACAGCGGGTTTTCCCCGATCCACAAGGCCAACCGCTGGTTGTCGGCAAGCTTAACGGACCTCTCTCGGCCGTGGATCGCAGGGGTCGGCAAATTACAGGGGTTCTGGATCTGCCAGACGGCGCGTCATGGGGTTCGGATGCGGCGCAGCTGCAACGCGCGTCGCTGGACAATTTCGAAGACTATGTAGACCTAGAATTTGAAACACCCCGTGATTCTGACCAGGTCGCTCTCGTCTTCCGTCTCCGCAACACGCTGCTGAACACGGTGCTTCTTTATGACGTGATGCTGAAGGATCAGGGTTTCCGGGCACTCGACTGGATGGGACACGACCTGGACCGGTTCTTCGACAAGGCAAAGCTCGGACTGTGGTACCGGGATCGTATGGGCATGCGTATCTCGGTCTGGGACGGCGACAAGTTCCGCCAGGTCGCCCGCGTGGGCGACCAGGGCCCCATTGCATGGAAGGATGTCGCCGTGATTCTGCCTGTTCCTGATGTAGACAGGATGCGCGTCCGCTTGTCATTCGTCGTGGACAATTGGCACATCGACTGGCTGGCGATCTCACCCGAGGTACATCGCGCCGACGTGCGGACCATACCCTTGGCACAGGTCGAGGTCCCCGACATGGGTCCGCTGGACGGAGGCCTGGAAAATCTGGCCTCGCCGGATGAATCATATGTGGAAACGCGACCAGGCGAGTCGCTGCACGTCAGGTTCGATGTGGGCACCGCTCCTGAAGGCCACTCCCGGACATTTCTGCTGGCTGCGCAGGGTTACTACATTGAATGGATGCGCCATGACTGGCTGAAGGAGAGTTCACCAATGCCGTTTAAACCTTCAGACGAGTCGTTGATCAGGGCCATCCGACTATGGGAGGCAAAGCGCGACTCATTCCAGAAGCTATTCGAGTCAACACGGATCGCAGGCAAATGAAGTACCCGTTCTCGCACCTGCTGCTGTGTCTTGTGATCGCTGGTTGTCAGGCAGGCCCACAGATCGAGAACTTCGAGCACGCACGGCGCCCGGAGGGCATCACCACCAGCATCGAGCTTCGCGGTGGCATCGCTGAACACGACCGTGTTGAGGGCGAGCTGCTTGAGGAACAGGAGGACGGATTGCTTCTTAACGCCCGACAATCTCGGGATGGCGGCGTCGTAAAGAACCACTTGGTGTTCGTGTCCTATACGGCGATGTTAAACGTGGAGATCGAGAAAGTTAACCTGAATGTGCTGGACAAAACAGCCAATCAGGCCGAAAGTTTTGTTTCAACCAAGCGTCTGGAAAAGGATCGAGAAAAGCTCCGCTTGCTGAGCCGGTTTCCGCAGGGACTGTCTCGTCCGTTGCTCGAGGAGCTGCTAGCAGCCGAGGGGCAAACAACCATCGATGTCATCGGTGGTGAGTGATATGCCTCACACAGGACGCAATCCCTTTTTAGGAAGATCGACGCAAGTCGTATGTCCCATGACAGTCATCCACAAGCACATGACTGTCTGAAATGCAGTTCAGGAACGCGGTGGCAACCCGTGCACCATAGTGAGGAACTTGAGTTTCGTCCCGACTCTGCGATGCTCGGAAAGCGCCTGATAGGCGGGATCGTTGTACCAGCCACGTGCAGCATCTTCAGACGGGAAAGTAAAGATCACCACGCGCCCTGTCAGCGGTTCGCGCCCCTCGAAGGTTTCCGAGAAATCGTCGTAGGTGAAAAATTCTCCCCCGTGCCTGTTAAGTATACGAAAGAAGCCCTTCTCGTAGATGCGGTATACCCCGGCATCTTCGATCTCGAAATTAGCGATCATATACACCGGTATGTTTGACATAGGGTTGACTTTTTACCTTTGACTCAAAGTAGTGCATAACGATATAGTTGCACATATCAACTGTGTACCAATCAGAATCTATTCGATCAAGGAGGTTCGCAGTATCAATGGCTGATGTGTGATGTACTCATGTGGGAAGGATACATCACGAGAGGACTCCTCTTACCGGACTTCTGATGGGTTGTTTGTATTGCCAATCGGCATGAATACAAAACATGATTTCTTCTGCTTCATAATGTTTATTATCTCAGAAAGATGCGCGGCGGTACGAACACCAATTACTACCTGGTAAACACGCATCCGACTCCTGAACCTCTTGTTCAGAATTCTGCGTCCTGAGTGCTTCGAGCCAGTGCATGGTGCGAAACGCCTGCCGCCAAGCACGACGCACCCGCGCGAAGCACTCAGAACCAGGTTCGCGGCTGAACACCTCCCCCCTCTGCATCACCTGCGCATCCCACAAAAAGTGATTTTCCCGCGAAAAATCCCCAGAAAAAATTTCAAAGAATAAATCGCTTACTTGCTCATCCTTCACCCCTCGCTGGGCCGGAGGCCCAGTCAATACATAGAACCCGATCCCGGGACCCGGGACCCTTTTCTGAATCTGTTCAACGGCGATATGGGGTCCCCGTAAACACTTTTTGAAACGCAGCACGCCCGAAAACTGAACATGGTGAACTGTTACTTACATAGATTTTCTTGACATGCCGGAAAAACTATTAACTTTTTGATTATGTTGATAAAACATCGATTTTTACAAGCCTCTCGAAATGCTCGGCCAAATTGGTAATCTTTAAAGTTAAACAAGGTGATAAAAATTGCGGTATCAGCAGCAAGAACAACACGGGGTGAAGGAGCCACCGGAACGATGTTCCTTGAACCAGAGAAACTAGTTGAACTGACAGACTGCAAGCGAAGGTCGGACCAGATCCGCTGGCTACGAAACCGAGGTTACCGGTTCGAAGTCTCGGCCACCGGCAGGCCGAAGGTATTGATTGATGAGGTTCGTAACAAACTGCTTGGACCAGGAACCGTGAAATCAAAGGGTTGCCGGCCGCGCTTGGAACTGGTTAAGTAAACCAAATATATCGTCGATCCATGGGACGCCGCCGCAAGAGCAATTTTCATTTACCACCCCGCATGAGACTGAAGCACGGGGCGTATTACTATACGCCTCGCGTGAACGGCAAGCAGAAGTGCATCCACCTGTCCCGTGACTATGCGGAAGCATTAGCGCTATGGGCGGAGCACGAGGGACGCGAAGGCAAGAATAACGGCCTGATCTCCGGGATAATCGATCGATTCATTCGGGAGGTACTACCAAGCTACTCCCCGAAAACCAAGGAGGATTACTTGCGTTACTGCGGAGACCTGCGCAACGTGTTCGGAGACGTAGCCATTGACGATCTCAAGCCACACGAGATCACCACTTACTTGCGCCGCTCTACGCACAAAGTACAGGCCAATCGGCAGATCGCTTTACTGTCCCGCATGTACACTGTCGCGGTAACAGAATGGGGATGGCTGGACTTCAATCCGTGCAAACAGGTCAGTCGGAACCCGGAAAAACACCGGGAGCGCTACATCACCGATGTGGAGCTTGGACAGTTGAAGGAATCAGCTAGCCCGCAGATGCGATGCATCATTGAATTGGCGTATCTGACGGCATCTCGAAAAGGTGACCTGCTGAAGATCCGTCTTGGCGACATCAAACCGGACGGACTGCACATAAAGCAACAGAAAACAGGAAAGTATCAAATCTATAACTGGTCACCGGCATTGCGCGAAGTCGTTGCCCAATCGAAGCGGTTGCGTCGACGTGCCTCTTCGTTGTTTCTTTTTGCTACCCGGGACGGCACGCCGTACACGGTGAGCGGGTTCAATTCGATCTGGCGCCGCCTGAAAACCAGGGCAGGTTTGGCGGATATTCACTTTCACGACTTGCGTGCGAAGGCGGTTACAGACGCCAAGCGACTGCACGGACGGGACTTCGCACAGGCGCTTGCCGGGCACGCTTCAGGTGACATGACCGACGCCTACGTTTGGGATAATCCGAACGTGGCGCCGCTAAAATAAAGGACAGAAGGCAGAATAAAGACAGCTGCCATCTGAGCTGCCGCCTAAGCTGTTGTTTATTGGTCGGGGCGAGAGGATTTGAACCTCCGACCACCTGCACCCCATGCTGATTTTCAAACTGCGCCTATCTTACTCTTTTATATAATAATTACACCCCTCTTCTGCGTCTAAAATTATCGCGAATTTAGGCCAATAACGCGTTGTTTTCGCTGAATACGTCTAATGGTTTTAGACGTTCGAGTACCTGCAGGTTCACTTGAATATCAATTCGCCATGTGGAGCACCACTAGTCCGCGGTCGAATAGCAGAACTTAATTGAAGCTGCCAAGTTGGTGTGCGGAGAAATCTCCCTCAAAAGTCACGCACCGGTTTTGTTGAATCAAAATGCGGCTGCGGGACCTATCGCAACCGCTTAATTTTACTTCTTAAAATGGCGTGCCAGGAGAGACTCGAACTCCCGAGCGCATGCTTCGTAGCTTTAAATACATTCTGTAACTAATTGTTATTATTAACCTATAGGCGGTCACGCCCATTGCATTTTGCAGTACTGAGCATCACCGGGCAGGACTATGCCCGTCAAAAGTTCGGCACAAGACAGGCCTCAGAAGATAAATGATCCCGGCCGGGGGGCTTATCTCATACTAAGTTAATCCGGGTGTTGATTTGCTCTAAATATTGAACCACTCTTGCACGCACAATTGACCCGTTCTCTAAACTAAATTTGATTTGCCTGCATGCGTGAAGTAATTCTTGACCTGAGTAGGTTAACGTAGAAATGCAAACTTGGGTCAAACGGGCATAAAAATCAACAGCCCGAAACCCCGGTCCCTTTGCAAAAGACTTTTTTGATGAGACGCTTTCAGAACGGTGGGACACAGCCCTTCAAGACGCAGGAGATCTTCAACAACTGGGATGTTGTCACGCAGGGCTGGTACCTGATTGCGAAACTTACCGCAGTCCGAAAGGGACAGGTGCAGGCCTTCGAGCTCTGCGGCCAACGCATCGTAATCTTCCGCGGACAGGACGGACGGCTCCGCTGCCTGGATTCATTCTGCCCCCACATGGGCACCGACCTCGCCATCGGACGAGTCACCGGAAACGAGCTTCGCTGCTTCTTTCATCACTGGAAGTTTACAGGTGACGGACACTGCTCGAACATTCCCTGCGGCGAGAAAATGCCCCAACGGGCTCGTCTGAAAAGCTATGACGTCCGCGAGAAGTACGGCTTCATCTGGGTTTGGCCGGATACCCGGGCCGCAGGTCCGGTTCCGGAGTATCCGGAACTCGAAGGCCAGGACGTCTATGCGATTCCAGGCCGCCGCTACATCCGGAACTGCCACCTCACCGTCAACATGATCAATGGCCTGGACGCCCAGCACCTCAGGACGGTTCACAAAATCTCAATTGATATGCAATTGAAAACCCGGAACGAAGCCGAGGGACGCATAATCGAGTTCCAGATGGAAGGACCGATTCCCGAGGGCTCACGCATCCAAACACTCTTACACCGTATCCTGGACGGACGCTACGCCTATAGTATGCGCTATATTGATGCGACCATCGGACTGCTCCGAATCCTCGAACAGGTGCGCTGGTTTGGAAAGTTTCCTGCCGAGCCGGCCCGGATGATTTTTGCGTACACGCCTCTTTCCCCTGGAAAGACGCAGGTGCAACCCATCTTCATTGCCCGCAAGCCCGATTCGTTCCTGGGACAATTCAAGGCCTACGGACTCCTGGCGGCGATGGCCTTCGGTTTTTTCTGGCTCCGAGATGAAGACGGAAAAGTCTATGACAACATCCGGTTTCAGCCCAACGCCCTCCTCAAAATCGACCAAGGCGTTGCTCGCTTCATTCAATACGTCAACCGGCTGAGGCTGTCGCAGTGGTCCACCACAGGAAACTACCCACAGCCATCCAAGGGTCGGAACCATGACCTCGTTTCCTCGTGACCGGAACGGAAATCCAACACTCGAATCCTGGGATCTTTTCGTTGTCCGCCACCAGAAGCCCTCCAATCTGGCGGGGCACTTCATCAGCTTCCTGCTTTTTTACGGCTCGCCTCTAATTGCGCTGCTTACCTCCCAGCCGATGTGGCTGGTCGGGTTCTTCATCTCCGGTGGTGTAGGGGCGCTCAGCCACCACCTCACCGGCGACGGAAAGGTCAACCTCCACGAGGCTACGTCGTCTCCCCGGGTTGTCTTCTACGTCACGATTCTTTTCGCAAAACTCGCGCTCCGGACCTACCAAAATGATATCAATCGCGCGAATGCGCGATATCAGGAACTGCTGCGACTCACCCGTAACTGAGATCCACGCATGGATACCGGGGATTCGAAGGAATTTTGCGGCGAATGAACTGGTCGTGCAAAACCTGGAGACTGAGCACGGATCCCATGATGATATCCAACTGTTTTCTGAGCAGGGATTCCTCCGGGGTCAGCTTCCAGATCCAACGGAGAGCACGCACCCGCTTCCCGTTTAAAAGACCGGCATCACGGAGGGCACCCGGACTTAGCCAATAATCAAAGAGTGCTTTTCCCTTCGAAGTCGATGAAAACTTCGACCAGCTCGGAGCCAGGAAGGGATGCTTGTGGATTTCACTCATGAAGGGCGGAAATATCCCTTGAAGGCTCTGATGAAGGAGCGCCTTCTCGCGAAGGGTCCCGATCTCCATCATGAAGTCCGGCGGAACCGTATTCACAAACTCCAACAACTCCCGATCCAGGAACGGAGTCCGGCATTCCAGGGAATTGGCCATCTCCACGCGGTCGCCCAAATTCGGAATCAGGTAACCGGAGAGCTGATTGAACGCGATTTCACGGCTGGCGTGAAAGGGGTCGAGCGTCTTCATCCAGTCTCGATCAAAGGCCCGTTCGAAGCAAGTCACCGGATCATTCGAGTCATTGAGATCGAAGGAATCCGCGTTCAACAAAAGTCGATGTGCTCCGCGCGTTTTCCGTACCCGCATTTCATTGAAGCAGGCATAGCCGAAAAGATGTGGCCCGCGCCTCCAATTCAAACCGGGATACCAGCCCAGGCCTTTCGATCGATATTCCATCTTCTTGAATCGCTTCCAAAGCTGATCGGCCTGGCGCGCCTCTTCCCCTCCCCGAGCCCACATCCTCCAGAGGGCTTCCAATTTGAAATAGGGATATCCTCCCAGAAGTTCATCCGCACCTTCCCCGGTCAGGCAAACCTTATCCCCCTTTAAATGGACAAACCGGGAAAGCGCCAACTTGGCCATCGTATTGGGATTGGCGATTGGCAATTCCGTATGAAAAACAGCCTTTTCAAGGTCATCCACCAGATCCTCGTTCGTAAAGCGAATGCTCTCGAACCGGACTCCATAGTGGCGGGCAATGCGCGCAGCAATCGGAGATTCATCCATATGTGGATCATCGAAACCGATATTGAACGCCGTCAGTCCCGGCTGATGCGCACGCATCAGACCGCAAATCGCCGTCGAGTCCACCCCACCGCTCAGATAAACATGCACAGGGACATCGGCCACGCACCGTCGAGCAACGGCCTTCGACAACTTCTCACGAAAGATGGCCTGCGCGTCCTGACGGCCCAGCGTCTCGACGCTGGAGTACTGCGGTCGCCACCAGACTTTAGTCGTCACGCGCCCCGATATCACTTCCAAGACTCCCCCCGGCTCCAGACTGCGGATGCCTTCGAAAGCATAGACTTCACGGGGATAGACTCCCAGGAAGGGTCCGCAAAGGTAATCCTGGCTGATCTTCTTCGGCACTCGTTGGAGGGTGAGAATCGCCTTTGCTTCTGAAGCGATCAGAACTTCCTCGCTGCTCTCATAAAAGTAGAGGGGCTTCACGCCAGCCGGATCCCGCGCACAGAAGAGCATCTGCGCACGCGTATCCCAGATGGCGAATGCAAATTCACCATTGATGTGATGAAGGCAATCCGATCCCCAGCGTTCGTAGGCCGCAAGGATCACTTCCGTGTCCGAGCGCGTTCGAAAGGGATATCCCCAATCAGCCAGATTCGAGCGAAGCGCCTGGTAATCGTAGATCTCGCCGTTGAAGGTGATCCACAGGTCCGCCAACCCGCTCGAAAACGGCCGACCCGCCGCGCTCGCCATGGGCTGCAGACCTGTCGACAAATCCACAATGCTCAAGCGTGCGTGACCGAGGCCGACCTGATCCTGATTCAGGAGCACGATCCCCGCCTCATCCGGTCCGCGGTGATGGAGCGTCGACACCATGCGCACCAGATCATCCCGTTCGACCCGGTTTCCGTCGCGCTTCAGGATGACTGATATACCGCACATGGATTCGTCCCCGTTCGCTGCCGAGCAGCAGGCTCATAATCAGAGCGCATACGAGAGTCCGGTTATCTTCCCGGACTCCTATAAGTCGTCGACCAAGCTCAAGATCGCGTGTACCCGCACTCGGCCTGACCTCACGAAATACGCCTTCACCCTTCCGTAGAAATCTTCGTCGTTATATCACTTGGAATCGACATCACCCCGGCGATGGGCAATACTGCTCACCGAGACCACCCGCGTCTGCGGGCTCATTTTCCAGGAACAGCAACATAGCCTGGCCGTCAACGCGAATTACCCCAATCGGTTGGTCCCGAACTGCGGCTCGAAGCTATCGCGAGTCCATGCACCTCACTACCCAACATCTCCTTCCTGCGGCTATCAAATAAACTCCCGTGTCCCTTCTGCGCCAAGCACCGTCAGTAAGGCCGGCAACAACAGGAGGTCACAGAACAAGGCCGCCAACACTACGGTGCTTCCTACCATGGCAAACTCGCGGTTAATCGGATAGTCGCTCGTCCAATTGACGCCGAAGCCAATCAGGAGCAGCAAGGAAGTCACGATTACTGCTTCACCTGCACCGACCAGCGCGCGGCGAATAGATTCTCTTCCACCAACCCCCGTCCCGAGTTGTTCACGGTAATTAACGAGCAAGTGAATGGTATCGTCAACCACCAGGCCAAGGCCGAGCGTCAGGATCATTGCCGGCACCAGGGACAAGTGCCAGCCAAGTACGGTCAACGTTGCCAGCCCAAGCAGTAGCGGCACCACGTTAGGTATGAGGCTCACCAGGGCCAGCTTGACGCTCTTGAACGTTATGGCCATACACAAGGTGATGACAAACAGCATGCCCAGAAATCCCTGCCGAAGACTACTCGTCATTCCCATGTAGGCGCGGTAGACTGCCAGAGGGGTCCCCGTTGCAGAAACCTCTATCCCAAACTCATTCAGGGCCGCTTGCGTCTCGTCTTGCAGCCGATCCGATAGCGAAAGCATTTCACGTGCCCCCAGATCCGGCGCTGTTACTATGATGCGGCCCTGATCTGCCTTGGGTTCGATCACATTGGAATACCGGGGAATATCCTGAAGTTTCGCGAATGACGCGTCCTCTCCCTCGTGTTCCGAAGGCAACGCATACCCCGACTGCATCCATCTACGCGCAAGTTGCTTCATCTGCCCGGGTCCTGAAACAGTCCGTACCTCCGGCATTGCGCGCCATCGAGTTTCGAGCTGATCGAGTCGCTCTATGACCTCTGGCCGGCGCATTACACCACTGTCTCCTGACAACATGACATGAAGCCGAAACAACCCTGTCAAGCTTTTATCCAGTTTGACAGCACCTATCCTGGCCGTGTCGTCAGCAGGCAGATCCTCCGTCAGGCGGTAACCCGGCTCCACTCGGAGAGCCAGCACCGCCGCACCGACGATCAATAGGCCAAACAGTCCGAGAACCATAATGGGACGGTTTGTGGCAACGTTGGCGCATACCGTTAGTACTGCACGCAGAGGACCTCCCAATGGCCCACGTGGTGAGCGTGCAAATGAAAAGCCCCACGGCAGAATAACGACCGAAGTGACAAGCATCAGTCCCATCCCCACCGCTGCGTAGAGCCCAAAATGTCTCAACGTCGGCATACTCGCCACACCAAGGGAACCAAAGCCAGCCATAGTGGTTAGGGCAGCGAGGGTGCAGGCAACTCCAACCCCGGCCAGGCCCCGCGAGATGGCAGCATTCCTGTCAGCCTCTCCGAGCCGCCGGCCCGCCTCATTCTGCAAGCGGACCAGCAGATGAACACCGTTGGCGATGGCGATGACCGGTATGAGGGTGAAATAGAACTGGTTGAGTATCCCGATCGGCTCACCGAACCAGCCCATTATTCCGAGCAGCAAGAGGAGCGGGACAACTCCCGCGAGCAGCGGCAACAAAACCATATGCGTTCGCCGAAAGAGAAACGCCAGCAACAAGGTGACCCCCAGCACAGACGCGGGAATCATCACACGCTGGTTGTCGATCACGATACCCAGCAGGCTGCTGCGTATTACTGGCCCCCCGGTCAGTTCCCAGTCGATACCGGATCCTGCCTCATCCCGATCGAAAACCTGCTGTAGCCGGGTTACAACCTCCCGCACTTTCATCACGTCGTCAGTATCGACAGACAGCCCGACAAGTAGCAGCGCAAGGCGGCCATCTGCTGATAACACCGAAGGCACCAGAAGTGGATCGTTCAGTTGTTGTATCTTCAACGCTTGCCGATGAGCACTATCATCGCGTAGAGATCCGGAGTCGGTTGACGGTGCCTTTGTTTCGTCAGCGCCTGACAGCATGTTGGCAAGCTCAGGCAACGAACGGCTATCGGACACTCCAGGCACCCGGCTGACCGCTGATGCGGTGTTACGCATTGCGGCCATCCGCTCCGGTGTAAGCAGAGTCGACTCGCCGCCGTCCGCCACCGCAATCACGACATCCTCATCAGCGCCCCAAACAGCGAAGAACCGATCCAGCCCCCGACCCTCCGGGCTATCGCTCGCCACGAACGCGCGTGGACTCAAGGCGATCTCCAGCCGTCCCATACCCACGAAGGAGATGCCCAGCGTTAGCAGTATCACGCAGAAGACAACTATCCGGTGACTCAGAATCCAGTTTGCAAGACACGCAAATGCGGTATTCATTTAGTCTCCGGCAGTCAAGGCACACCCCAGGCTGGAACCGCGCGGCAGGTGCCACCACAGGATTCCAGCACCAGTGTTTATTCCGAGCTGCCTGCTAGTCCTTTGGTACTCAGAACGACAGGCATCTGCTTTATCGAATACCGAACCCCATTCCAGGCACCAGGTGCCGCGACCGGCTCTGGCATTCACGCACTTTCGAGCTTGCGGATGCGCAGACCGGTTGATACCGGCAGCTGGCAGGCAAGCCGTGCGTGCGGATTCCCGGGCGCGTAGATTTCCAGTGCCTCGGCCTCGGCGCGGTCGGGTGCAGGCAATGGCTCATCCGCCTCGATCTCGATCAGACACGTCCCGCACAGGCCGCTGCGGCAGCCAAACAGCAAAGGCGAGTTCTGCACGGTCAGATGCAGCGGCAGGCTCGCCAGATCGGGCAGATCGAGCGGCGCGAAGGTCGTGCCGGGAAACTCGACGCGGTGCAGCTTCATCGCAGCGTCGGGGGTCGAAAACGCGCCAGCGCGCGGCAGTTATGCCTGAGATAATGCTCGATGCTGTTGGCTCGCATCAGGCGCATCTCCCTGTTCTGCGGATTGAGGTGCGCGACGCCTTCCACGAAGGCGCAGTAGGAATCGGCAGCAAGGCGATGCGTTTCCTCGGCTGCATGCAAACCTTCAGATTCCTTCGTGAAGCAGGCGGCCAGCATCTGCATCGCCTGGCCATGATCCATACCGAACACCCTTGATCGGAACAGCTTATAGATCACCGGAAAGGTAGCCGGCTCATACCAGAAGATGCCGTTGACCGCGACCGAGAAGTGTAAATGGTCACGTTGGCAGCCCGCCACACCTCTATTGACCAACCATTTCTCGAATGCCGTCGGTTGCGCCAGCGAGCGAGGAACTTCGAGCCCCACCACCCGCGAGGTATGGAAGTGGAACGATTCGTCGAGGAAATGGTACCGGCTGATGGCCGAGGGGACGGGAGCATGAGCCTGGTCCGGATGGTTGCGATAGAACTCACCGAGCCGGTGCTGGATTAGCTTGCCGTTGAGTGTTCGCAGACCCCGGATCAGCAAGTATTGACTGCCGAGAAACGCATTACTGGTCGACATCAGCATGAATGCCTGCAGCTGAAGTCTGCGCCAAAACAGGCGCGCCGCATTGGTATCGGCGAACACCATCGTATGCGCGTACAGGCTGCGCATTGGATAAGTAAACAGGCGCTCCCCGAAGATCTGGTGCTCAACCTCTTCACCAACCTTCTTGAATGCGTTGATATGAGCCCGTTCCTGCTTGCTCTCGACATCGAGGTTATCGCACACCAGGCGAAAGTCTTCCAGGCTGAACATGCCGGCGGCCGCGATCTGGTTGAGCAGGATCGTGGCGATCTCCGCTGACACGATTTGCGCGTAGTACGCCACCCAATAGAGCTGGTTGAGGATGACGCGTTGCGCCGCGCTCGCCTGCTGCCAAACTTCCGTACCCCACAGCAATGAGAAAGGCTCAGGATTCCAGTACGTATCCCGGCAGTCCTCGTAGCGGAATCCCGCAGCGCAGGCGTCGATCTGTGCCGTGTGGTCCTGCTCGATGTTGCGGCGCAGGTTCATCGACAGCTTGCGGCAGGTTGAGACATCGTCCAGCAACGAGCGTGGCTGGCGTTGGGCGAGATCAGGGTGCATCGTGAACCTCCTGCAACCTCAGGCGAGACGCGGGGTGTCAGGCGCGTGACCGACCGACAGCGGGTGCAGCAGCTGGGACCATGGGTCCGGCGCATCGGAAACCGCATATGCCGCGGGATAGACACTAACGGACCGCAGGGTGCCGAACAGCCGGTCCCAGACCGACAGATTGGCGCCAAAGTTGTTACAAGGATCCGCCGCGTCGTGATGCCGGTGGTGCAGCCGTGGCGTGATCAGCAACCACTCGAGCGCGGACCAGTAGGACGCCGGCGCAAGCCTGGTGTGGCGCCAGAGATCGAGGCTGGCAGTCACCGATGCGGCGAGCAGAAAACCCTCCACCGATCCGGACAGGTACGCCAGCCATGGATTGACCAGCAAATAGACGAAAAGAAAGTGCGCAAGCAGCGAGTTGCGTGCGGTGACCCAAACGGAAAGAGTCGGCGCGGCGTGATGGCAGCGATGCAACCGCCAGAGGAAGCCGATGCGATGAAAGAGCCGGTGCTGCCAGTAGTACAGGAAGTCAACGCCGACCAGACACAACAGGAACGCCCCCCAGAAGCCGAAACCCATCACGCCCTCTGCACCCGGCGCCAGTCGCGGCAGCAGGCTATGGCTGACCAGGTAGCCGATGGCTGGAATCACTGCGCCTTGCATGGCGAAGCCACTGAGGTTGATCAACATATCCGCACCCGTTCCTTGTCCCCGCGTAGGAACGGTCCGCAGTAGACATTCGCCGAGCGACAAGGCCAGAAACGTCAGCAACGGCAGCGCCACAATCAGCACGGCCAGGGGTTCGATCAGCATGACAGGTTCACCGCCTTGATCGTCCTGTGCGCGCCAGCCAGCACATAGTCCACCTCATCGGGAGCGAGTTTGTGACGTGCACCTGGACCGGCAAGTCGCATGCGCCGGAATACCAGCGACAGTCGTGCTGCCGCATCCGGCACATGTAATCGGTGGTATCCATGGTCGGCAAGGCACAGATACACCCGGTGCCGGATCGACTTTACCGGGATGTAGGCGAATCCAGCCCTCTGCGGTTGCCTGGCATACTCGACGCCTGGCACCGAATCGACCCCGAGCAAACAGGCGCGAGCGCGCTTTCGGTGAGAGTCAAGGTGCACATCCATGGCAAATTGCTCAGAGCTAATGTTGACTCCAATCAAGGTGTTGAGGCGCACAACGCGAGGCCTGAGCAGATTATGCTCGGCGAAACCGCAGCCGACGTCCAGTACCGCATCGCACGGATCGGTGCCGGTGGTTTCCCAGGCCCGCGTCACCAAAGATCCGGCCGTAGTATCGAGCGTATCAGCGCCATGCTCCGAGTCCCCGAATCAGGTGCCGGCAGGATCGACATGAGGAGTTATTGCTGCCCAAAACCCGGTAAAGCATACGCACCTGACCAGGCATCGGATGCAATACCAGGCTGAGAATTTTCAAGGATTGCCGCGCCTGGCAGTACACACGTTCGATCGACGTGTTGCTCACGTATCTATCGTCAGCTATCGTAGCACTTCACTGCCCTACACCCGGGCGCGTGAATCATGGACTATCAGGTCAAAAGGAGCATAGCATGACCATATCTCTAGGCAAAGTGACGTTGGCGGCGCTTGTGTTATTAACGTCATTAGGGCTGGCGGCGCCGGTGCCCGCCCAGGAAGAACACAGCCAGGATCACGATCAGCTGCGCGCGCTGCTCAAGCGTGGTGCCGAAGCGCTGAACACCCGACAGTTCGATTCGATGGCACCTTACCTGCATCCCGAGTTTACCCTGGTGACGGTCGACAACCATAAGCTCAAAGGCATTGCCGAACTGAAGACTTACCTGAACGAGCTTTTCGACGGTGAGACACCGATATTCAAGTCAATGGAAGTACGACCTGAGGCAGATGATTTAACGACCTTCCTCGATGAAGACTCTGGGGTTGTCTACGGCACGTCGAATGATCACTACACATTCTCGGATGGGGACGTGCGCGAAATGAGCACACGCTGGACCGCGGTAGTGCAGAAGGACGACGACACCTGGAAGCTGGTGTCGGTGCACTTCTCTTCTAACCTGCTCGACAACCCGGTGATCGATGCCGCGAAAAATGCCGCCCGGCGCATGACAATCATAGCCGGTATCGCTGGGCTCCTGGCAGGACTGGTGATTGGTTTCGTGCTTCGACGTCGATCGAGCTGACACGGCATCAGGGATCGTCATGCAGCACGATGTGTACGACCTCGTCCTGCGCGGCGGTCTGGTGTTCGATGGGCGTGGCTCGCCACCCGTACACGCTGACGTTGCTGTGCGCGACGGCCGCATCGCCGCGATTGACCCTGGACTCGCCGACTCAGGGAAGCGCGAGGTTGATGCCCGTGACCGCTGGATTACACCAGGCTTTGTCGACATCCACACCCACTACGACGTCGAGCTGGAAGTCGCTCCCGGTCTATCCGAATCGGTGCGGCATGGAGTGACGTCGGTAGTAATCGGCAATTGCAGCCTGTCGCTGGCCGCTGGTCCCGCGGACAAACTGGCCGACGTGTTTCTGCGGGTGGAGACCATGCCGGCGCCATTGGTGCGTCGCTGGCTGCAGCATGCACATACCTGGCAGACGCCTGCCGAGTACCTGGTCCATCTGCGCTCGCTACCACTCGGCCCCAATGTCGCCGCGCTGCTAGGTCACAGCGCACTGCGATTGGCAGTGATGGGACTGCGGCGCAGCCTGCACGAACATGCAACCGACGACGAGCTGGTGCGTATGCGCGAACTTGCCGAACAGGCGCTGGATGCCGGCTGCATCGGCATCTCGGTCGATCTCGTACATTGGCATAAGGTGGCCGGCATATACGCCGGGCGCTCGGTGCCGTCCCACTACGCGGACGCACGCGAGGTGCGCATGCTGGCTGATGTCTGCCGTGATCGCGACGCGGTTTTCCAGGCCACCCCCAATCCGCGCAATCCACTGACATTTCTGCTGATTCTGTCACTGGCCATCGGCCTCTTTCGCCCGCCCTTGCGCGCCACGGTACTGTCGGCGCTCGATATGAGCGATTACCCGCAACTATGGCGGCTCTTTCCAGCAGTAAGCTTCGTGATTAACCGTCTGCTCGGCAGCAACCTGCGCTTCCAGACACTGACCGAACCGTTTGCGATTTACGGCGATGGCCCGATCACCCCCCTGTTCGAAGAGTTCGACAGCGGTGTTGAACTCAACAACTGCACCACACGCGAACAACGCCAGGCCTTGTGGACTGACCCACAATTTCGTCACCGCTTTCGTACTGACTGGCTGCGGCGCGAAGTCCGCACCTTCCATCGCGACCCCGCGCGGATGCATATCCTGGCTGCGCCGGATGCAACCTACCCCGGACGCACAGTTGAAGAGATCGCCCGCATGCGACAACAAGCCGGCGTCGATGCCCTGATCGATCTGCTCGCAAACTACGACACTGACCTGCGCTGGGTCACCGCCGGCGCCAACGAACGCCCTGCCGTGCGTGAGCGGCTGATGGCACATCCGCATATCCTGCCCGGCTTCACTGATGCAGGCGCACATGCGCACAACGTGGCCTTTTTCGACGGCGCACTGGCACTGCTGCGGCAGGCGGTACAAAGCGGTTTCATGTCGCCCGAGCGTGCTGTCGAGCGCGTCACCGGTGAGCCGGCACGCTGGTTCAACCTCGATGCCGGCGTGCTGCGCGCAGGAGCCAGCGCCGATCTAGTGGTGCTCGACCCCGCCGCGCTGCGAACGCCATCGCCCGCACCGGTCGAGATTCACGACCCACTGCTTGACCATGCCCCACGCCTGGTCAAGCGGGGCTCCGAGGCAGCAATCGTTGCCGTATACGTCAACGGGACCGAAGTCATATGTGCTGGCGAACCGACCACGGCACTTGGTACCCGTGGCACAGGCCGCGTTCTGACACCGGTCGTCACGGCACAGGGCCGCGCCGCGGTGCTGGCGAGATACCGCAACCGGCTCGACAACTCCAACTACGACCATCCGTTCACGGACTATTGGCAGATATTCGTATTCAAGCATCAGGACCGCGCCAACGTGCTACTGCATTGCCTCGCGGTACTGATGATGTACAGCGCGCTGCCGCTGGCGTTGCTGCTGAACTGGTGGTGGTTACTGCTGGTCCCTGCCTCGCAACTGACCGGTCTCGCAGGCCACCTGCTGTTCGAACGCTCACATGTGGATACCCGCGACTTCCTGTTTACCTGGCGCGCGTCCCGTTGCCTGTCCCGGATGTTCTCGCGCGTGCTGACTGGCAGGTACTGGCGCGATGTGGATGCCGTGCAGGACCTCTACCGCCGTTTCGCTAAAGGTCATGCATGAGTGTCATGCAGACATCATCGTTTCTGAAACTTCCGACCGTCACCCGCGCCAATCTGGTGCCTTGCCTGGTCGTCGGCTACCTCGTCTTCTGCCTCTTGTACCTGGGCAGCGCAGCCATGGCATTTCGCACACCCCGGGTGATCATGCCCACCGCGATTGATCTCGCCGTGCCGTTTGTCGCCGTCTCGATCTGGATCTACCTGTCGCAGTTCCTGCTGCTTCCCTGGGCGCTGTTCTCGGCGCATGACGATGCGGCACGCAGCCGCGCTTTCTATGCGATGCTGCTCGCCACCGCGTTGTCCGCACTGGTGTTCGTACTGTTTCCTACCTGTGTGCCGCGCCCCCCGGCTCCGACCGAAGGTCTGCTGGGGCTCACGTGGCAGGCCCTGCACCTGGCCGATACGCCGAACAACGCCTGTCCCTCGCTGCACGTTTCCCTGGCCGCACTTGCGGGCGCGCTTCTGTGGCAGCGCGAGCGATACCTGCTAGCCGTGGCCTGGCCCGCCTGTATCGCCGCATCGACGCTGACCACCCGTCAGCATGTCAGCTGGGACATCGCAGGCGGTCTGCTAATCGCCGCACTGGCCTGGATACTCATCCCGAGACTCGTTACCTATGACCGCACGCTCCTCACTGATTGCGCCACAGGCCGTTGAAGTCAGCACGCTCGACGCGACCCAGCGCGAGTCGATGTACGCTCTGTATGAGCGCTATTACGATTCGGTTAGTCGCGAGCGGTTCTTCGCCGACCTTGCCGATAAATGTTATACGGTACTGCTGCATGACCAGGCCGGCACCTTGCAGGGCTTTTCGACACTGGCCGAGTACCAGCGTGAATTCGACGGCAGAGCTATCGGCGTACTCTTTTCCGGAGATACCGTAGTGGATGCGCAGCACTGGGGGCAGCAGGCCCTGGCATTTTCATGGTTGCGCCTGGCCGGCCGACTGAAGGCACGCAACCCGGAGCGACCGCTGTACTGGTTTCTGATCTCCAAAGGACACCGCACCTATCGCTTCCTCAGCGCCTTTGCGCACGAGTTCTGGCCGGCGTTTGACCGGCCCACGCCGCCGCGGATGCAGGCACTGATGGATGATCTGGCCCGCGAGCGCTTTGGTGACGATTACGACACGGCGGCTGGTGTGATTCGCTTTGCCAAATCGCGCGGTCATCTACGCGCTCCATTCGCAACGGTGAACAAAGCGCACCGGTGGCTGCCGGAAGTAGAGTTTTTCCTGCAGCGCAATCCTGGCTATGCGCGCGGTGACGAGCTGGTGTGCCTGTGCGAGTTAGCGGCGGATAAACTGCGCCCACTGGGGCGACGTATTTTCTGCGCCGAGGCTGTCCGATCGACATGAGTGCGCAACTGTTCAATCATCCGACCGCAGTGGTCACCGGCTGGTACTGGCTATGCCGTGCCACGCAATTGCGGCGCGGACGCGTCATGGCGCTGCATCTGCTCGGGCGCGAGCTCGCCGTTTACCGTGGTGCTGACGGAAAGGTAGTGGCACTCGACGCCTATTGCGCCCACATGGGGGCACACCTGGCCGAGGGGCGCGTGGAAGGCAACGCCCTGCGCTGCTTTTTCCATCGCTGGCGCTACGAGGCCGATGGCCATTGTAGCGACATTCCGTGCCTGGACGGCAAACCGCCGGAGCGTGCCTGTGTGCGCGCCTGGCCCACCGCTGAAAAGCACGGCCTGATCTGGGTCTGGACCGGCGAGCAGGCATCTCAGGGCGTGCCGGAGCCGCCCGAGCTCACAGGCAGCGAATACGAATGCTACGTGGCCAACCGCTTCGAGAAAGGCTGCCACCCGAACGTGGTACTGATCAACGCCATTGACGAGCAGCACTTCCGCAGCGTGCATCGGCTGCCGGGCGAAATTCTACGCATGGAGCCGCAGGTACAGAGCGAAGCGAACATCGAATTCCGTAATACCGGCCGCGTCCCGGCACGGCACTGGTTTGGACGCTTGATTGGCCGCTTCTACGCAGGCCCGCTCACTTACGCCCTGAGCTACTGGTACGGAAGTATGGGTTTTGTTACCTTCGGCCCCGATTTTCTGCACCTGCATCTGATGTTTGCGCTGCGCAGGAGCGATGATGGCCGTGCGATCGGTCAGGCGGTTACCTTTGCAAGGCGGCGGCGCGGACCACTCGGCTGGCTGTTTAACCGCATCCTGTTGAGAATCACGGCACTGGCAGCGCGCTATTTCGCGCTCGGCGATACCCGGGTGTTCAACACCATACGCTTCCGGCTTGCAAATCCGATCGCCGCCGACCATGCGGTGCTGGCATTTATCGCGCATCTCGAGCAGCAGCCGCATGCCGGCTGGAATGAGCCGGAGCCTGCCCCTCCGGACCTGCCGCGGTTGCGGGTTGCGAATCGTGGAAAATGAGTCGATGCAAAGAACTGTGCTGGTAACCGGTTGTTCGTCAGGTTTCGGGCTTGGCATCGCGTGCGCGCTGCGCGACCGCGGCTGGCGGGTACTGGCAGGCGTGCGCGATCCGCAGCGCGCACCGGCTACGCTGGCGGGCTGCAAGGTGATACGGCTGGATGTCGGCGACGCCGCGCAAATCGCGGCGACAGGCGCAGGGGTCGCGCGGCTGGATTGTCTGATCAACAATGCCGGCTACGCCCTTACCGGGCCGCTGGCGACGCAGGACGCGCAGCAGATGAGAACACAGCTCGAGGTCAACCTGCTCGGTCCGGCACTGCTGATTCAGGCGCTGCTTCCGGCGCTTGGTCAGGCGCGCGGGCGCGTGATCAACGTTGGATCGATCGCCGGCGACGTGGGTCTGCCGCTCAATGCGCTCTACAGCGCATCGAAAGCGGCGCTGCACGCCATGGGTGATGCGCTGCGGCGGGAGCTGGCCGATCACGGCGTGCAGCTTGTTACCGTAGTCCCGGGCGGGTTTCGCACGCACTTCATGGCCAACATGGTATGGGGCACGCGCATCGCAGAACCGGGAACTGTCGAGGCGCGCCAGCTCGACGGCTACCGGGCATTCCAGCAGCGGCTGGCCTCAAGCCCGGGCCGTGACCCCGATGTACTGGTGCAGGCGATCATGCAGTTGGCGGAGTGCATGCGTATGCCGCCGCGCGTGCGTGTCGGCAGCGACGCACAAATCGTACACCTGCTGCTGCGGTTACTTCCCGACCGCCTGGCTGACACGCTATTGACTCGGGTGTTTCGCAGGCAAATGCAGGCTGGCAAGCGATGAGCAAGCAACTCGAGATCCGACGTCTTGCCGCGCGCTTCTCACGGCGACCCCATGTACAGCCGGCGCCCGACGGAGCGACGCCCCTTTGGGAGGCTGGGACCTTCCAGCTCGACCATGTTCCAGCATTCCGCCAGGCCAGCGCCAGCACTAAGGAAGCGGTGCTGAGGGACTGTGCGCACAACGTGTTGGCCGAGGCATGGTGTATCGAGCAGCGAGGGATTACCTACTGCTCGGCGATGGCTCTGCAGACCGAGTCGAACGAGGAGCGCGATCTGTTTACCCGGATCGGCACCGACGAAACCCAGCATGCCGCATGGCTCGCTCCCTGGCTACTCCGGCCAACAGAGACCGATCCATTCAACCGTCTCATCGACGGGTTGCTCGAAGCGGGTACGCCGCAGTCGTTGTCGTTCCTGCTGCAGGTGGTGCTCGAAGGCTTCGGTATCACACACTACCGGTTCCTGGCGGCCGGCTGCCGTGACGCCGCACTGACGCAGACGTTGCGCCGCCTTGCGATTGACGAAGCGCTGCATCACGCCGGCGGGTTACTGGTGTTTCAGCCGGACCGATTGACCGCAGCCGAGCGTCGCTTCCTTGCCGACGGAGCCCACGCATTCCTGCACATGATCCGCGTCGGTCCCCAGTCAGTGGTTGGTGCGCTGGCACAGCAGCTCGGCACCTCCACCATCGGAGAGCTGACCGGCATGTTCGCGGCTCTCGACAGCCAGGCGACCGGCGCCGTCAAGCTTGCGCGGCTGCGCAAGCTGATGGTTCAGCCCGGAATGACCTGGCTAGTGGAACAGCTCGACGCAGGCGGGACATTCGTGCCGTGTACGCCGGATCAATGCGCCAGACAGTTCCTGAGCTAGTCCACCTCATTCAGATGCCCGGCGCATCACCACCCAGGCCATCCAGAGCCGCCGATAAACGCGCGGCGCGATCGAGCGAGTGTAGAAGCGCCATATCTTTGATGTCGCCGGCCACCATGCCATCAGCAATCAGAAAGTCATGTACAACCCGGCGCGCATCCGCCAGCACGGTGAGCCGGGGCGCCGCCAGTTGACCCAGCACCCGCGCCTCACGGTAGCGGTGCCCGGCCTGCAGTTTCCTATCGAGTCGCTCCGGGAGACGGGGGTCGCGCCGGTCGGTGACCAGCCGGTAGCAGGGCGGTATTGTCGTGGCCACCGGAACCAGCAGACCGTAGGCGTCCGGCGCGAGGAGTGACCGCAGCGTGCCAGCGACCTGGTCTTCGTGCAGCTTCTCCCCGACCAGGTCACACACCGCATCGATGCGTCCGACAAACTCCAGCAGCGGCGTATCGCGCCAGCGCCCGGTCACTCGAACCCGGTCGCCGAGCCGGTAGCGCAGCAGCCCGCCCGCCTGGCTGATCAGCAGCGCGTATTCACGATCAGGACAGGCTTCGTGCAGCAGGCATAGTGTGCCCTTGGCGTCCGCCAGCTCAATGAACACCTCGTCGACCATGGGCGCGCAGCCGCCTGCCTGGACCAGCGGCACCGTCACCGGCGCCTCCGTGGCCAACAAGCCCTTTCCCTGCATCAACGCATGCGGTAGCAGCCGTGCGAGCTGTTGCGCCGGTGCGGCCGCAGCCGCGGCGCTCCAGCAGGATACTAGCGCCAGCCGCGGCCACAGTTGCGGCCAGGGGATTGGATCACTATCAAGCAGTCGACGGCGCCCGACCGGCAGCTCAGAAACCAGATGTTCACGGCGCGCCTCTATGTGCTCGAGCAGCACCAGCAGGTAGGTCGGGCTCCAGATCGAGATGATCTCGAGGTCGGCGCAGCGAAGCAGTGCCCGCGCCAGCGCATCGCGGAAGTTCAGCGGGTCAGCCTGCATGCTGCGTCGGTCGGGTGCCACCAGAAACGGTGCGAACAGCAACCGCAACGGACCGACCAGGTAATCGGCGTCGTGCCTCCCCTCGGTTCGAGGGCTCATCCGCGGCGAAATGCTGATGAATACCCGTCCCGAGCGAGGACGCAGCACCTGCCCCAGCAGATCGTGTGCCCAGATAGCGAACAGACTGCGGAACGAATCGAGTAGCGGGTCGTTGTAAGGGATCAGCTTGTTTAATCCACCGCTACCGGAGGTCGGCTCGAAGCGACATATGCGACCAGGGGTCAGGACGTCATGCTCGCCCGTCCGGGCGCGGACAATCCACGGTATTAAGGTAGCATAATCTACCGATGGCAGTTTCGCCCGAAATGCGTCCACATCGTCTTCCGGGCGCAGGCCGAACTGCCGGGCATACTCGGTCGCGGCTGCAGGCTGAACGAGTCGGGCCAGAGTGCGCCGCTGCGCGTTTTCGCAATTGGCGAGGGCTGCGGCGAATCGGGTAGCGCGTGGCGTACTCCATGCACGCAGCAGCGCCGCACCCAGGGCGCCGATCACGCGCGCACGCGCCGGCCAACGCCGACGTCGGTCAATGGGGGCAGTGCCACACCGGCTGTGATCGACACGCCGGGACCGAGCCGAGAACCGGCTCCGAGTTGAACACCCTGGCCGATGCGAATGCGGCGCACATACAATATCAATCCGCCACTGCGCGGCTGTACCAGGTGCGCGTAACACGCCGAGCGGTGACCAAAGATCACGCCGTCGCCGACCTCGAGCAGGCTGCGGTCGCTTATATCGACTCGAGGTGTCCAGTGCACGCCGCGGCCGATGCGGCTGCCCCATAGCCGCAGCCACGCGCTATAGCCGCCCGGGATCAAGCGCAGCGACGCTTCAATCGCGGGGAACGCTGTATACATCAGTTGAAACTGATGAGCACCCCACCAGTGCACGTAGCCCGGCGCATCGAGTCGGGTCCTCCCTTCCGCCAAGGGCCAGGCGATCTGATGCAGGCGAAAACACGCTACCGGCAGTAGGTAAACAGTTGCGAGCCAGAGCAACGCCCTCAGCACAGACGTCGGCGCGTTGATCCAGGATGCGAACGTCAGCAACACCAGGAGCAGCCACGCGGCCGGGAACAGCGTAAACAGCCTGGCACGCAGGGTCATACGTAGAACTCGATCTCACGCGACAGCGGTGGCAGGGCGTACGGGTCTTCGCCGCGCACGATCGCCTCGCGCAGTGATTCGACACAGCGGTGGATGATATCCGACGGGGTATCGCGGAAATCGGCCCCGTAGCACCGGATATTCTCCATCTGTGCAGCGAGAATCATCACATCCTGGTCGATCACGCGCCGGCCGTACCAGCGCACAAACGGGCGTGCCAGGTCATTGAATAGGCCGAAGTTATAGGTGAGGTCGGTGTACACGAGGGTGTCACCGCCGTCGTCGGCTCCGGCAGGCACCGACTGGGATGTAATGATAAAGGTACGCGCGTCAATCTCGTATGTCACGCAGGTGACGTTCGGCACCAGGAAGCTGTCAGTGTGCCTGATCTCGGCGCCGCGCGGATTCAGGAACCAGCGCCAGGTGCCGAGATTGGCGCGCTCGTTGCGATAACTGACATGCACGGCACCGTCGGCACGCGTTACGGCGGCGACGATGCGTTCGCCTTTTGGCGAGCGGAATATCCCAGTGTGTACGAATGCGGTGTGAGGAACGTCGATGAAATTCTCGACACAGTTGGTGACCGTATTTGTGAAGCGGTTACACAGCCGTATGTGGCGCCAGCCGCGCTCGCCGTAGTGGCGCATGCGCCATGGCGTAATATTGTGCGATCCGTTGTGGCTTAAACGCACGTACACATAACCATCCAACTCGCATACATCGAACGGCGGCAGGTGGTGACCGTAGTCGGTCGCCGGCGGTTGTGACGGTATGTGAGTCACGCGCCCGCTTGCGTCGTAGCGCCAGCCATGATAAGAGCAGATCAGCTCGCCGTTGTGAACGCAGCCCTTAGAGAGCGGCGCATTGCGATGCAGGCAGCGGTCCGGCAGTCCTGCCGCTCGCCCATCGGTGTCGCGAAAAACCGCGAGCCGCTCACCGAGCACGCGACGCGCCAGCACGCAGTCCTCGCGCAATTCGGTACTTTCGGCCAAGACGTACCAGAAGTCTTTGAATTGCATTCCGTCGGGTTACCTGTTCGCCTCGGTGGTCACAATGACAGGAAGCCGTGTAGATTGTGGGACGATAGCCTGGTAGGGTCGAATTAGTAATTTTCACCTAAAATCGACGACTTGGACAGACTTGCTCCTGATGGCTAGCCTCCCTCCCCTGCTCCGCCATGAAGGACCTGCTGATACTCCTCGCTCATCTGCTGGCCACGATTGCCAAGCTCTTAGGCCCCGGCGGCGCAAAGACCATTGTCGCCGACAGTCTGCTCATGAAGCAGCGGCTCCTGATTATGAACCGCGCACGGCGGCGTGCACCTAATCTAACAGCCCTGGATCGTTTCCTGCTCGGTTTCTGGTGCCTGTTTCTCAACCCACGTCATATCCAGCGGGCTGCCGTCATTATCCGGCCTTCGACGCTGTTGAAATTCCACCACCTGCTCAAGCAGCAAAAGTACCGACGGCTGTATTCTTCTAGCCAGAAAGGCAAACCCGGACCCAAAGGGTCCATCAGCAGTACTCATCCAGGCCATCGTCGAATTAATTCTGTCTATGCTTGCCAGGTAGATGAATAGGGTGTCACCCTGAATGAATACCTGTCAGCACATAGCCGCTTGAATACTACATGGCCGGAAAGATACCCGTAACTTCAAGTTCCTGGTGTAATTTCTTATGTAATGCGGTGGAATGAACACCTGTGAACGCCCGGTTCCTAGATTATTCACTATCAAGGACAGGTGTCAGCAACGCTCGATTACAGAAGCAGTTTTTCAAACTGCAAATTGAGACACGGCCCAAACCATCCGTAGTTTTAGACAAAGCGAAATAATTTTAGACAGGAATTATTCTAAAAAACTTTCTAAGTGATTGATTAAATGGTCGGGGCGAGAGGATTTGAACCTCCGACCACCTGCACCCCATGCAGGTGCGCTACCAGGCTGCGCTACGCCCCGATGACTGCTAAAGGATGGAATTATATACGCTGTTTGCGGCTGTTGTCCGTACTACCGTTTCAACAGTTGCAGTACGTCCTCGAGTTCAAGCCGGACCTGGTGCACGATCTGCTGGCTCTGGGTGACATCTTCCCTGGCATCCTGACCGGACATCTTTTGCCTGGCGCCACCGATCGTAAAACCCTGCTCATAGAGCAGGCTGCGGATCTGACGGATCATCAGCACATCCTGGCGCTGGTAATACCGACGGTTCCCGCGCCGCTTGACGGGTTTTAGCTGCGGGAATTCCTGCTCCCAGTAACGCAGGACATGCGGTTTCACACCGCACAGTTCACTGACTTCACCGATGGTGAAATAGCGCTTGCCGGGAATAACCGGTAGTTCGTTGTTATTGCTCGCTTCCAGCATAGGCCTCTACTCTTGCCTTGAGTTTCTGACCGGACCTGAAAGTCACGACGCGTCGAGCGGAAATAGGTATTTCCTCACCGGTTTTAGGGTTGCGACCCGGGCGCTGGTTTTTTTCCCGGAGATCGAAATTTCCGAATCCGGACAACTTGACTTGTTGCCCGTTTTCAAGGGCATAGCGGATTTCCTCAAAAAAAAGCTCCACCAGCTCCTTAGCTTCACGTTTATTAAGCCCCAGTTCGTCGAACAATTTTTCCGCCATGTCGGCTTTAGTTAATGCCATCGTTTACTCCCTTAACGCTGCCCCGAACTTCTTATTGAGACTCTCTGTTACCCTGCTGACAACGACCTCAACGTCATCATCCGTTAGTGTGCGTGAAGAATCCTGTAGAATCAAGCCAAAAGCGACGCTTTTTCGCCCTGTTTCTATGCCCTTCCCCTGGTAGACATCAAAGATGACCATCTCCTTGAGCAATGCACCCGCACTCCTCCGCACTTCCGTTTGCAGTTCCTCGGCCGTTACCTCATGCCCCGTCACAATCGCAAGATCCCGACGAATCGAGGGATAGCGAGACAATTCCTGAAATTGCACGGGCACCCCGCCCCGCACCGCTGCATACTCGAATTCAAAGAGATAGGTGTCGGGGTCCAGATCGAAATGACCGGCAATCACCGGATGTAGCCTCCCCAGCCAGCCGATATCACGGTCGTCCCGCCGGATTCGCGCGGTTTGCCCCGGATGCAAGCCGGGATGTTCATCACGGACAAACCGGTATTCATCCATCCGGCCCGTGAAAGCCAGAATCGCTTCGAGATCATGCCGTGCATCATAAAAATCGACAGGGTCGCTCTTTCCGCTCCAGTGTTCGGAGTAACGATCCCCGGCCAGCACCCCGCCAATAACAATATCCTGTTTAATATCTTCTCCTTGTAGCCAGAACCTGAGACCATGTTCGAATAAGCGGAGGCGGTTGTTCTGGCGATTCAGGTTGTATTGCAGGGCTCTCAACAATCCTGGCCAGAGACTGGAACGCATGACCGACATTTCAGATGAGATCGGATTCTCCAGGGCTATCGGTTTCAGGCCGGGATTCAATGCCTGCTGGAATCCGGGCTCAACGAAACTGTAGGTGATGGCCTCCTGATAACCGAGGTCCACCAGCACCTCCGCAATGCGTTCGACGGTGACACGGGTTTCCGCACAGGCATGCATTTCCAGCGTGCCCACGGGCGCCTGTGACGGCAACTTGTCATAACCATATACACGCCCGATCTCCTCGATCAAATCCGCCTCAATCGCAAGATCAAAACGAAAGGATGGCGGCGTAACCTGCCACCCCTCCTCCCGGGCACTGACCTTCATACCAAGCCTTTTCAGAATGTCCGTCACCTCAGCCGGGGCCGGCAGCACTCCAAGCAATCGTTCGATGCGATCCCTGGTGAGCGATATCGGTGTGCGTTGCGGCAGGTATTGCGGGGCGAAACATTCGCAGACCGGCCCTGCCTGGCCACCGGTGATAGCCACCAGCAAGGCCGTGGCGCGATGTACCGCGCGATACTGCAGTTCGGGATCTACGCCGCGCTCGAACCGGTGCGCCGAATCGGTTTGCATGGCGTATTTCCTTGCGCGTCCGGCGATCACCTCGGGAGAGAAGTAGGCGCATTCCAGAAGAATATCCGTGGTAGTTTCATTCACACCTGAATGGATACCGCCCATGACACCGGCAATCGCCAGCGGCTTCTCACTGTCAGCGATGACCAGCGTGCCGGCATCCAGGGTCACCGTCCTTTCATCCAGCAAAGTCAGCTGTTCGCCTTCCAGCGCATAGCGCACGGAAATCCCACCGGCCAGTTGCGCCAGGTCGAAGGCATGCATGGGTTGTCCCAGCTCCAGCAGTACATAATTGGTCACATCCACCACGGGGTCGATAGCACGCAGACCGCTGCGGCGCAGACGCTCCTGCATCCACAGTGGAGTAGATGCACTCGGGTCGATGCCGCGGATGACACGGCCCAGGTAGCGTGGACAGGCCTCCGGGGCCCGTACTTCAATGGCAAGACTGTCGTGGACTGACGGCGGCACCTCGTCGATATCAATCGCCTTGACCGGACTGCGCGTGAGCGTACCAACCTCGCGGGCAACCCCTTCAATTCCCAGGCAGTCGCCCCGGTTGGGCGTGAGGTCGATGTCGATCAGGGCATCATCCAGTCCGAGCAGTGCACCGATATCCTCGCCCGTTCGGGTTTCCGGCGGCAATTCCATCAATCCCTGATGCGCATCACCCAGTCCCAGTTCGCGGGCCGAGCACAGCATGCCGTGTGACTCGACCCCCCTAAGCCTGGATTTCCTGATAGTGATATCACCCGGCAGCCGGGCTCCAATCCGTGCCAGCGGATACTTGCCGCCGGCGCGCACATTGGAAGCGCCACAGACGATTTGCAGCACCTCCCCCTGTCCCGCATCCACCTTGCACACCCGCAGCTTGTCGGCGTCGGGATGCTTTTCGACGGACAGCACCTCCCCCACGACCAGTCCTTCGACGCCGGTATCCAGCCGTTCCACGGAGTCGACCTCCAGTCCTGCCATGGTCAACTGCCTCACCAGCTCCATGGTCGTGACCGGCGGGTCAACCCATTCGCGCAGCCATTTCTCGCTGAATTTCATAGTGCTCCGGGCTCGATCGGTTCAGTGCGTATTTATCTCAATCATTCACCGCAGAGACGCGAAGAACGCAGAGTCAAAAAAGCAATAAAAGACTTACCATAATCAATGACACTCGCAGGATTGGCGAATAACCTGGCTGTCAGTTGGTAAAAAAACCGGCTCACTCTGCGTTATTTCGGCAACTGCTCAGTGCGTCGCCTAAAGCGCCTACTTTTGGGGCTCTAACTCCTGCACGTCCCAAGCCGGTTTCTCGACCGGTTCCCGGCCTCACCTTCTCCATGCAGTCATGCGCCTCTGCGGTGATTAAAATCAACTCAGTTAAACTGCGTCAGGAAATTAATCTCGTTTTCAAAAAACAGGCGCAGGTCATTCACGCCATAGCGCAGCATCGCGAGCCGTTCCACCCCCATGCCGAAGGCAAACCCCGTGTAGCGATCATTGTCTATGCCAGCATGGTCAAACACTTTCGGGTGAACCATCCCGCAGCCGAGTATCTCGACCCAGCCGCTCTGGCCGCATACCCTGCAGCCGCTGCCGGCGCACATGACGCACTGTATGTCGACCTCGGCGGAAGGCTCGGTGAACGGGAAATAGGAAGGACGGAAACGCACGGCCAGATCGTCACGCTCGAAGAACAGCCGCAGGAATTCATCCAGCACCCACTTGAGATTCGCAAAACTGACACGCTCGTCAACCAGCAGACCCTCGACCTGGTGGAACATCGGTGTATGCGTCAGGTCCGAATCGCAGCGATACACACGACCGGGCGCGATGATGCGCAAGGGTGGTTTACGATTCTTCATTACCCGCACCTGCACCGGCGAGGTATGGGTGCGCAACAGGGTATGGGCATTGAAGTAGAAGGTATCGTGCATGGCGCGGGCCGGGTGGTGCGCGGGGATATTCAGGGCCTCGAAATTATGATAATCGTCCTCGATCTCCGGTCCTTCCTCGACCGTAAACCCCAGGGGGGCGAACAGCCGCTCGATACGCTGCATGGTGCGTGTGACGGGATGCAACCCGCCGGGTTTCTGGCCACGTCCCGGCAAGGTGACATCAATGGCGAGTTTCGTCAGCTGGGCATCAACTGCGGATGCCTGCAGCTCATCGCGTCGTTCCTCCAGCGCCTGCTGGAGTTTCTGCTTCACTTCGTTAATGACCTGCCCGGCTGCCGGGCGTTCACTGGCCGGCAAGCTCCCGAGCTGCTTCAGCTCCAGGGTCAGGGAACCCTTCTTCCCCAGATAACGGACACGCACCGCATCGAGCGCGGCCTGATCCGCAGCAGCGGCAATCTCCCGCAATGCGACGGCTTCAAGTTCACCCAGCATCAACACCCGCTATCCGCTCCCGATTCCTGTTGCAAAAAACCAGCTGCCGATCCGGCGGCCGCAACGAAAAGGGGAAAGGCATCTACCTTTCCCCTTCGTCTCTTGCCGGATTGATTGTTGTTTACTCGGAAAGGATTTATACCGTCAACCCGTTTTTGGCCCTGACCGCCAGGGCACCGAATCCTGCCCGATCAAAAACAGCGAGATCTGCAAGCACCTTCCTGTCGATTTCTACGTTCGCCTTGTTGAGGCCGTCGATCATCCGGCTGTAGGACAGTCCGTGTTCACGTGCAGCGGCGTTGATGCGCGCGATCCACAAGGCCCGAAACTGGCGCTTGCGCTGACGCCGGTCACGATAAGCGTATTGACCCGCCTTGATAACCGCCTGCTTGGCGACGCGATACACCTTGCGGCGCGCGCCATAGTAGCCTTTTGCCTTGCCCAGCACCTTTTTGTGGCGGGCGCGGGCAGTGACACCACGTTTTACTCTTGACATAGCTTGTTACTCCCGGATGAACCCGATCAGCTGAACGGCAGCATGCGGCGCACAGCAGCCACATCAGAAGCGTGCACCTGTGCCGGGGAACCCAGCTGGCGCTTACGCTTGCTGCTCTTTTTCGTCAGGATATGACGATGATGCGACTGACCGCGCTTGAACCCGGTTGCCGTCCTGGCGAAGCGTTTTGCAGCGCCGCGATTGGATTTTAACTTTGGCATTTCTCTGTCTTCCCGTAATGAAATCTGTAGCGTAACGACAGGTATTGTCACCTGCGTTTCTTCGGGGCCATGACCATGACCATCATACGTCCTTCCGACCTGGGTTCCTGCTCAACGACCCCGAATTCATCCAGGTCGGTTTTAACCCGCTGCAGGAGTTCCAGCCCCAGTTCCTGATGCGCCATTTCCCTGCCACGAAACCGCAGGGTCACCTTGACCCTGTCGCCTTCCTCTAGAAATTCAGTCAGCTTGCGCAGCTTGATCTTGTAATCGCCGATATCCGTGCCCGGGCGAAACTTGATCTCCTTGACCTGTATCTGCTTCTGTTTCTTCTTGGCTTGCTGAAGTTTTTTGCCTTCCTCAAACCGGAATTTGCCGTAGTCCATAATCCGGCAAACGGGCGGCTCTGCATTGGGCGCAATCTCAACGAGATCAAGCTTGGCCTCCTCAGCCAGCAGGTTCGCCTTCTCAATGGAAACTATACCAAGCTGTTCACCGTCATGATTGACTACCCGTACCTCGGGTGCAGTTATGGTCTCGTTGACGCGATGTTGCGGTTTTCTGGCAGCTATGCTCTATCCCTCCAAAACAGTACGGCCGCGGCTCGCGATCTCCACAGCAAGGCCCTCACCCAGCGTGTCCCGTCTCAGGGAGCCGAGGTCCTTGCCCTCTCGCGTGCGCACGGCCACAGTACTGGTTTCAATTTCCCGATCGCCGACAACCAGCAGATAGGGTACCCGTTGAATTGTGTGCTCGCGGATTTTATAGCCGATCTTTTCATTTCTCAAGTCCGATTTGACGCGCAAACCCTGATTTATCAAGGATTCTTCAATTTCCCTGGCATATCCGGCCTGTCGGTCGGTAATATTCAGGACCACCGCCTGTATCGGTGCCAGCCACAGCGGCAGCGCCCCGGCATAATGCTCGATGAGGATGCCGATAAAGCGTTCCAGAGAGCCGAGAATGGCGCGGTGCAGCATAACCGGCACCTGTTTGTTGCCGTTCTCGTCGATGTAATGGGCTCCCAGCCGGCCCGGCATGGAAAAGTCCAGCTGTATGGTACCCAGCTGCCAGACCCGGCCCAGGCAGTCCCTGAGATTGAACTCGATCTTGGGCCCGTAGAAGGCTCCCTCACCCGGCTGCAGAGCCCACGCCAGCCCCTTGTGGTCAAGTACCTGTTGCAGGGCCTGTTCGGCCTTGTCCCATAGCACTTCCTCGCCGACCCGCTGCGGAGGACGCGTCGAGAGTTTTACGCTCACATCCTCGAAACCGAAGTCGGCATAGACCTGGAACAGTAAATCGATAAAATCCGACACCTCATCGGGAATCTGTTCTTCGGTGCAGAATATATGCGCATCATCCTGCACGAAACTGCGCACCCGCATCAAGCCATGCAGGGTACCCGAAGGTTCATTGCGCAGACAGGAGCCGAACTCGGCCAGGCGCAGGGGCAGGTCGCGGTAGCTCTTCAAGCCATGGTTATAGATCTGGATATGGGCCGGACAGTTCATGGGCTTGATGGCATAGGTCCGGTTTTCCGAGTCTGTCGTGAACATGTCTGCGGAAAACTTGTCCCAATGCCCGGATTTCTCCCATAGGCTGCGATCGAGCACCTGCGGGGTGTGCACCTCGTGGTAGCCGCGATGTTTCAGCATGCCGCGAATGTAATCCTGAATAATCAGATAGATCTGCCAGCCGCTGTCGTGCCAGAACACCATGCCAGGCGCTTCTTCCTGGGTATGGAACAGGTCCATCGCCTTGCCCAGTTTGCGGTGGTCGCGCTTCTCGGCTTCTTCCAGGCGGTGCAGATAGTCGTCCAGTTCCTTCCTGTCACGCCAGGCGGTGCCGTAGATGCGCTGCAGCATGGCATTACTGGAATCACCGCGCCAATAGGCTCCGGCCAACTTCATCAGTTTGAAACCCTTGCCCAGCTTTCCGGTGCTCGGCAGATGCGGTCCGCGGCACACGTCGAACCACTCGCCCTGGCGGTAAACCGAAACCGGTTCGCCTTCCGGAATGGCCTTGATGATTTCCACCTTGTAGTCCTCGCCGATTCCGGCAAAGACCCTGATCGCCTCGTCCCGGCTCCAGACCTCACGCCGGATGGGAAGATCCCGCTTCACGATCTCGTGCATGCGATCCTCGATCCTCTTCAGGTCTTCGGGCGAGAACGGTTCGTCACGTGCGAAATCATAGTAAAAGCCATCCTCGATCGCCGGACCGATAGTGACCTGGGTGCCCGGGTAGAGTTCCTGCACGGCCTGCGCCATGACATGGGCGGCATCATGCCTTACCAGCTCGAGCGCCTCTTTATCGCGGCCGGTGATAATGGCAAGCTGCGCATCGTTCTCGATCAGGCAACTGCTATCGACGACGGTGTCATTGAGTTTGCCCGCAAGCGCAGCCTTGGCAAGACCGGGACCGATGGAGGCGGCAACCTCCTGCACGGTGACGGGCTTGTCGAACTCACGTCGACTGCCGTCAGGAAGCGTGATGGTGGGCATGATGCGAGGCTCCAGTGGTGACCTATACGAGGGGCCACTTGTCAAAACAAAAGAGCATCGCTGTACGATGCTCTCAAGTATTGTTGGTAGGCGCGATTGGATTTGAACCAACGACCCCCACCATGTCAAGGTGGTGCTCTAACCAACTGAGCTACGCGCCTGCAAGGCTGTGAACAATACCGCCAGCGGGCTGATCTTGCAAGACCTGCGTCCCTGCCGTCGCGCCGCTTCCGGCTCCCCCGGTAACTGCTCCTGCGTTACTCTACCTCCTGCATCCCTGCCTCACGCCGCGTACCTGCGTCCCTTTCGGCGCACCGCTTCCGGCTCCTGCCTCACGCGGCGTACCTGCGTCCCTGCAGGCATCACACCGTCATGCCGAGGTTTCTTTCCTCCATGCGACGGATCTCGTCGCGCAGACGTGCGGCCTCCTCGAATTCGAGGTTGCGGGCGTGTTCGTACATCCGCTGCTCCAGTTTGCCGACCTCCCTGGCCAGCTGCTCAGGGCTGAGACGTCCGTACCGGGCGATCTCCTCGGCCACCCGGGCGAATTCCCGCACGCCCGCATGTTCCTTGACCACAGCGCCTTCCATCACGTCGGTGACCGCCTTTTCTATACTCCGTGGCGTGATTCCGTGAGCCTGGTTATAGGCCTGCTGCTTCTCGCGCCGGCGATCGGTCTCGTCGATGGCGCGCCGCATCGACCCGGTGATCCGGTCCGCATAAAGTATGGCCTTGCCGCGCAGGTTGCGGGCCGCGCGCCCCATGGTCTGTATCAGGGAGCGATCAGAACGCAGGAAGCCCTCCTTGTCCGCATCCAGGATGGCGACCAGCGACACTTCCGGCATATCCAGGCCTTCGCGCAACAGGTTGATGCCGACCAGCACATCGAATGTTCCCAGACGCAGGTCGCGGATAATTTCCATCCGTTCCACGGTATCGATGTCGGAGTGAAGATAGCGCACCTGCACGCCGTGTTCAGCCAGATACTCGGTCAGATCCTCGGCCATGCGTTTCGTCAGGGTCGTTACCAGCACGCGGTCGCCCTGCGCCACCCGCAGCCGGATCTCCGAGAGCAGGTCATCAACCTGTGTCGCAGCCGGTCGCACCTCGATTTCCGGATCGACCAGCCCCGTCGGTCGCACCAGCAGTTCCACTACGGCATCGGCGTGTTCCGCCTCGTAGGGTCCGGGCGTGGCCGAGGTGAACAGGGTCTGGGGCGCCAGGCGCTCGAACTCATCAAAACGCAGCGGCCGGTTATCCAGCGCCGAGGGCAGGCGGAACCCGTATTCCACCAGGTTCTCCTTGCGCGAGCGGTCGCCCCGGTACATCCCGCCCAGCTGGGGTATAGTGACATGTGATTCATCGATGACCAGCAGCGCGTTGGCGGGCAGGTAATCAAACAGCGTCGGTGGCGGCTCGCCGGGCTGGCGGCCCGAGAGGTAGCGCGAGTAGTTCTCGATCCCCGAGCAGTAACCCAGTTCCGCCATCATTTCAATATCGAACAGGGTACGCTGCTCCAGACGCTGCGCTTCCACCAGCTTGCTCGCCTGACGCAGTTCTTCAAGACGCAGTTTCAGATCCACCTTGATCTGATCGACGGCATTCAGGACGATATCGCGCGGCGTGGCGTAGTGGGTCCTGGGATAGATGGTCAGTCGCGGCACCCGCCGCAACACCGTGCCGGTCAGCGGATCAAACCAGGCAAGGGAATCGATCTGATCGTCAAACAGCTCCACGCGCACGGCCTCACCCTCCGACTCCGCCGGAAAGATATCGATAATCTCCCCCCGGACGCGGTATGTGGCGCGATGCAGTTCCACCTCATTGCGCGTGTACTGCAATTCGGCCAGGCGCCGCAGGATGACACGCTGGTCCGCCGCTTCCCCGCGCACCAGATGCAGCACCATGCTCAGATAGGCGCGCGGGTCGCCGAGACCGTAGATGGAAGACACGGTGGCGACGATGATTGTATCGGCCCGTTCCAGCAGCGCCCTGGTCGCCGACAGTCGCATCTGCTCGATATGCTCGTTGATCGAGGCGTCCTTTTCTATGTAGGTATCCGAGGCCGGAACATAGGCCTCGGGCTGGTAGTAGTCGTAATAGGAGACAAAGTATTCAACCGCATTGTGCGGGAACAGCCCGCGCATTTCCCCGTAGAGCTGGGCGGCCAGCGTCTTGTTGGGTGCCAGTATGATGGCCGGCCGCTGTACCGCCTGAATGACATTGGCGATGGTATAGGTCTTGCCCGAACCGGTTACACCCAGCAGGGTCTGGTGAGCCAGGCCGTCAGTCAGTCCCTCGACGAGCGCCGCAATGGCTTCCGGCTGGTCGCCGGACGGTTGCAACACCGATGTCAGTTGGAATTCCCCGGTCACGGCCTATTATGCAAACAGTTGAGATTAAGTATGATTGGCGCTGGCGCCATTAAAAAGACAGGATAGCAACTTTGAACAAGATCAGGCTCGCTAACCGGATACAACGCATCAAGCCCTCCACCACCCTCGCAATTACGGCACATGTTGCCGAACTGCGCGCGGACGGCAAGGACATCATCGGGCTCGGGGCCGGCGAACCGGATTTCAATACACCCGAACATATCCGGGCCGCCGCCATAGAGGCGATCAACGCCGGGTTCACGCGCTATACCGCCGTTGACGGAACCGCAGAACTCAAGCGGGCTATTATAGCGAAATTCAGCCGTGACAACGGCCTGACATACCGGCCGGACCAGATACTCGTCTCCTGCGGCGGCAAGCAGAGCTTCTTTAACCTGGCCCAGGCACTGCTCAACTCCGGCGACGAGGTTATCATCCCGGCACCCTACTGGGTTTCCTACCCGGACATGGTCCGGCTGGCGGACGGGGAACCCGTTATCATCCGGGCGGGGGTCGAAACGGGATTCAAGATCACCCCGGAGCAGTTTGAGGCAGCCATTACGCCCAGGACCCGCCTGTTCGTCATCAACAGTCCGTCCAACCCGACCGGTGTTGCCTATTCGAGGTCAGAACTCAAGGCGCTGGGCGACGCACTGAAACGCCACCCCCAGCTGCTGATCGCCACCGATGACATGTACGAGCACATCCTCTGGAGCGAGGAGCCGTTCTGCAATATCCTCAACCCCTGCCCGGAACTCTACGAGCGCACGATCGTGCTGAACGGAGTATCAAAGGTCTATGCGATGACCGGCTGGCGCATTGGCTACGCCGGCGGTCCGGCCGAGCTGATCAAGGCCATGAAGAAAGTCCAGTCTCAAAGCACGTCGAACCCGACATCGATTTCACAGGTAGCTGCTCAGGCCGCCCTGGATGGGGACCAGTCGTGCATTCAACCCATGCTGAAAGCCTTCAGGCAACGCCATGATTTCGTGGTAGAGGCACTGAACAGGATTCCCGGCGTCGTCTGCCTGCCAGCGGACGGCACCTTCTACTGTTTCCCGCATTTCCAGGCGGTCATCGACCGTCTGGACGGTATAGCGGACGACGTCGAACTCGCCGAATACCTGCTGGACAAGGCGGGGGTCGCGCTGGTACCCGGCACCGCTTTTGGTGCGCCGGGTTATCTGCGACTCTCCTTTGCCACCGGCATGGAAACACTGAAAGCGGCGCTGGAACGCTTGACGAAGGCATTGGCAAACTGATCAGTTATTCCTACATCGCTTATCCGACCCGCCTGACATAGCCGCTCGCCTGGCCGTGTATAATCGAATCGCAACATTGCGGTTTCCCGCAACACGCAAGATATTTTCCACGGATGGAGGATGTCTGGATGACTCAGTTTCAAACCGGCCATGGAGACTCGACCCGTCTACCCGTACGCAACCTGGGACTGACACTGCCCGAACTTCTGATCAGCCTTTCAGTGATATCAATGATGACGCTCGCGGCACTGAACTACCTGCCCCCGTTGATACATTCCAGCCGCATGTCCGGCGAGGTCAACCGGTTTGTGGTGGCATTGCAGCTGGCACGCAGTGAAGCGGTCAAACAGGGACGCCGGCTGGTACTTTGCCCGCAAACCCGGCAACGCGTCTGCGGACGCAACGCAGACTGGGAAAACGGCTGGCTGCTGTTTGTCAGCGACAACCGTGAACGGGAAGAGGATGAACCCTTGATCCTGGCGGCGCCACCGCTGGCCGGTTTCATCAAAATGCGCTCGGGAAACCACCGCAAGCGTATTGTTTACCAGCCGGACGGCAGCAGTGGGGGGACAAACAGCTCGTTCACCTTCTGCGACAGACGGGGGCTCATCAAGCCACGGGTGATCTGCCTGTCGAACAGCGGCAGACCCCGCACGACGTATTCCCGTTGTGACGGCAAGCCGATACGCTGTTGATCAGGGCCGGTCTCACGGGCAGGTTTCACATTGACCGCCAACCTCCCCATCCAGTATGATTTGGCGCCTGTTATTCCCCGGTAGCTCAGTCGGTAGAGCGGGTGACTGTTAATCACTAGGTCGGCGGTTCGAGCCCGTCCCGGGGAGCCATATAAAACAATAAGATAGCAAAATACCAGCCACCTAAAAATCCCGCTAGGGTAGTAAACGGGGTAGTAAAGAATGCACCCGTTAATTCAGCATCAAATATCATCCCATCACCCCGTGCGGGATCGCCGCGCCTGCGGTCGGACAGGCCATCAGGTGGTCTATAATTAATCTGTGAATACGTAATGATTAACCCGATGATCCAGGCATCAGCCTTGATGCCCTAGTCGGGGATCCCCCTCCCTCCTTATCATCGGGTTTTTTTCTGATATGGCATTGGCCCGATGATTGCGACACGCCCTATAGAACGGCCTAGTGACGGCTAGCTCTTTGGTACCCGCGCCGAGTCATCGGGTCATCACATTAAAACCTATAGTGCACAGAAACACACTTTGATTTGACTTCAGGCAATAACTCATCAAAAAACGGTTACGCCTAGAAAATGGAGTCTCCCTGCCCGTTCCGCCTCCCGCCGCTCCCGCATAATCAATTCCATTTCCTCCCGCTCCCATTCGGCCAGCAGGCGCAGCAGGGCCTCGATCTCTTGGCGGGTCATCTTGGACAGGCCCATGACATGACGCGAGTCTGGTACGGTGGGCGGTGGGGGTCTGTCAGGTGGATCTGATTACAATTTGAGCATATTCGGGTAGAAGCGGGAGATAAACCGCTCCCATTCGGCATCGGAAATATGGCCGTCTGCCCATTCGACTAGGAAGTCAAAATAATCAGGCTCCAGCGTTTTGTATTTCAGCAATGCCCTAGCGACAAAATCAACAGCACGGATATTCTCTGGCCTGCTCATTAGCTCCACGGCCTTGGCTTGCCATTCGTCCAGGGTGCCAGGAAGTGACCATATGGTTATCAGTTCGGCTGCATTATCCATATCATCACTACATCCCAACAGGGCAATATCCTTGTCGTGCCCGATGGCAATCAATGCGGCATATCCGGCGCAATAACAAATAACCTGATCCGGTGCTTGCGCAGCATTCCATACGTTGTCTTTTCCTTCCCCCGTACAACCCCCCAGATTGCCATCATGCGGTCTAATCGTTACCTGCAATTGCAAGATATCATGCCGCAAATGGGCAATAGCATGGCCAGCCTCATGGTATGCAGTCTGTTTCCTTTCTGAATCCGGCATTGCGAATCCTAGGAAAAAACCCCGGCACATGGCCGGGGTCTGATAGTTGACTTCCCGGGGTGGGAAATGATCATGTGGTTCCTGCGAGCCTCTCAGCCATCCCATCCTATGACCTCGCCCCCAATCGCCGCGCCTGCGGTCGGTCAGGCGGTCAATTAAGTAGTTTCCCCAATATCCGCAACTCTGTCGATACATTAAAATACTTGTATCAGCCTTGACCCGCTCATTACGGGAATACATCTCTAAGCCACGGTATAGGGATTGCGCCGAGTCTTCGGGTCATCTTAGCTTAATAGCTTAGCTGCCACGGAGGTAACGATGAATGAACCCTTCATTCCATCCTTGGAGCAAAAACAGTCGACATGCAGAACATGCCTATGGGTGCGGAAATTATTGAATTGCACCAGATGCCTACTGATGCTGCTGTTTCTGCTCCTAATCCCGCCCCTGTTGCTTGTTCTTAGTTGGCTAAAACTTACAGGTGCCATAAACAAACTATTCTGAATGGCTAGAGTTTGAGCTTGTCCCGACACGTCTTAGACAAAAACCCCGCCACATTACCGGGGCTGGTTGGGTTGGGCGAGACTCGGTTAAGCAGCAGCCGGGGTCAATTGATATCAGTCACGGAATCAGGCCTCGCATTGTCGAACGCCAGCTCGGCAAGCAGACGGTCGGTGCGTTTGCGCAAGCCGGCCATGGAGCGGCGAGTCTCGATCCGTAGAGTTTGCTCGATCTCCTGCGGGTCGGTCAGAGATTCCATTGCCATCGACGCGCGATCAACCAGCAGCATCATCTCTGCGTCATAGCAGGCCAACACCAGGGTAGCCAGTTCATTGCGAGTCATGGCGCGGCCTCCGCGGTTTCTTCGTTGTGGGTTTACCCTTCTCAGGTGATTGCTTCCCGAGTGCTGCCAGTTCATCCGCTGTGTTCGCAATGGCAGCGGTGCGGATAGCATGAACTTCATTCTTTGCTCGCTGACGGATCACGCCGGCCTCCTGATGCGCGCATGTGTTAGCGATTCGGCCAGGCCAGGACTCGAGGATGCGCACAATCCGCACAGCGAATTCGTTAAAGGCGACCTGCGCGGACTCAGTCGGAATTACGCTACCTTGCGCAATCGCAGCTTGAGTTTCCGCCAATCGTGCTTTCGCGCTCGTCAGTTTAGCCCGGGCAGTCTGCAATTCCGATGGCGCGACATGGCCGGCTGAACGCCTCATCAACCAGTTGATTGCTGATGCCGTGGTGATCTGACGTGCTTTGCCCTTCGTGCCACCGGCATCAGCAGGCATTCCTTCACGTAGCCACTTCGTTACCATCCGCGGTGTGCAGCCAACGATTTCAGCAAACTGGTTTCGTGTAACAATCACCGGCTTCTAACTCCTGCGATGGAACAAGGGACCGAAAAATTCTGAACCAAAAACGCACGAAAAACGCCGTGTGAATGACCCGAGGGTGCCACCCCCCCTGGAGTACCTTTTACTTATATTACAATAAGTTATGTACATTCCCGAATAACTGCCGGCCACGGAGAGAAGGAGGGCTTATGTTTCCCCCGCCGGCACTCAGCGGTTACTTGTATTCCGGCACTCACTGAGTTGCCGGTGGATGATCCAGGGTCCATCCCAGCCAATCGAAAAAAAGAGCCGCGCTCACAAGGCGCGGCGCAATGCCGGTCGTCAGTCCGGCGGAGGGCAGCGCGCATGCCGACGCGCCACAGAGGAAAAGGTCCGGCCACCCTTGTGAGGTGACCGGGTCAAAGCGCATCGCTTCATTCGGGCAGAAATTGCGACGCGCAAGACACATCACGAACCCGCATTTCGACAAATCGCACGATGATCCACGGCCAGCACTTGGCAATCGCAGCCGATCGTGAAAAGCATCCCGTCGCTTAAGACGCGCTTGCGTTCGAAGCGCAATGGACTAATCGACCCCTCTTTGAGAACAAGCTGCACGGAATCGCAGATCGTCGGATCGCTGACTGCATACCAGGCGCTCGATGCTGCCAGGCGCTGCTCGATGATGGTTGACAGCTTAAGGTTGCTGTTCGGGTCACGATCACCCCATGCGGCCACGCGGATTTCCGCAAACTCGGCAGCGTAGGCGGACGAGCCGAGTAAGAAGCGTGGCAGCAGGTTCAGTGACTCACCCGCCGGCCCTTCCTGCGAGTTCATCAACGCAATCAGGGCGGAGACCCCTGCAATGGTCGGGGCCCCGGCCGAGGCGGCATCATTGGAATGCGCGGTGCTGAATAAATTCTCGCCATCAGACAGCGCGCCATTGCTGAGCAAAACCGCGTAGACCTTATCGCCGATCAGCCGGCTAACCGCGCGGCCCGCAGAGAGCAACGTCGCGGTGATCGCGGCCAGATCATCGTTGATCAAAGATTCTCTCGAAAGTGCCACAATCTCAGCATAGCTCACCAGTTGCGCGCGCTCGCCGGCGGTGGAGTTGATGCCAAGGATACCGCTGGTGATCTCGGCGTTCTCGGTGTCCTCGGGCGGTGTTGCCAAGGTTGGCGCCTGCGGCCGGGAGAATGGCCTGTAATCGCGAGCAGTCGTCTGTCGTATCCAGATCGGCCATGTTTCCGCCGAATTGTTATAACCCATCGTCAGACTTTTCGATGCGATATTTTCGAGTAGGTCGGGGAAATCAGAACTGTTCAGCGCGCGGGACATGATCTGGCCGGGTTTGTCGGCCCCGGGAGGTATGGCGCCGGCGAGGCTGATATAGTCCCTCGCAATTGACGTTAAAGAGCGGACAAAACCCAGTTCACAATCAGGATGACATGCCCTGGCGGGAATCAGGTTTGTGCGATACAGCAACTCGTCACTCATGATCCGCGTAAAGGCAGAATGGTGGCTATTCAAACCGTGTTCGATATGAGTATATCGGGAGCCGCCATGTGGCCGGCCACCTCGTGCAGCGGCGCGTGCGCGTACGGCAGCAAAAAGTTCTTCATTTGTGGGTTCAGTCATATCAATCAGGGTCCCGTTTTGATGTTCGAGACCCGAGTATCGGTCATTGATTCCGAGGGACACAAATTGCGATCCATGTCCGTCTCGCGTTCGCGCCACCCGTCAGACCTTCGGCCTTTCGTGACGCGACCGTGCAACTGCCGAATGGATAACGGACAACCTACCAGGCGCAGACTGCGGATAATGTTCTGCATGTCAGTTCGCGGATGCCGCTCATGGCCCATGATGCAGGCGATGGTGAACGCACAGCGCGCCGTCAATGATTCCCCTGGGGATAGTGCGATGACGGTCCGTAGCAGGTCGTCACGCCTGTCAAGGTCCGGTCCGTCCAGTTCCAATGCTTCCAGCAGATCCGCGCCGGCGGCCTGCACCTCCATACCACGCTGCAGCCAGCCCTGCAGGTCATCCGGCAATCCGCTATCAGGCAGCAGGTTAAGCAGCTGATTGCGGCGCTCGGCGCTCACGTCACACGCCAAGCGTGCATGCGATTTTTCCCGTCAAAATAGACCGATCAGGAAAAACCACCCCGAGTAAATGTCCATCTACATCGATCAGGCGATACCTGCCAGCGCGAACGACTGACTTTTCCTCGCATGGCGAGCCATCGAAAAGTTTTGAGTACGTCGCCGCCGCTTCCGCAAACGTCAATGCATTGCGCCGCCACGATCGGGTAAAGGAATTTGTCTTGCTTTTCGGATCGACATCATAGATCAGCACATGTCCCGACTTGTCGACCAACGCAAGCGGATTGCAAAGTGAATCGCGCAAATGCCAAACGCCGTTTTTCTCGGTACTACGTGAAAAGTCTGGCCAGTGAAAAACATCTGCGGCCCGCTCACGATATTTCTGTAAAGCTCGATTGAATGTCATCAGTTATTTCCTCATCAGGTGGGTTGTGAAATTCGCAATAATTGCGCAGGGTCAGCCGTCTACAGTCTGGGTGCTGGCATAGTGCGGCCTTGCGGGCTGGTGATCGATGTGCGCGCTGCCTCGGGCGTGGTGCGCGGTTGCTGGCTCGCTTGTCGGTCATGCGCTGCGCTCCGTCAATGCCGGCCATGTTGCAGCCACTCTAAAAACTCCGCATCGGTTAACGTCACTTCCCGGCGCCAGCCACGTTCAGACCTAACGCGCACTAAACCAGCATGCGCCAATGCCTTGAGGCCGCGTTTTAACTGGTATTCCCCTATCCCGAATAGGCTCACGATATTAGGCGCCAGGTGGACGGTGGGGGAATGAGTTAGCTTCACAACTAAGCCGACGAGTGAGAGTACCAGTGCGCCCGTCGAGGTAGCCGCCTGTGCTCGTTTTACGACCGATAACGGTATGGTGGGGGTGAATAGGTCTTTCGCATGAGCTAATTTTCCTTTAGCCCTTTTATCTAGAATGGGGTTAGGCACCCTAACTGTGGGGATATCATTATCCCGTAATACATCCATGACAATCTCCTGTTAGTACTTAACTAATACTTAAACTAATACTTAAACTAATAATAAAACTAATTTTAAAAGCTATTAGAGACGGGTGGGCGAAAACTGATATTTCCACGGGCGAAACCTCTCATTGTCATGGGCGAAAACTGCAGGTCTCAAAGGCGGAAACTTCCATTTACTTTTTACCGCTTCCGCCGCATCCAGTAGCCCCATCACGCGCGCCCACATAACCCGCCCGCGCTCGTCCATGTACCGATCCGGCCAGCACGTCAGCCCGACATCCGTCCGCACCTCAAACCCGCCCAGTACAATCCGCGACGCCTCGGCCATGATCTCCCGCAATTCCGCCACCCGATCTGCCAGGCAATCAAGCGGGGCTTCCAGTAAAACGGCGTCATGCACTGGCGCCGCTATCCTCAATCCCGCCTCGGTCGCCATAGAACAGGCCAGGCGCAACATTTCGGCGCCGTTCCCCTGACAAGGAAAATTCTGTAGGGACCGCGTATTTGCCTGCTCCCCGGTATGGATAGGCCAGCCGAATACCGTTTCCAGCTTGCCTGTCAGCATTGCCTTATCAATGGCGGCCTCACACCATTGCCAAAACACCGGGTAGGCGCGGCGGTGCGCTTCCAGCAGGCGCCGGGCGTAAATTTCCGGCTGGCCAATCCGTTGCGCCAGGGTGTAACTCTGCATCCCATACTGAACGCCCAAAACAACTGCCTTGCACTGGTTGCGAACGTTTTTATGGCTTGCCTTCGTGGCATGGCCCGGCGCCAGCTTGGCCTGTTTTGCAAACGCCAGGTAAACATCCCCGCTGCTATAGGCGCCCATTAGTGCCGGGTCTCCAGACAGAGCCGCCGCAATGGCCACCTCCTGCGAACTAAAATCGACGTAGGCCAGGCCGTAACCGGGCGCCGGCTTTATCAGTCCCCGCAGCCATGCACTAGGGCCAAATATGAATTTGGAATTGCTGGGCTGATTCCGTCCACTACGGGCGCGAAATGGTGAAAGCAGGGTGCGGTTGCGCCCGTCCCTGCCAACGGCCAAGTCATTCAGCCGCATTTCACTCAGTGAATGACGCAATTCCCGCAGCGGTGCCACCTCGGGATAGCCCCTGGCCATTTGTCGGAAGGTATCCGCGTCCAATGCCAGCGCACCACGATCTGTACGCGGCCAGGGTATCCGGCGGCCGGCCAGCCATTTAGCAAACAGCTCTTGCCGAAAGCTTCGGCCATCGTAAACGCCATAATCCGAATCGACCGCGGCAATTAGCCTGTCCTGTATAGCCCCCCAGCCGTTGCGCAACCGGTCCAGTGCGGGGGCATCAATCGGCGTCCCGGTATGCTCCATGTGCGCAACTGCTTTCATGTACCTGCCGCGGAGCAAAGACTGCCCCCAGCGTTGCGCCGGGTCCGATCCGGCCAGCACATCAGGCAACATGCGCGGGAAAAGCCGCTGCAATGCCCGCACATCACTTTCACAATAATCCAGAATGTCGCACCGCTCTTGTGCTGTCCATGGCCCACCACGCAGCACCAGATCGCGCATGTCGTGTTTTTCGTCCGCAGCCATACCATCCAGACCGTATGCCGCCAGCGCGGCTAACAGGCCGTTTCCCAGCGCATGCGGCCGGCCATTAGTCAAAGCGCGGAATTCGGCGAAAACGTCGAATACATAGGCAGGCAACGGCCACCCCAGCACCAGGTGGCAGCTAAACTCAGCCGATGCAAAATAAGCCACGTACAGCGAACGCGGGCCTATGTCGAACGGCGGGGCCTTCGCGGCCAGTAGCTCATTTTGCCATTGCCGCACCAGTCGGCCCGAACGCAGTTCCAGCGCCACCATGCATACCGGGTTCGGCACCTCACCGGGTGGCGCACATAATTCAAAATCTGCGTACCAAATTTCCCGGTAAGGCAGCCGGTCTATGACATCACTCATGGCCCAGTAGTCGGGTTATTACCGGGTGGTCTAGGTCACGGATAAACCGGTCACGGAAGGCCACTGCGAGCAACCGCTGAAACTCGAAGTCCGGCCAGTCCGGTTCGGGCAGTTCGCCCACCGCGGTATAAACCTGATAGCCGCCTAGACTCATATCAGCCACAACTTTGACCCACTGGCGGTGCGCCATGGCAGCGGCTTGCATGCCGGTTTCGTGCCAGCTATTAGCCCGCCCGTCCGGATCGGGCAATCGCAAGGGCCAAAGGAATATCACGCCCTGGCGGGTGATCCCCGTCACCAGCCGCACCGGCACCCAATCGCCAGGCATTTGATCACGCACCTCCGGCGCCAGCAGATAAAACTCGCGATCCTCCTTCAGTTCTAACAGGCCGGTTTCGAGCCTAACCGCGGCATCGTCGCGCACCCGCACAAACTCTTGTCGATGCGGTTTACGCACTGGCACTCGGACCAACGCCCGTTTTACGCCTACCTGGCTGTGGAAATCCTGCGATAGCCGCAAGCTCGCCAAATCGGAAAACGGATCGGCGGACTCGTTGTGTGGCTCAATTTCTGTTACATTCTCGTTGCGGTCTGTCATCATTCGTATCCTCAAAATCCAGTAATAGTTGTCCCTCAAATTCGGGGTCTGCCTGTCGGGGCGGACCCACTCTATTTGCGCCCCATCGCCGTCGCCGTCGCCGGTAGCAGCGATTCCACGCTCGCAAAATTGCATCAAATTCGTCCTTTGTCATTCTGGCTTTGTCTCCTGAAATGTTGGGATATGCGGACGTGGCGGGGCTCACGCGGCGTGCTCGCTGCGTTTGTTCAGTTCAAGCAACTGCTGGCCAGTCCATCTATCGGGACCGGAATCGGTGACGGGTTCGGGAAATTTGCCTGCGCGGCGTTTCCGCCATATCGTGGTCCGACTCCCATAGCCGGCCTGTTCAAGCTCGTGGTAACCAAACCGCTGAAGCTCAAAAGGTAGGTTGTTTGCCATTTTCTGCACTCCAATCCAATGAATCAGTGTGCAAAATGCCGCAAGCTGTTACAGGCGGGTAGACCGCAAGTAACTTGCGACCCAAAACCGGGTCAGAAGTAACTTGCGTCCAGGTCGTGGTGCAGTGATTACTCCCCGCGTCTTGGAAGTGATTTGCGCAGCCGGTCGAAACTACCAACAAGCTCCGGCTGCGCGGGGTGGTCGTCTATGTAGTTCTGCGTTAATTGTGCCTTGTTCGGGTGTTTTATGCCTTGCGACTGCTGCTCGCGGTAAATCTTCAGCAGCGCGGCCTTGTGTCCCTTCAGGGGTTCATGCGCCTTACCGCCTTTCGCGCTGTCCTCGCGGTGCTTGCGTGCTCTATGCCGTGCACTGGTGCGCTCATCAGTAAGTGTGCCCAGCAGCTTCACCTCACCGTCTCGCGCCTCTGTGTATGTCTTTAGGCGAGCATGGTAAGCATCATTCAGCTTACGGATATCATCCACGTTTTCACGAAGAATGGTGTTCTCTTGTTCGCAGCCTCGCAATCGCGCTTCAAGTTCTCTCACTATCGCTTGCAATTCAGCTTTTGTTTTCCGGGTTGAAGTCATGCCGCCGCCCCCCGGGTGATAGTCTGTAACTCTCTCCCCCACTTGTTCAGCGCCTGCTGTTTTTCCTTGTCATAGCCGTGCCGGTCGTAAACGGCGGTAATGTCGCTGTCGGTATGGTTCAGGATTTTTTTGATTACTAGCCGGTCTACGCCCATGCCGGCGCAAAGACTCGCGGCAGTGCGGCGCAAGTCGTGCGGGGTCCAGTGGTCAATCCCGAAAACTTCCCGATTATTTCTTACCGCGCGGTCAATGGCGGTTTCGGCCATGACGGCGCCGCCACGGGGTGAAGGGAACAACAGCGCGGAATCCGGGTGCAGCTTGAATGCCCGTTTCACCAGTCCGGCCGCCAGCGGTGACAATGGCACCCGGTGCGATTGTCCGTTTTTCGCGTGGCCGGCCGGGATCGTCCACCAGTTATTGACTAAATCAAACTCGCCCTTGCCGGCCTTGCGCAGTTCCCCCTTGCGCTGTCCGGTTGCCAGTATCAGCCGCAACAGCAGCTTGATTTCATCGGCCATTGCGGCCTTGTCCAGTCCAGACCACAGCGCCCGGATTTCATCCTGTGACAGTACCCGGTCGCGGGATTGTTCCACCCCGCCCGGCCGGTCGATGTTCGTGACCGGGTTATGCTCCATTAGGTCGCGCCGGATGGCCCAGTTAAAAAGCTTCCGCAACACCGCGTGCGCCATGTTGGCGGCCCGGTGTCCGCGTTCGGCTATGGCCTCAAGCACTGGCACCACATCGCGCCGTTGCAGCTCCTGTGCCTTGCGGTGACGCCACACCGGGATAAATTCGCGCTCGATAATCTCCCGGTATCTGCGCCCGGAATCAGCCAGGGTGCTGGCATGGCGCAATAGGAAATATTCGGCGACATACTCGAAAGTCGGCAATCCTGCCTGCTCACGGCGTACCTGTGCGGGGTCGATGTTGTCGAGCAGCAGCGTCAATTCACGCTGTGCGGCCTCGTCGGCATCCTTCAGCCCCATTTTGGGATATTCGCCCAAACGGATTTTCTTGTTTTTGCCATAGTAGGCCCACCATACCTTGCGGCCGCTGCGGTGGTTCATTAGCAGCAGGGATTGCCCTTTCCCCAAGCGGCTGGAGTCAAACCAGGGTTCGCGGTCCTTATCGGTTGGCGGTTTCAGGCTTTTCAACCACTGCGCGGTAAATACGATGGCGGGCATGGCGCACCTCCTGTTTAACCAAGTGATAAAAAGTCACTCGGTCCCGTGGGTAGTAAACGGGGTAGTAACTACGTCGAAACTAATTGCAACGTGTCACTAGGTTACAAGGTGTTTTAAGCTGTTGCAAACAGTACCTATGCTGCTGTATTAATTGGTTTTTATTAATGGTATCGGTAAGCGTAAGTTATTGAAGCGGGTAGTAAAAAAATGATGCTGAAAATAACTTTTAATCACTAGGTCGGCGGTTCGAGCCCGTCCCGGGGAGCCAATCAGGTACGGATCTGGGCACCCTGCCCACATCCGGCTGTGGCATAGCCACTGCATGGGCCAGTGCCGCGTAACTTCCAGTGATAAGCACTTGATTCCCTTCCAGGCGAATCTCGCTTATCAGGAGCTTTAGATACCCCCGCGCAAACCTGGAACCCGGCTCCAGCAGCTTATCCCGAAGCGAGGCAATAAACGCGTTTATCGCCTTTGGACCAACCCTAAGTACCGGCATCTGCTTTTCACGCTTCAGCCCGGCAATTTCAAGCAGGATGGACTGCCGCCGCTTCTGAAGCTTCTCTGTTCGCTGAGTGAGTGTGTCGTCCATGGGTAATACACCTTTCTCAACCCCCTCGTAGAGGCGCTCAATCCCGGTAGACACCTCCACAAGGTCCTTGTTCAACTGCTTCAGCGTTTCATCTCGCGGGGTGCTTGAGCGCCTGACCCGCTTCTGCAATTCAGCCAACATGGCAGCCACCCGCCCTGGCGTAAATAGTCTCCCTACCAAGGCTGTCAGCACCGCGTTACCCCTTGCGCACCGTGCTACGCTTATATTATCGGGAGCAGACCCCTAAGCACCTTTCAAAACCCTGGGCACGCTCCTGGTAAGCACGCAGAATCCCTTTCCCGTATTCAGACCGAGGAACCGGAGGGCACACCATGAAGATGAGACTAGTCACCTTCGGAAAGATCGATATTGAGGGCCAGCACTACGAATGTGATGTTGTCATAGAAAAAGGCAAGGTCCGGAAGCGGAAGAAACGATTGTCAACGGCTTATCGAAGTCAGTTTGGCCACACCCCACTATCGGCAGAGGAAAATATCCCGTGGCATGGCAGGAAGCTTTTCGTCGGCACCGGCGCCTATGGAAGTCTCCCCGTGATGCCTGAAGTGTACGAAGAAGCGCGCAGAAAAGGGGTAGAGGTTATCGCGATGCCAACCGTCGAGGTATGCGAATTACTGGAGAAATTCAAGCCCGCTGACATCAACGCGATTCTGCATGTCACCTGTTAAAGCACTCCGTGCCTCGAATCATGTTGTCAGAGGTGCGTTCTAAAGCGATAGGTCGACGACGGCTGTAACAAGCTCGTGGTTCGCAGATTAAGAGTGTCGTGACGCTCAGTATGCTAAACGGGACATCCCAGTCGCTGTTTCGCCCTCGCTTATCACGACAGCCATTGTACCCCGGTCGCCTTGCGTGCGTGCCGCTTCACCACACCATCGCACGCTCGGTGCCGGCTACGCCGCAGCTTGACGGCGTGTCGGATGCGTTTGCATATGCCCTCGCTTCGCTCTCCATGGCGCGCAGCGCCAGCACTTCCGGGGACGGTGTATTTATTGCCCTGCACTGGCATGCGGCACATGATTGGCTATACTGTCCCCTATGCCCACACAAGACTTCATCCTGTCACCGGAGCTGTTCGATGATGATGGTCTAATCCGGGACTTCACATCCTGGTCGGAGCCGCTCGCGCAGGCTCTCGCACGGGACGCTGGCATCGATAGTCTCGACGAGGCGCACTGGAAGATCATTCACGCCATGCGCGAGCATTACGCTAGGCTCGGGGCCGCGCCCGCCATGCACCGGGTCTGCCACGACGCGGGCATCGAACGCAGGCAGGTGAACGAGCTCTTCGGTTACTGTCTCGTCGCCTGGCGTATCGCCGGACTGCCGAACCCCGGGGAAGAGGCGAAGACCTACCTGAGCAACATGTGAAGCGCGACGACCGGAACGCCACGAATTCAATGAGAAGTATAAGCAGGTCGTGCGCTTCATGAGCATGACCGGAGGGTGACGCGCGTTATGTGACTGCTCGACCCTGTGTTTTCGCCCTGGCTCCTGCTATTCGTCGCATTTGCGTCGATCCTGTATTCCTCGGTGAAGTATGCCCTCCCACACAGCCGAGGATTCTCAGAGTATTGTAAAAGCCCTATCCAGCCTGGCCAATCCAAGTAAAGCCATAATTATGGCTACAGGTGGAAGCAATCGTAGCAGTCATGGAGGATGCGTATTCAGGTCGAAACTTGAACACTGATTCCGGGATCGTGAACACCGATTCCGGAAAAATCCGAAAAGTGTTCACGTTGAACAGGTATGAGTGTTCACCTTGGGCCGGAATATGCAGCCAAGTATGGAACCGCCGACACGGGGATTTTCAGTCGGACAGAATCAACAAACCATAACAAACTACCGCAATAAATACAGCAACATAGGCTGTTTTATTCGTCGTTGATCATCGCCATTTTTTGCCTTTATTTGTCAGCAAGTGCGCCGCGCCACCCCCCCTTTTTCCAGATAATGCATCGCTGTAGTGACCGTCTCTAATTTTATGGGGGTAGATTTCTTTCGGACCCATGCTCGGTGCCGGTACCCGATGCATCCACTCATAAACACATCATGCTCGCGGCAATGTGATCTCGCTGTATTTGCCGGAACGCCGCGACTAGGCCAAGCTCTTCCCGGACTACTTCTACTCGCCATGACCAGCGAGCAAATTGTACAGCCACGCAAAGATTACTCCTCCGATCAGACCGTCGATCAGCGCCCAGACCAACCCTACCACGCTACCTACCGGCGTGACTGTATAACCGCGATAGATCTTCCCGATCAGTGTGGGTTCCAACGTCGGCCCATCGAAGGCAATCATCCACCAAGTAACGAAAAACAGCCCGAAACCCCACACTAGGCTACAGGTCAGCGCAAAGGCACGCACATTTAGTTTCATGATCATTCCCTCCAGTTCCTTACATTTACTGTATTCGCTCAATGATCCCCCACCGAAGGCGATGACGTAACATGCCCTGGCCACTCGCATGACAGCCAACTCCCGACGTCGGAATCTTATTATTCTGTATTTAGCAGCTTATTGATGTATTGCTACACCATTTGATCATATACAATGAATTACTGCTTGCTACATACACGTACCACGACGAACGATTGGGTCGTTAATACCCGCCCATCCCAGCGCATGCACCCTCTCAGGCAGCTAGGTCATGCCTCACGCTATAACCGGATAAGTCTGATAGACCCGTGTTCCCCGTCCTGCCATGCTCTCTGCATGGATACGCGCCGCGAACTACAGCAAGCTATGTGGGAGGTGATCGCCGAAATGGAACCGGCCAGCCAAGCCCCGCCCGTTGGGCGCGGTTCAGGTAATCCATCACCGTGCCATAGCCAATATTCAGGGCATTGGCGATGCCCCGATAGGCCAATCCCGCTTCGTGTCGAAACCGCAGAATGTCTTTGATCTTGCGCATTGATAACCTCTTTTTTGCCACCGCTGATTCCCCCTGCCTGAAAAAGGCTGGTAGCGTAGCAGCAATCAAGTTAAATCAACGCGTTAGGAAGGTTTCTGGGAATATCCGATCACCGATTCTGGAAATCCGGGAAAAGTGATCGGATAAAACCAGAATCAATGATCGGAATGGGCCAGAATATGCACCCGACCACCAGGTGGTCAAGGACACGGACGTCCGCCAGCGCCAGGGCATCCTGGATGCGCTTGGTTAACTAACCATCGGCGGCGCTCGGCTCCGGGTTACCGCTGGGATTGTTGTGGGCCAGCACGACCGCGGCGGCGTTCAGCGCCAGCGCCCGCTGCAGGATGATGCGCGGATGCACCGAGGCGCCGTCTATCGTGCCGTGGAACAGGATCTCCCCGGCGATGACACCGTGCCGGTTGTCGAGGTACACGCACAGGAAGTGCTCCCGGTCGGGATCCTCTGAGAGCTTCAGGCGGACGTAGGTGGTGGCGTCATCCGGGCAGGTGATGAAGTGCTCCGGCTTGCAGCCGCGGCGCTCCAGGATGGCGAGCGCCTGGTCGATGATCGACTGCTCATCGATGTCGGGACCGTTTAATCGGGTGAGGGTGGACAGTGCTTGCATGGTGATCTCCTTGATGCCCCGTACAGTTGGATCAGCTGGCGCTGACCCCGGGGGTGGAGATCATGCCCGCTTTACCAGAGTTGTTTAACGTGCCGCTGGAAGTTGGAAATTAAACCCAGCACGATATTGCTGAATAAATTATGGATTCATTGTAGTCATGGTGTCAACACAGGAACGAGAACTTGTAGGTCCGAAAACGGCCAGAAAGAAGACCTTTCCGATTAACCTGGGAAGGTCTCGAATGCCGCATAACCGGACGTTTCCATCATGCTGTCGGTACTTCTGAGAACGGCCAAACTCACGCCTATAATCGCATAGAAAAAAAGGCCCCCAATGGAGCCTTTTAGTTAGAAATATGGGTTTGTAAAAACGTGACTACTAACGGAAATCGATATCAAGCTGCAGATTTAATGCACCATCATCTTCAAGTATTCCTAATTTACCACTATCTGAATGACTCAACACGGGGACAATATCCTGAAACAATGGTCTGCGTATAAACGCAAGCATCCACCCAAATTTTTCCATATTATTTAAAGCTAATAACTGCTCTTCATTCAGTACCTCATTCAGACGATTAGGTACCTGATTACCTTCGCTTCGCCTTTCTATTTTCATATCTGTCGCCCTCTACTTAATTTAAAATAGGCAATTATTATAATTATTCCTGATTAGCGATGAAGCTCAGCCATTCTTAACCAGGCCTCAGGGCGACTGCCGGTTGTCGCCGCGGCCCGCAGCAAACGGGGCAGCATGGTCTTGAGGTTAACGCGTCGATTGAAGCGGTACTGGTACTCAGCGAGATAACGGTCGGCATATTTTGCAAAATTGAACGCATGATAGGTACCACTCAAGGCGGTTTTCAGGTTGCCCAGCAGGGTATTAACCCAGCTAAAGCAGGGCATATCGGTACTGCGGCGCGTAGCACCAACCACCTGGGGCTCATGCTGGCAGCCCGCGGTCGCGACGGCGGCAAAACACGCCAGACCATCCGAGACCACGCTACTCTGGGGCGCCAGATGCTGCCTGGCCCAGGCGCTGACCGCCTCCGAGCAAAAGCCCTCGACCCGATCAAAACGCACGCGCATCGGACGATCCGCGTCATCGACCTCGACCGCCGCAATGAAGGGTACCTTATTTTCCGAGCCGCGCCCGCGCTTTCCGCGCCGCTCACCGCCCAGGTAGGCATCGTCGGCGATCACTCGCCCGCTCAGGACGCCGTCGGCTTCGCGTTCACGCATGACCTGCATCAGTTTGTGCTTGACCAGCCAGGCGGTGCGGTAACACACCCCCAGCTGACGCTTCAGTTCGAGGCCCGAGATGTTGTTTTTCGACTGGCTCATCAGATACATGGCCTGAAACCAGCGCACCAGCGGCAACTTAGAGGCATGAAAGATCGTGCCGGCTTTGAGCGTGCTCTGGTGGTGGCAGTGATGGCACTGATAGGTCTTGCGGCCGCGGGCGTTCACGATACAGTAGTGCGTGCTTGCGCAGTTCTCGCAGCGAAAACCGTTTGGCCAGCGGGCCAGCTCCAGCGCCTGCTCGCAGTGTTCCTCCGTACCGTATTGCTCCAGGAATTCCGTAAGACTCAGCCCGGGTTGGAATTGGATTCGATTCATCGCCATGGTATTGCTCCTCTTAAACCTACCATGGGGCTAGTTTACGAACCCCAGTGGCTCACCCCGTGAGCCTGGCTGAGGTTTATCGCTAATCAGGTAATTATTTGCCATCAAATCTTATCTATTTAGAGTCCACGATAGGAATCTGTAACCAGACCCCGCTTGCGCGGCGGGGTTTGCTCCTGCAATTTGTTATTGTTAGATACGCAATTTTTTATTTTATTTATTTTTTTACCACCCTGAAAGCAGTAGTGCAATAGCGGAAATTGCATATGCCACTAAATAGTGGCCAACTTGGAAACGACTGCTTTCAGTACATATAAGACATGCAATGGAAAGAGGATGATGTCTTGAATGTGTCCGAAAGTAGACATTTCTGGGCGAGGGTCTTATGACCAGAATGCAGCAACAGTTGCCGTTCCCGTTATGCAACTGTACATCACCAACATGACAACTTACAGGTCCCAGACAATCTTATCCCATAGGAGCCGCAATTTTTCGCCGCGTGACGGGTTCAACCACGACATATATGCCAATCGACCTTGGAGATGTGCTTTGAAGTCGGGTATTTCATCGTGATTCTGACTCTCAGGACCATACCTAATACAATTGTGCAGGATGGCCTTCAACTGATCCCAATCTGAACGACGACAGTTTGACTTCTCATTGACGATAATTCCAGCAAGACACTGGCGTTGTGACGACAATCGAAGTCGCGTTTTTCTATGGTTAAGTTGAAAGCCCTCGTCAATTGCGATCCCGCCGACCAACGCCTCGATGAATGTAGACATATTGGCCAGACTGGAAGAACCTGAAAATGCAATGTCATCTGCGTAGCGTGTGTAATAAAGGCCATATCGATCCGCGACTCCCTGTAGTCGGCAATCGAGGCGCCATGCGCACAGGTTCGCCAGTTGGGCAGACGTAGGCGCACCCTGAGGAAGATGCTTGCTTTGCAAACGCTTACATGTGTTCCACGGTAGATTCTTGAAAGGCTTACCAGCCAATGATGATGAGACGGAATTGGTACAAAAACCCTGTAATAACCTCGCGATGTTTCGAGGATAACCAAGACGACGAAACACTGCGCCTATGCGAGCTAAGGGCACCGAATGAAAGAAGTCCTTTAGATCAAGATGGAGAACTGCCTCATGACCAATATGGGGAGCCACGAATGTCTTGGTGGACCGGCCGCGGCAGAAACCATGTGCACAGGGATGCGGTGGCACGCGATTGAGGATGTCCTGTAGAATTTTTCGTTGTATATCCTTCAGGCGTGATTTTGGGATCTCTATCAGGCGGAGCCCACCTGATCTTTTCTGTACCCAAGAATAATTGTAGTGATGAAGCTTCCCTTCCTTCACGTTGGCTTGTTGTAACTTGCAGTCCGCAAACCATGCTATCTCCTTGTCATGCAGGCACAACCACAGTCCAATATCTTTCCATGTTGCCAAGATGGGCAGTGGGAATGTAATCAGCCTATCAGGCTTCGCTCCCATAACTGGCGGATCGAGTAGCGGACCTTGAACGCCACCACTCTTTAGCACAGCTTCTAATTTCGTCTCTTGGAGCACAAATGCAACTAGTGCATCGATGTCCGGGGGCGATAATTCTCCGAAGTGAAAATGCAGTCGAGCTGCAATCTGAGCCGGATCGGTTTGACCAGTAGGTAAGGCCCGAGTAAGACGATCAATGATAGCTAGTCGCTCCCAAGAACCAGACTGAATTGAAAGCGCAAGCCACCTTGCTTGTACGAGTTTGCTAGACAAGTCGCAACCGGTCTCCGACCCTTCTCGTATTTCCGGTGCAGTTCTGCGTGGAGCGCAGTGGAGCACCGGACATGAAATGTCCTGGCAATACTTATTCCCCGGGGTATCCCCGGAGAGTTCCTAGATTCAACCTAGGTCAAATCGCGGAACCGCTCGGAGACCGGTTGCAATATACATGTTGGAGTTCGATTATGTGAAGGTCAAGCGGCAATACATAACTGACTCGTGGAGTCGTAAAGGGACTCTCTACGGCCCCATGCAGATGGACAGAATAGCGACTGAATGCTCATATGCGCAAATGGCAACTTTCAGTACATCTAAGACATGCCAAGGATGGCGGGTATAGTCTTATTTGGTAGCGGTTCCGGACCTTTAGCATTTTCTTATTCAGCTATAAGACCCGCCTGACAGCCCCCCACTTGCCCGCCGTGCCAGGCTGCCGGCATGGACCTGTCCCACATTACTCGCCAAGAGATAGAGGCACTCCTCAAGATGCTGGCCGAAATGGAACGGCAGGAAATGGCTTTACTGTTGCGGGAGCGGCGCGAGGTAGAGCGGCAAGGTCGGGTTCTCACAGGGCGGAGGGACTATCACCGCCGGTTAATGGCTCTTCTGTCAACCCCGCCACCAGTCCAAATCGCACCTCCGTGTTGAACTGCTCCTCCGCCTTCCTCACATCCAATCCCTGACTCAGCTGGGAACTGCTCTTCACTCCGAGCACATCCACCAAACCCTGTGACCAGACCGGGGCAATCATAAACCAACCCATAAAGGCTTAACAGCTGACCCCATTCCGAACCTAGTCCAATCCGCAACTTGCGACCGTTCGTGTTCATGTATCTCCCCCCTCGTATACCTTGTGTTTCTACGTTGTTCTGCTTATCACTGGCGGGTAGACCCCATCTGCTGCACCGCCGCCCCCTCTTTTCTTAGCGCATATCCACTCAAAACGCTATACGGGATTCCACGTAAAGATGTCGATCTGTAGCGGGCGGAATTGGCGATACTGATGTGGAGTCGGATGGAAGCGGAGCGGCAAGGCCGGCTGCACCGGGCGGGAACCCGAAGACGCTTAAACGAGCCTCTCCAAATCAGACCTCGGCCATGTGTCGGTGTTCTTGTTCAAGTCAGGTCCGAAATAGACCCGAAAGCGGACATTCCCTAGCAATTGGATTATGTCCGACATGCCGCAGAAACGGACATTCAACTCCCAACTCAGCAGTAGCCAGGGCTGCCACTGAGTCTAAAAGATAAGATTAAGTTAAAGCTGCTTCGTACTGTCGGCAAGGACTGCATTCCTGCCCACCGTGCATTTCCGTGAGGCGTTCAGTTTCATCGTCACATAGTCTCATAATCAATCTCCGGGCCGGTGATCGGCGTGAGCCGGTCCGGCGGCGTATCCTTGATGATGGACCGGAGCTTGCCCATATAGTCGACGTTCGGGGCGTGTCCTTCATTGACCAGCTTGTTGTAGAGCCATGCTAAGAATAGACGGTCGTGCATAACAGCCTCCTAATACACTTGTTCAGGGTCCATCAGGACGTGCATTAGCTCGCAGATGGCCGCGTATATTTATGGCATTGATATCTTCACCGTACGCGATAAGACTCTTGATCGTATCAGCGTGGGCTCTGGATATTGCCTGCTCCAGTGATGAAGTAGCCGGTGCTCGTCGTGCTCTAGTGCGAAACATTTGTCGTATCCAATACTGCCGCAGAGTATGTTGATAGGTTTAATTACCGTTGAAAAAATGAACTGCATTCATTGCTCATAATAGTCAAGATATTATAATTCAAAATTAATGCACATACTGCGCCATTCTGCGTAAAGCATTAAAATAATTGAACTTCAAGCAGCTGCGGGATCTGAGCCGAGTGCCAATAGGATTGGTAACAGAGATTCTGTCGCCATTGACCGTCGGTCAATCCATGGCGAATGTTATCTATATGAATTCATTAGTAAATAATTGTTGCCAAAAGGTGACGCGAGTCAACTGGTCTGGATTCACATTTTGGCTAGATTGCGGACCATTAGCAGCCGTGTTAGTCGAAGCCAATCACGACGAGAAACAAGCCAAACTTGCTTGTCGGTTGCATGCAGATCCCAGAACAAGCAAAACGGTAATATTTACCGAAAAGTACATGCGCTACCCTGATTCGAGAGTAACCCGTGAATGTCTGCATGGGATCGATGTTTGCCATTCCGCAACAGTTTCCTAAATGGCAACTTTCAGTACATTTAAGACATGCAATGGAAAGAGGATGATGTCTTGAATGTGTCCGAAAGTAGGCATTTCTGGGCGAGGGTCTTATGACCAGAATGCAGCAAAACACGACATTCGCTCGCTTAAAAAAACGGCCCCATCGGACCGTTCTTTGAAAGAACTGGTTAATTCAATTTCTTTAATTCACTTCTTACGTCTCGCTACGAGCGCAAATCCGAAGCAACCACTTCTGACCTCGGCCATCAGACATCCGATAGACTCACGCATAGACTTTGGGGAATCCGTAGTTCAGGGATCAGCGTGCTGCGTCTGTGGGTCGAACAGGGAGCATGAAATAACGAAAAGGACTACACGTATCGATATCCTGCCTATACACCGACGCCTTGGGCGGGCACGCGCCAATTGCGACAACGCCTATCGAATTAGCCGTGGGACATCAGCGCGCGCACCAGCTCGCCGCAGACGTCGGTTCCCGACATACGGTCGAAACCCAGAAACATCGCCGATGGATTCAGTTCGAGAAAGCGCAGCGTGCCGTGCGCGTCGCCCTTCAGATCCATGCCGGTGTAGCGCAGGCCCAGCAGCTTTGCGGCAGCGATACATTGCGCGTTGACCGCGTCGGGAAGAAAGACCGGCTCAATGGCTTCCTCGTTTTGCCTGAAGTCCAGCGCTTTGGTGATGATGCGCAATGCCGCCACCACGCGGCCGTCAATTACGTAGACGCGGAAATCGTCGCCGGGCAGCAGTTCCTGGAATGTCACTGGTGCCGCCGACAGCTTGCTCAATCGTTCTGGCGTCAGGTCCGATTCGAGCAGCATTTGTGTGTTTGCGCCGCCGGCCACCGGCTTGTAAACGACCGGCCCCCGTTCGGCGAATCGCCACACCTCGTCGGGATCGTTGCTCCAGAGCGTGCGCGGCACCGGTAGGCCCGCTGACGACAGCAACGTCATCTGGAACGGCTTGGTGATGTTGTGCCGGATGCTCAGGGGGTTATAAGCTGGAACGCCGGCGGTCTCCCAGCGATACAGCATCGCGGACAACAGAGTACTGCGTTCCCGGAACTTGATGAGCGTGCGGCGCCAGTCGGCTTCCATGTCCCGGTCGGCGTCGACGCCGTAACCGGCTGGGCTGTCGTAGAGGCTGCGGACGTAGACGGCGGCCGGACGCGGTACGCGAACGCCGTCGATGGAGATGTCGTCCGGCTGCTCGCCGAGACTGACGCGCAGCGCACCGGGAAACCGCTGCGGGTCCAGTACCAGCGGTTCCCGTTGCGCCGCGCGCAGGCGATCGCGCAGTGCGCGCACGTGGTCGTCGTCCAGCGACCCGCAAAGAACGACCGGGCGTCGGCCATCGCTCATTCGTGCTACCGCGCCGTGCGTCACTCTTCGCCCAGAGACTGCGTCGTCACCTCGCCCTGCGACGGAAACCGGCCCGTGCCACCGAATACATTGCGGATGATGTCGTTGACTGGATCCGCGTAGTCGGCTAACGGCGGACGCGGTCCGGTCCAGGGTGTATCGTTCCAAGAGGGGTCTTCGCTTCCGGCCAGCGAGGTCATGTTGGTTTGGCCGCCATGAACCTTGCCCAGCTCCGCAATGAACAACTCGCTGTCCAGGTTTTCGAGTTTCAGTTTTCGATCGGTCTTCATAGTGCGCTCCTTTAAAAGTGGGTTGAGACGGGAAAGTCTGAGCAGGTTTCGTGCCGGGCGCCGGCCGGTGTCGCGTAAGCCGTTGGGCTCAGGCTAAAAATCTGTGCCGCCGGCGTCCTCGGTGGATGCCCGACCGTCGCGATGTGTCGAGCACGCACCAACAGAACCGGGCGAAACTGTTGGTAACCGCATGACACTGCGGTTCCCGGTCCTGGAAGGCGGATTGGCCTTAATGAATGCGTAGAGGAGAGCCGAATCTAACCGCAGTTTGCAGCTGTTGGGTATCTGGCATCACAGGCGGATTTCTAGGCAGACGTGAAAGGTCAATGCAACGACCACTTGTTACGTCACGAGGTATTGTCTGAAAACAGTACTTTCGAGACTTTCCGTGTACCGACAGGTATGTCGCGTTTAGGCCCAAAACAAGACATGCCGAGGCAAGGCGATTATGACCGGAATGCAGAACCGGACGTTCCCACATCGCAATCAGAACTTCTTAGAACGGCCAGATTAGGTCATTTCGCATGGCTTGCAATGCGAGCACAACAGATCCGTCACAAGAAATTTCCTGCTGTACATTGTGATACAGGATAGGAAGGACGCCTGTCGAATAAAAGCACTGCCACCCCATCTTCTGAAGCGCGAGCGACGTATGCTGAGCGTCTGTATATTTTAACGATATGGTGCGTGTAAAAGCATGTGAAGGCCAATTCAACAGGTTGTAAGAGTAACAAGGTGGTGTCGGTTTCGATAAACATGCCAACGCTACTGATGTCACGCACCTTGCAGTGTTGTGTACTTTCTCCATGAGCATACACATAGACCTGTGTATTATCAGAGTGACGACGAGTATGGTGACGTCGTTCGGTCGATTTCATGATCTGTTTACGTCCTGTAAGCGCCCGATTCCTGTCATTAACTGCTTGCATATATTTCTTTAATCTAAACATCTGAAATCGGGAAACCTGACGTTCCCTGGATCACTGATCATATCTCAGTGGAGGCATAAGCTGCCGTTCCCGTTATGCAATCAGTACTACCGAATACGGTCGCTGTCGAACATACAGCCAGTAAAATACTGCGACCCGAAGATTCCGTATGACTTAGTGCAAGTTAAGCGGCTGTTGCGGGAAATGACGCCTGTAAATTTGCAGTAAAATGAGGGCTTTCTTGTGTGATTCTATAGCCGCCGTAAACAAGCCGACCTGTTGTAGTCGGCGTACGATTTCAAGCTGATGTATCAGTCTTATTCTGCACTCTGTCTTATTCATTGTCTCGTCCCTCCTTTCCAGGTAATTGCCTCTTCTTACATATGAAGGCGGATAATGTGGAGGTTACTCGTGACTACTGTCTATGTTTCAGCCCCTTAATTTTTCACAATCGCATGGATTTTGTATACATCTGCTGTCAATAGTGCTAGCACATGCCATAAATATAAATATGTCTAATTATCAATTAGATAACGAATTGCCTATTGTTCATGGATTTTGCAACTGTAAATAATCTGGACAGCAGTATTCAATCAGTAGAATCTACACTCAAAATAATTGGATTTGTATATCAAGTGGTTGATGAATTTTTATCTCTCTTTCCACTTTGTGTTGTAACTGTTAAGTCTTCTACTACTGCATTTGGTCTGATACGGGATGATGGCTGTCGACCCATATTTGGTTCCTCTACTTCCGATCGCAGTACAAACACGACATGTCCCGTAGCGCGCCGGACGTCCGGTTAGGGTCCGGAAGCTGCCATTCACTGGTTTGTTATATTTCGATTAACTAAACGACCGGAAAGGGCCGCAAACCTGCCGTGCCCCGGATCAATGCTTTTGTCTTGGTTGCAGCAATTCCTGTTCTTCAGTATTTCCTTATGCTCTCTGTTGTACAAAGAGACAATATACATCGTGTGACCAGCGCCCTATCCTGAAATCCTGCGGGGCAGTGCACGCCCGTACCAACCGACTAAAGCCCCGGCCACCGTGTCGAGGACTTGATTGGAGGTCGGCATGACTTACATAGATGAATTCCACAGCGATCACGATCGTTATATGAAGCGGTTGCTAGCCCGCTTGGCTCTGTACGCCGACGAGCCCTTCCCGAAGACAGATGCAGACCGCAGGCGGCTGATCGCCACGCGTGGCCGCATGATCGCGCCATGGCAACTTGATACCCTGAGGCGTTGGTGTCGGCGTCAGAATCTAGCCTGAAAACGAAATGGCGACCCGAATGCCGCCGCGTTATGTCTTGGATGCGCCCGAAAGAAGACATTTCCATACGATGACTTTATGTCTGAAATGCAGCAATCCCGGACCATTAGAATTTTCTTATCCAGCTATCGGACTCGCCTGACAGACCCCCACTGCCAACCATGCCAGACTCGCGGCATGGACCAATGCATACACTACTCGTAAAAAAAGCGACCCCAAGGCCGTTACGTTATGCCTTAAATATGCCCCAGAGAAGACTTACCGGGGCGAGGCACTTATGATCGGAATGCAACAACGGATATGAACGATTGAATCAAGCGTCGCGCTTTGGCGCGACTGGCCTAATAAGGGCAAACTTGAATAATTCGTTTTGTTACGTCTGGCCTGGGTCATTACATGACCCGCAACATCGATAGTGACGGTGCCTTTGTCGAGGCACGCGGGCTGGTGTTGCATCCCAATTACATCCTGGAACTGGAAGTCAGGCTGCCACGCGAGAACCCGGGTCACGTGGCGGTCAAGGCACTGGTGGTTCGGAACACAGTGCCAGGTGTGGGACTGCTGTTCACAAACAGCAGTGCCGAGCTCACTCAGCAAATAGGAACGCATATTCAGGAGCTACTCGAGACCGACACGTTACAGGACTTAGCCGGGCACCGTCGCGCCGCAGGCTTGTAATCTATCCCCACCACGCAGGCGTAATTCCTGTCGCACTGTTCTACGTCAGCTGGGGAGTATGCAGCGCGCGACGGTGCCCTTACCCGGTGTGGAATCGATCGTGAGTTCACAGCCAATCATGGCAGCGCGATAGCGCATGATGCGCAGGCCGTACCCTTCCTTTTCACCGCTATCCGGCTGAAAGCCCTTGCCATCGTCACTAACCGAAAGCTCGAGCCGCCGGTTTTGCCGATTCAGGCTGAGGGTGATGTGACTGGCCTGTGCGTGCCGGACCGCATTGTGAATCATCTCTTGGGCGATGCGGTAGAGCTGCATGGCGATGGCACGGTCCTCTACCTCAACACCGCCGCGTGACCGCGTGGTAAACCGGCAACTGATGCCCGTGGCCGCCTGAGTCTCTTTGGCCAGTTTGCGCAACGCGTCCGACAAGCCCTGCTCCGTCAGTGGCACCGGGACGAGCCCGTGGGCGATCGCGCGCGTCTCCCGGGTTGCCGTTCTCAATTGCTCGATTATTTCCGCGGCGGTCGCAGCATCCGGCAGTTGTTGTTTGTTCAATGTCTGTCGCAGGCTTTCCACCATCAGGGACAGTCCGGTCAGCCGCTGGCCAAGCCCATCGTGGAGTTCCTGTCCGATGCGCTCCTGTTCGAAAGTGCTGACATGAATGACCTCTTTCTCGAGTTCCCGCTGCGTGCTGATGTCACGGATGATTCCTACAAACAGCCCCCGGTGATCGATCTCGCTGACGGTGAGCTCCAGCGGGAAGGTGGAGCCATCCTTGCGGCGACCCGGAACTTGGCGGCGTTTGCCGAAAACCCTTGATTCATGTGTTTCCAGGTAACGGGCAAGATAACCGTCATGTTCCTCACGGTAAGGCGACGGCATGAGCATGCTGACATTCCGGCCGATCGCTTCATCGGCGGAATATCCGAAGGTCACTTCCGCCGCCCGGTTGAAAGCGATGATCTCGCCGTGTGCTCCAATTGTGATGATGACGTCCGGCGCAGTTTCCAGAATGATACGCAGCCGCTGCTCGCGCTCCCGTATCTCCGCCTCGGCCTGCTTGATTTCAGTGATGTCGTTGACCAGGGCAAAGAAACCCTGGACCCGGCCTGTCGTGTCAATATCGGGCACATAACGGACCTGCATGCTACGCGGAGCATCAGCGTACTCGAATTCAGCCTCGTAGGTCACCGGCCGGCCGGAGAGAACGGCTTCGATGTGCGGGCGGGCGACCGAATAACCCGCCGGACCGAGCAGCTCTTCGGCCGTCATGCCGATGATCTCGGCCATCGGTCGTTTCCAGTGTTCCTCAAAGCGATGGTTGACGTAACGATAGCGCTGATCGGCATCGAGGTAGGAGAATAATGCCGGCACATTGTCGGCCAGGGTGTGGAATTCCTGCTCGCGGCGTTGCAGTTCCGCAGCGTGTTCGATGATGCGCTGCTCCAGTTCTTCATTCAACTGCCGCGATTTCTCGCTGGCTTGCTTGCTGGCAGTAATGTCGCTTTCTGTCGTGGACAGCGCAACGGGCATGCCGGCCGCGTCGTTCACCCGGGTGAGGGTCAACCAGACGTCCAGGGTACGACCATCCCTGGTAAGGTGTTGTGTTTGGAAGGACTGAATGTTCTCGCCCGCGGCAATCCGCTTCATCAGGTCCAGCGCTTCGGCATGCCGGTCCGGGGGCACGATATTTCGAGCATTCATGTTCAAGGCCTCGGCCTCGCTATAACCGTACATGCGTTCGGCGCCGCGGTTCCAGGTGGTGATGCGTCCGTCGAAATCCTGCACGGTTATGGCGTCGTTTGAATCCTGCAGTATGGTGGAGAACAGCCGCGAGCGGGCCTCGGCCGTGACCCGCTCGGTGATGTCGATGAACATGATGACCACGCCGTCAATGCGGTTGTCCGCCGTGCGATAGGGCAGAATGTGGCGCAGGTAGCAATGCTGGTCGTCAGTCTGGATCTCCTGTTCGATCGTTTTAAGATTTTCAAGTACACGCCGGCAGTCCTCCAGCAGGGACGGGTCATGAAACTTCATCGAGAAGTCGCTGAATGATCGACCGACGTCGCTATTCTTCAGGTTCAGCAGTTTCACCGTGGGCGGGGTGAAGCGCTTGATGCGCAATTCTGTATCGAGGAACACCGTAGCGATCTCGCTGCTGGTCAATAGATTGGTGATATCGTTGTTGGCCTGCTCCAGTTCGTCCACCTTTTCCTGGAGCTGCTGGTTGAGCGTGACCAGTTCCTCATTCAAGTACTGCAATTCTTCCTTCGAGGTCTCCAGTTCCTCGTTGGCTGATTGCAGTTCCTCGTTCATCGACATGACTTCTTCATTAGAAACCTTCAGCTCCTCATTCGAGCTTTCCAGCTCCTCGAGCGTGCTCTGAAAGTCATCATGCGTGGCCTTGAGTTCGTATTCGAGTTGCTGGACGAGACCGGCTTCCCCCGCTTCTGTCAGTGCTTCTCTGGCCACTGCCCCTTCCTCAGGCCTGTCCTGGAAGGTAACCAGCAGCAGTCCCTCGGCTTCCTTCGGCTCGGTGAGGGGGCGCACGGTGAGGGTACAGGGCACGTAGCTGCCATTACGTTTGACGCGCGCCCCGGCATCCGTGATGACATGACCTGCATGGATCGCCTTGCGGCAGGCGACACGGATCCGGGTGGGCAGACCCGGGCGGGCCAGTGACATCAGATCCAGCGTTGGCTCCCCTGACGGGAACTCCAGGTAATTGACCGTCGGACCCAGAAAACCGAGGATGGCATAAGTGCGCGTCATGAGCACCGAGGCCGGGGCGAGTTCCTCCAGCACCAACTGCTGCATCAGACTGGAAAAGTCCAGCGGCCTGCGCGCTGTCGGTTCCCGATACCAGGGCTGGAGGCGGCGTTCACCGGCCGTCACAATGGGAATGTTCACTCGCTCCGGTCGCACCGGTCCGATGCGCCGGTACACGCGCCACTTCCTCGATACGGGTTCAAACATGTCCGCTGCAGAGCCAATCGATTCCGCCGGACCAAGCAGCAGATAGCCGTTTTCATCCAGTGCGAAATGGAACAGCGCGATCACCTTTTGCTGTACCTCTGGCTCGAGGTAGATCAACAGGTTGCGGCAGCTCACCAGGTCGAGCTTCGAAAACGGGGCATCACTGATCAGGTTCTGCCGGGCGAACACGATGGATTCACGCAGTTGCTTGGTCACCTGGTAATGATGTTCATCGATCCTGACGAAGAACCGCTGCAGCCGTTGCGCTGGGATGTTCACCGTGTTGCTGGCCGGGTAGATGCCCATGCGGGCGATGGAAAGTGATTCCTCATCGATGTCACAGGCAAAGATTTGAAAGTTGACCGGCTTGTTCATGGCGTCAAACTGTTCACTGAACAGGATGGCCAGAGAATAGGCCTCTTCGCCGGTGGTACAGCCGGGTACCCAGACGCGCACCGGGCGTCCCGTGTCGGTTGCCGCACAGCTGCGCGCGACCAGGTCCGGAATAACGTGCTGTGCGAGCACCTCGAACGCCTCGGGTTCGCGAAAAAATCCGGTGACGCCAATCAGCAGATCCTTGACCAGGGCCGTTACCTCACCGGTATTTTCCCGCAGGTAGTCCAGATAATCAGGAAATTTCTCGATGTGGCACAAGCTCATGCGTCGCTGCACCCGACGCATGAACATGTTCTTGCGGTAGCTGCTGAAGTCGTGCCGGGTGCGAGTGCGCAGTATGTCGAGGATGCGATTGAGATCTTTCTGCATCTCGCTGGTTGTCGCAGCGGCCGGCGGCTGACGCAGGTAGGGGTGATTTGCGTATTTCACCAATGCTTCGGGCATCTGCTCCGGCGGAAGCACGTAATCGGCCACCCCCGTGCGATGGCGCTGCGTGGCATTTGGTCATATTCGGCGGACTGCGGTTGCTGCACCATCACCATCCCGCCAGCCAGCTTGATTTCCTTCAGACCCGCCGAGCCGTGACTGCCCGTACCGGACAGGATGATCCCGACGGTGCGTTCCTGCTGATCCCTGGCCAGGGACCGCAGGAAATGATCGATTGCTGTCTGTGTCCCGCGGGATTCCTGCGGCTCGATCAAGTGCAGTGTGCCGTCGCTGATCGTCAAATATCTGGCAGAAGGAATAATATAGACATGGCTGCGCTCGACTGTCATGCCCTCTTCGGCTTCGCAGACCGGCATCCGGGTCTCCCTTGCCAGCAACTCGTGCATCAGACTCTGATGGGTCGGATCCAGATGCGGCACCACCACAAACGCCATACACGTATCGATCGGCATGCTGGAGAAAAAGGCCTTGAGCGCTTTCAGCCCTCCTGCCGAAGCACCGATACCCACGATCAGGCAGGCTTGGGTATCCGCTGACTGTGGCGTGCCCTCGCTTGCGTGCTTGCTGGAGTTTGACTTTTTTTTCGATTCGGGCATGGCGATATCAATCTGTGCTGCGGTGACGGCAAGAGGGGGACGTCGACCGTCGGCCTGTTATTGGCGTTCGAATGACCACTGCATGGCGCGCCGCGTTAACTCGCCGCCGGAGTCGATATTCAGCTTCTTCTTGATCTTGGCGCGGTGCGTCTCGATTGTTTTGACGCTCAGGTGCAGCTTGCTGGCGATCTCACCGGTGCTCAGGCCGCGGCCAATTAGCTCAAAAACTTCCAGTTCGCGGTTGGAAAGGCATTCGACCGGCGAATCGAGGGATTCCGGTGCGCTGGCTGCACCCATGCGCAGCAGGTGCTCCGTCATGCGCTGGCTCACCCAGGTCTTTCCCTTGAGGATCTGCCGAATCGCGGCAATGATATTCATGGCCGCTTCTTCCTTGTTGATATAGCCCAGCGCCCCGGCACGCAGGGCCCGTTCCGCGAGCAGGGTCTCGTCATGCATGGACAAGACAAGAATCCGGGTGTCCGGGTTCCATAACCGCAGGCGCTTGATCAGATCAAGACCGCTTCCATCCGGCAGGGAGATATCAACGATGGACACATCAGGTGAACAATGGCCAAGACACTGAACGGCTTCCTCCAGGCTGGCGGCTTCGCAACATACCTCAAGATCCGGTTCGTGTTTTATCAACTCGTGGAGGCCACTCCGCACCAGCGGGTGATCGTCAACAATGAGTACGTTTACCTGTTGCATCGTCGATTCGTGCGCCCACGATTGTTGCCGCCTGCGCGATTCATCCGGCGGCAAGCGTCAACCTGCATGGCATTTGGAGTTCTTGCGGGAGTGAAGAAAACCGAAGCCTACTCACTTTATTGAATTATAGGCAAAACCCAGTTAATTGCCGATTCCCCCGCTTCCTGTATCTGCTCTGCGTTCTTCCCTTGGGCGACGTTAATCAGAAAGGGCACGTGGAGGAAAAAAAAGGCCAGCCTTTTTCCAGTTGACCCAAGAGTGACCGGCACGAAATGGGGGAGAATGTGCCGGCTGTGGAGTGCCTGCCAACAGGCTTGGTCATTACGGCGTGCTGACCCTTGCCACTGCCTAACTGTCAGCGCGCCGTCCTTCCCTGGATTTTGTCACTGACCATGCCATCATAGCCTCCTTACACTGCTGCACGGGACATTAATCCGTCTTTTTCAATTTCTTTTCTGCAGACCGCTTACCGGCCCACAAGGAATTTCTCTTACCCAGCGCCTGCATTGGTCTCACTCCTGCCGGCTAGAATCTCCACGGCGACACGGAGCCTTTACACCGCTCGCGCAACGGACATTGTATGTCCTCACAGAAGTAAACCGCGCTCGTCCCGTAACATGCCTTCAGAATGGTATTTACCGGACCCCTCAGCTCGGCGCGGTGCCACGCAGCGCGCATACGATCACTCGTTGAACGAAGACCCTGCTCGGTATCAAAACTAATCGGTGGACCCTGCCCGCGCCATGAGGCCGCGGGTGTAACCTGCGGTAGTGGCGTTGATGACAAACGGTTCATGACATCTCTCCTCGACCCTGAAACCAGTGACTCACTGGCCAATCCGAGTATTAGTATCGACTAATTCACGCCAGGATGTTATCAGGGATTGCCTTATTTGGGGTTCGCAAAGTGAGCCTGTGGACGGGTCGATGGGTTGCCACTATGGCGATTGTTGCGGCGACTGCCTATCGAGGATTTGCTGACATTACATGCCCGGGATGTGCTCTACGCCCAAGCTTTCGTATTGATATTGTATTGAACCCAGTCCGTTGGATCACATCCCCGTTCCTTCGGGTGTTCCCCGGGTGCACACAAACGGGCTATTCGTGCTGCGATTTCAGTTGAGACCTTCTGAAAACGGCATTGCCTGCACTGTTTTAAGGTTATCCCTGATAGCAAGTTCCGTTGGAACGGGAGATGATTATTAGCAGATTCTTATGGACTGGGTGCAAGAACACTTCAGTGGCGTTCCGGCGGCAGTCCCAGTGTCTAAGCGGCGCGTTTCGCCTCGCTATGCTGGGGGAGTTTATTGTGCGCCGAACCAGCGCGGAGGGTAATGTCATGAAAGAAGTGATCTCTGAACTACTGCAACGCAAGGAGCAGCAGGAAGAAGACGTTTACTTTGAAAGCCTTAATCGAGAGGTCATCGAGAAGCTACATCGGCAGGCAGTTACCGGCGATCGTAGCGGTGCGGCGCCTCCTCTGCGTTTGATAACGGCAAGCGTTCAGCAGCCGGATACGGGACGCTGATGCCACGCGCGGCTGGAAATCCGTCAGTCAGGGTTGTTACTGCCTCGTGATTGGGCATTTCAGGGATTGATGCGCAATGTGTGACCACGCAATTGATTGCCTGTGGTACCTTTTGACCCTCTTTATCATGCTGGTGGTTCCGACACTGCTGTGGTACGCAATGTGGTACGGGCTGCTGAGGTAAGCGTGGTTCAGACTGTCCGGGCGGTGCGGGCAGTGGGAAATCCAGCCGACACTCTCGGAAGCGTCCCACCCTCCAGTCTCCAATTCACTGCCGACATTTAGGCCGCTGGGACAAGGCCACCGCCTTCGCGCCAGCTAATGAATCCTACATATAACACAGGCGCAGCGATAGGTCGCTATGACGCATAACGTTGCCCCAACTCAATGTTATACATATATAAAAATAACACGAGAAAGGAAGGGCAACTTGAGTCACGATGGATCACCCAACCGTTATGTATCCTCTTCCGCTGCTCCTCCCACAGCAACGGCGTCCCTGCCGCCAGGTCGATCAGCGTCACCTCCGGCGGCAATGTCTCGTCCAGGATGGCGGCAACGATATCCGGTGCGAGCGTGGTCAGATTGACCATGCGGCTCACGTAGCTGTCGTCGACCCCCTCTCGCCAGGCGATCTCTTTCATGGACTTCGCTTCACCCGATTCCAGTATTGCCAGCCAGCGGTGCCCGCGGGCGAGTGCGAGCTGCAGCGGCGTCGGGGTGTCAATCCAGGGATGGGGTTGCACGCGGTCACCATCCGGCAGGATTACGGTCATCCGGAGACGCCCGGCATGACCGAGCGTCCGACTTGAGTCTGCGTCATTGCAATCAGCCCCTGTTACTCAAGCCACCGCTTTCCTTTACCAGAATCGACCGCATCAGCGACGGACTACCCGGCGGGTTCCTCCGGCCGTGCCAGCGGGTTCACCCCCTCCAGATCCGGCTCTCCGCAGTGGCGCAGCAGGAAGGCGCGTGCGCCGATGCGCAGCTCCAGTGCAACTTGCCATCGGTTTTCCGGCCCGCCGTCGCGCTGCCCGGCGCGGAGGGGAGCGCCCACGTCGATGCGGATGGTACCGCGCTGCGGGAACCAGCTGTCGCCGCGCAGTATGGATCGCGTTCCGCGCAGGGCGACGGGAATCACCGGCACACCGGCCTGCGCGGCGGTAAGAAATGCGCCCATGAGGAAGGGTTGCAACCCGGGCATGCGCGTTAACGTCCCTTCGGGGAAAAACAGCAGGGACCGCCCCGCTGGCAGCGCAGCGGCCAGCTCGCGCGCATCCCGGATGCTCTTTTGCCGGTCGAAGCGTTCCACGAAGCAGGTATCGAGCCGTTCCAGGAACCAGCGTACGGCGAACTTCCTGGTCAACTCGGCCTTGGCAACGAAACTGACCGGTTGCGGCAGCGCCGCGGCCAGGGCGATCGAGTCCAGGTAGCTCGCGTGGTTGGCGACCAGGACGCAGGGCTGCTCGGCCGGCGGGAGATGATGCAGACTCCGTACCTGTAGCGGTGTGCCGGTGACACGCAGCAACGTTCGTGCCGCACGCTGCACGAAGCGCCAACGTCGGCGTCTGCCGGGTAGCACGCCAACAAGGAGCCAGGTGCCAGCGGCGAACAACCCGAACACCAACCAGGTGTACCCGGCATAGAGTTCGGCGGCGAGGCGACGCTGCAGGCGCCGGACTCCGGGCAACATGCCGGCCAGCGCAAATCGGGTCACCTGCCACCACACGGCGTGACTGCGTCGCAACAGCTTACCCTGTTCGTAGAGGGTGCGCGTCGTCGTGCGCCGCAACTTGCCGCTCGAGGTCTTGGGGACCGTGTGCGCGGGAGCCAGGATGATCTCGCTGGGCGGCCCTCCGGTGAGTTTCGTAGTCAGTGTATTAATTTCCTGGCGCAACGGCTCGGTTGGCCCGGCCCCGCCGTCGCGCAACTCCGCCAGGACGACCAACCGCTCGGTGCCCTGCGCGGGATCGGTACAGCCGAAGACCACCACGCAGCCCTTGCGGATCCCCGGCAGCTCGCCGATAGCGGCCTCCAGTTCATCCGGATAGAGTTGACGTCCGGCGCGGATGATGACGTCCTTGGCACGACCGGTGATGAACACCTCGCTGTCCGCGATATAGGCCAGATCGCCGCTGTCGAGCCATTCATCGTGAAACAGCGCGCGCGTGGCCTGCGGATTGCGGTAGTAGCCACTGGTGGCCGACGGCCCGCAGAATTGCAATCGCCCCTCCCGGCGCTCGGGGAGCTCGCGCCCGCCCGGTCCCAGGATCCGGACCTGGTGCCCCGGGAGGGGATGGCCGCAGGAGACAAACTGCAGACGTGACTCATCCGTTGTCACGGCCGGCAGTGCGCGGCCGGTCCGCTGGAAAGATTCCCGCCGGATGGCATCCGTGCGGGGCACGCGCCGCAGCGGCGGAAAGCATAGTCCCAGACTGCATTCCGCCAGGCCATAGACCGGGTACATGGTCTCGGGACGGAAGCCACAGGCTCCGAAGCGTTCGCAGAAGCGCCGCACCGTCTGTGCCCCAACGGCCTCGGCACCGTTGAAGGCGATACGCCAGGTACTCAGATCGAGACCGGTGATTTCCGTATCCGTGATCTTCTTCAGGCACAGTTCATAGGCGAAGTTGGGTGCCGCCGACAGGGTGCCCGGTGCCGCTGGATGGCCTGCAGCCAGCGCAGCGGCCGGCTCAGAAACGCCAGCGGCGACAGGATCACCAGCGGTACCGCGTGGTACAGGCTCCCCAGCCAGGCGCCGATGAGTCCCATGTCGTGGTACAGCGGCAACCAGCTGACGAATACATCCGCGGAGCTGGCCTGGATCGCCGCACCGTCCGCGCGGATATTAGCGAGCAGGTTGGCGTGGGTAAGTATCACACCCTTGGGACTGCCCGTACTGCCGGAGGTGTACTGCAGGAAGGCGATATCCTCGGACTGCAGCGCGACCGGTGCCGGACATTCCCGGCGCGCCAGCAATTCCGCGGCCGTGACCACGCGGCGCAGCGTCCCAACCCGGGTCTTGAGCAATTGCGCGACGCGCTGCGCCTCGGGCATTGCGATCAGTATGCTGGCCTGGCAATTCATCAGAATGTCCCGCTGGCGCAGCAGGTGTTCCTCCAGCTGGCTCATGCGCAGGGGCGGGTAGACAGGCACCGGGATCCCGCCCGCCAACAGCACCCCGTAATAGCTGAAAAAATAGTCCCTGCTGGTCGGCAACATGAGTGCGACGGTATCGCCCGGCTGCAGGCCTTCCTGCTGCAGGCCGCCGGCGATTGCCCCGGCCTGCGTGCGCAATTCACCGTAGGTCAGCGCATCGCCCGTATTCCCGTCGGCATGGAACCGAATATGCGTGCGCTGCGGATGGGAGGCGACATGCCAGTCGAGGACGTCAACCAGCGTCGCGGCCTCGTACGGCAGCCCCTGTGCTGCGGCTCCGACCTCCACGGTCCGTCTCGCGGCGGGCGTCGCGGTGGCGGGGGTCGCACGCCGTATTGCCCGCAGCAGATCTCGCGGCGTCTCCGCGAGATGGAAGACCTGTTCCGGTAGCGAGATGCGGAATGCGCCTTCCAGGCGCGACAGCAGTTCCAGGCGACCGAGACTGTCGATGCCCAGATCTCTTTCCAGCGCGGTGTCCAGGATAATCCGGGGGGGCTGCGCCGCCTGCGGATGCAGTTCGGCGATCAGGTCCCGTATGACGGCCAGCAGGGTATCGGCCGTATCATCGCGCCCAGCTGCAGTGGCTGGAATCAGGTCGCCGGCCTGCACGACTCGCCTGCCCGTTCCCCGCTGGCCTGCGCAGCCGGCTCCCAGAGCGGCTGGCTCAGCCGTTCCGTGAAATGGCTGAACATGATGTTGAAGCTGACGCTGATCCGTTCTTTGTCGCTGCGGTTGGCGGTCACCGAATGCGGCAGATAGGAAGGGAACAGCAGCAGGGTGCCGTTCTGCACCCGCACCACGACCAGGTCGGTATTTCCGGAGGTCAGTTCGGTCACCGGGGGACGGATGATACCGGTCTGGATGCGGGGATCGTGGAAGTTGATCGTATCGGCACCGCGGCAAGTCGCGACGTAATAGACGCCGCTCAGGTAGTTGTTGGGGTGATGATGGATGTTATGGCCGGCACCTGGCGCAAGGATATTCGCCCAGCACCCGGTAATCTCGAAGTCTGCATGACTGGCCTTCAGAAAATTCAGCACCCGCCGGGTAGCGGCGTAGATACATGACATCAGTTCTCCCAGCCGCTCCTGTTCATGCAAGGTCTGGATCGATTGCCAGCTTTCCCCCGGTGACAGCGAAGCATTCCGGCCACGCTGCTCCCCGAGTACCGCCATCAGGCCGTTTGCGATTCTTTCCTGCAGCGCTTTCGCAAACTGCAGCTTCCAGACAAAGGTCGGAAACAGGGTAAGGACATCCGAACCGAGCTGCCAGGAGGCAGCCCGCGGGTGCAGCGGCGCCGTTCCGGAATCCGGTCCGGAAGAGGTACGTGCTGTGCAGTTGTCACTTTGTGCAATTGCCATCACTCGCCCCCGGGAAATGCATGAACCTGCCTCATTACTGAAAACTATAGTTGATCCCGGTGACGGGAATCTGGGAGGAGGTGCGGTTGAAACCATGGAATGTCTGATGAAATCGACGCTGGGTAGCGCGTAGACGCGATACAGGCGGGGCCTCAGCCGGCGGGAGCGTTCGCGAATCGTCTCTTTTCGTAAGCTGGAACCACTTCCTCGCACTCCTCCGCGCCACCGGTCATCTGTCGATCTGACCTGCGAGGTGACTCTGACCGGCATTCGGTCGTCCCAATCGGCCAACAATACGTCCGCCGGCACGCTTTTTCCCGTGGCGCCGGCCCTCTGGCCGGCTGCCACCGGTGCCATGCCGCTGGGGTCGCAGCCCTGGGGCCTATAAATGGGTCAAGACAAATCAGTGCTCCTTCCGACCCTTCCCCCTGCTCCTCCCACAGCAACGGTGTCCCCGCCGCCAGGTCGAACAGCGTCACCTGCGCCGGCAATGTCTCGTCGAAAATCGCGGCGACGATATCCGGCGCAAGCGTGGTCAGGTTGACCATGCGGCTCACGTAGCTGTCATCGACACCCTCACGTCGGGCGATCTCTTTCATGGACTTCTCCTCACCCGATTCCAACAAGGCCAACCAACGCTGGCCACGTGCGAGCGCCAGCTGGAGCGGCGTGTTATCCCAAGGGCTGGATTGCAGGCCAACGCCATCCGGCAGGGTCACGACTTTGCAGCTGCCGCGCCGTTTGATGCAGATCGGGACGGTGACGGTGAGGCTCCCGTCACTTGCGGTAATTACCTCGGGCTGACCGGTTCGATCGATGAGGATCTCGGTCATGCGGTCGCCTCCTCAATCAATTGCAAGTTCAGTGCGCGTTGCAATGGGGGAGATACGGTGGATTCACGCCCTGCCGCTGGCCAACAAAAACCCCACAGTGGCGGGGTTGAGGATCGTCCACGCCGGGTGTCAACCGGTCAATCGATCACGCACCTTGGACGGCGTTTGTGCCTCCACCTCAGGATGCTTATGCTTATTGGCTATCAAGGCGTTTCTTGTCTCCAATATCCACGCATTGACCCGTCTCGACATGGATACGCGTTCCTTGCGTTGTTCGACCTCATCCTTCAGAGCTTTTTTCCTCGAGAGAAACGCATAACACATTACAATCATCCTTGTGCAGACGTTGAATTTGCTGCACATAAAGGTAGCATAGTCCACGTCCGGTAAATGGCAAATCACGATTATTGCAGAAGGAGATGAGCGGCATGCCGCTGCCGAGGCCTCTGCCGGGGACCACCGTACGGCGGAGCTCTCGACGCTATGATTGAACGGGTACAGATTGCGCGCAACTGGCTTCCCCGTTACACGGGAATGCCATTGGACAAATTCGGCGACTACATTCTTCTCACCAATTTCCGCTACTACCTCACCAAGTTTGCGGAAAAGTTCAACGCTGAAATCTATGGTGAAAACCGACCGATGCCGTCAGCCACGAACGGCGCCGGGCTCAGCATCGTCAACTTCGGGATTGGTTCGGCCAACGCAGCGACCATTATGGATCTGCTCAGCGCGCGCGCACCGAAAGGCGTTCTCTTTATTGGCAAGTGCGGTGGGTTAAAAAAGGCTAGTGATATCGGGCATTTCATCCTGCCCATTGCGGCCATCCGCGGTGAGGGCACCAGCAACGATTACTTTCCGCCGGAAGTGCCGGCGCTGCCCTCATTCAAACTGCATAAGTTCGTTTCCGATAAGATCATCGCGCATGGTTACGATTACCGCACCGGGGTGGTCTATACCACCAACCGCCGCGTCTGGGAGCACGACGAACGTTTCCTTGCCCGCCTGAAGGAGATGGCCTGTATCGGCATCGACATGGAAACGGCGACCCTGTTCATCGTGGGTCACTACAACGAAATCGCGCGGGGCGCGCTGCTGCTGGTTTCAGATGTGCCCGTCACGCCGGACGGCGTGCAGACCGAAGCGCGAGACCTGCAGGTGACCGAACGATGGTCAGAGATTCACCTCCAGATCGGCATCGAAGCAATGATGCAGATCGGCGAACAGGGCGAGAAGATCAAGCACTTCAGGTATTGAGGAGCACCTGATCAATTCGCTGTTGCAAGAGGAACAAAGTTAGAAAGCAATCTGCAAGCACCTGATTTTACTTTGTGACATTACCAAGCACAGTTTGGCTCGCTGTTCATGAGTCTCATCTTCTGGTCGATCCCGGCACGACTGCCAAGCACCACCCTGCTGCTTCCTGAGGAGAGCGGCCACAAGGGCAGCAAGCAACCTGACTAGCTATGTCAACCTGTCGACGGCGGGGACGTCAATCGAACCGGCCAACAGGTTGCCCGTCCTTCGGGCAACAGCTTCCTGCCCTGCGCGCTATCCCTCTGGTCAAGGTGTTTGAGGATTCTCGTGATAACCACCGGGTCCTCGAGGCAGACGATGATCCGCACCGCACCGCCGCAGGCCAGGCAGGTCTGGAGTTGATACGGAATACACGTTAAGGCGAGCCCCCATGTGATGTGGGAGGCTACATCACCCACTGCTGGACATACACATGCTGGATTACCCAGTAACGGTATAACAGCCACCGGGGCAAGGGTAAGGGTGAGCCCTCCGGCCAGTATTCCAGCAAACGTTCAATGTGTCCCAGGTTGCGGCGCAGGTACGTCCGTTACAAGGACCAGTCCAAGCGTACTAAGTATGTCCATTTGGGCAGATTCCCGGACGTGTCGTTGGCCGACGCACGGGAACGCGCCAAGGACGTCCAGCCCGGGATACGACTCGGGGCAGACCCCAGGGTCGAGGATGATGCCAAGAAAGCCGTACCAACATTTAGCGAATTCTTTGAACAGGAATATATACCTTTTGCTAAATCAAGAAAGCGCACATGGGCGAAGGACGAAGAGTACTTTCGCTTGCGGATAAAGAATGAGCTAGGAAACGTTAAGCTGGATTGCGTCCCCAGAAAACGGATCCAAGATTTCCACAGTTCTTTGAAAACAAGCGGCTTAGCTGGCAGCACAGCCGTGGCTTTTACTACCGCGCATATCTCAGTTCGTTACCTCCCCGAGCAGCGGATATACTAACCGTCCGTTTCGGGCAACTGACGGTAGAGGGACTTTCACCCTCCAAGATTCACAGCCGTGTCGGCTGCTCCCACCACTGAGATTGTTCCACGTGCATTCCCTGTGCCGGATCGCCTTTCTGAGGAGGTCAAGAAAACATATGAGACAGGATCGGGAGAAACGTGACATTGCTGGGGAATCTCCTGCCTGTGCGCGACGCGAAGGCGAATTATGCTATCCTTCTGCGCGGCATGAGAAACAGCGCGTGACGACAAATCCTGGATGGTTGAGTGAGTACGGGGGTGATTTGGTCAGCTTCACGCTTTGCAGCGTGCTGCTGGTCGTCTATCACGTGTACTTGGGATTCAAGCTGCGCAAGCACCCGGAATACACCATTCAGGCGGTGAACTGGGCGGCGCGGCGGGCATGGGTCGAGGGTATCATGGGAGATCCAGAACGCAGCGTGCTGGCGGTGCAGACCCTACGCAACTCCACCATGGCGGCGACGTTTCTGGCGTCGACCGCGGTGCTGCTGATCGTCGGCACGCTTACCCTCAGCGGTCAGGCCGACAAGCTGGCGACCGCCATTCATACACTGAACATCATCGGCTCGCACCATCCGGAGCTGTGGATTTCCAAGCTTATTCTGCTGGTATCCGATTTCTTCGTCGCATTCTTCGCCTTTTCCATGGCGATCCGCTTGTTCAACCACGTCGGTTACCAGATCAACGTGCCTGCCGCGATACGACCGAAGAACGTCAGCCCGACAAAGGTGGCGATCCATCTGAACGCCGCGGGCAACTATTACAGCATCGGTATGCGCGCATACTACTTCGCCGTTCCGCTGGTGTTCTGGTTGTTCGGTCCCCAGTTCATGGTGCTTGCGACGCTGGTGCTGATCGCTGTCCTGTATCACATCGATCGCGTGCCTAAGTCCGGATAGGTCGCATCGTCGCCCGGTTTCGCGGCGCTCGTGTGCCGATGCGGTGCATGCGGCTGATACTGCCGGTACTCAACGCGCTGCGTCATCGGTAAAATCCAGCTATACGCCCAATAACTGACGCACGCTAGCCAACGTCCCTCTCTCGGCCACAGTCTTCTACATCCAAGTGAAAATCGGTGGCCTTTAGGTCGCTGTCATTGCATCCCAGCCGATCAGACACGTAGCACGAACGACTGAAACGGGTCGGCTCCAGCCTGTTACCCACGGCCAATATAAGGAACGACTAAACGACCGAGTTGGGTCGTTTACCGTCCTTAAGCGAAATCGAATAAAAGATATGCCTGCAGTACCGGTTTCGGACATAAACTGGACATTCCCACACCACAGTCCACGCCGCCCGAGGTCGCAGCCAGAACCTCGGGGTAGTGAAGGTAGGGCTGGAAATCTAAAAACCTGACGGGCTGGGTCGCCGTGCGGCGGGGAGGAAACTTCAAGCGTTCCAGTTTTCCGGGGGGCGTCTCCGCTGAAATCCTGCACCGACCCGATGCACTCGACGTACCCGTCGCTTACAGGTCGCCTCAATGTGTCGGGATAACGTTATTCCCGCCCCGAGTGATATCAACAGTCTTGCGCGAGCCAGGCTGGTCAGTGAAGATCAGGGAAAGAATGCCCAGTATCAATTGCAGCGAGAGGTAAATACCCAGCACTATCAATGTGTCCCAGTACATTTCGCACCTCCTTGAATAAGACAAAAGCATTAGCGAGTTACTGTGTTAATTTATTCGCATTTGCTTATATAACGCCTAAGATAGTCCCAGCATTAATCACAGGCTGTACGGTGGCGTACATAACGGCAACATGATCGCATCCTTGCGATTTCGTCTTGAATGTCAGACTAGCAGGCGGACCGGGTCTCAGGCAGCTCGTGGCCTGACCCGGGAGTCGTAAGAGCGTGAACTTCTGCTTTGGGTCGAGAGTTGCCATTTGGCGGTATCTAATATGAGCCAATCCTAAAGGTCCGGTTTCGAGCACGTTCAGGACATCCCCTCCCATACCGCCACCCAGTCCAGGATTTCCGGGGGTGTCGGGTGGGTGAAAACCTGAATTCCTGGCAAGCTGGGCCCCAATGGTCGGGTTGTCAGTTTTTCAGATTTCCGGCTGGACCGGTGATGGTGAGAATCTGGCACAGGCCAATCACCGCCGTCATCAGAGCCACAACTTGGAGGCCATCCAAGGGGACGCCCCCTGCGCCCCTCAATGGCCCGCTCTCGGGCGTTTCCGGCGTGTGCATCCCGCTGTCCCCGGCGGCCACGCCCTCTCCCATCATGCCACTCCGGCCACAGCTCAGACAAATCTCAGTCACCATGAGAACACAACTCGTTGAGCACATTCAAAAATACAGAATAAGATGCGCTAATTCTGGAACTGCATGATCAGGAAAGTTCAGGCGATATCTCAGGCGGGGCACCCAAACAAAAAGGCCAACAGAAGAATACTTAAGACTCTTCATCCTATTTGTTTCATAACTTACTGTATCTGATACTGTTAATCACTCGGTTGGCGGTTCGAGCCCGTCCCGGGGAGCCATACTAACTCACTGTTTTTCATTGCCACGCAAGGGATACCCCCGAAACGGGCTCGAACCTCGTCCTTGGCAATCCGGATGCGTGATTGCCACAGCCATCAACCCAACGGGGGTCAGTGTTCGTCTTTCGTAATTGAGACTTCACGCTGACCCTCTTGTTGCTGTTGCCGCAGTTCGGTTGTCGTGCCGCGGCCGCCTGACCAACCGTCAGGTGGGGCTAGCGGGGAGCTCGCGAATGTCGTACTTGTCCCCCATTGCCGCCACAATACGCCTTGGCCCTACGACGTTCAGGCGGGCGTGCCCGAAGCGTATATTGTTCAGGATGAGCATATCGCCGCGTAACCAGCGGTACACGATAGCATTCGCCCATGCCGTCTTCTGGATCTCTTCACTCTCGGATCGATTGATCTCGGAACCATCACCAAAAGTTGTGTGCAGGAACGCCTTCTTGTTCGCGCCTTCTCTTCTCACGAACCACTCGATAAGATGCCGCTTGACGGGGCTGTATCTTTCAGCGAAGCGGCTGATGTTGTAACCAAAGGTGTCGCCGTTGAATATGGCAACGGTCAGGCAGTCCTTGCCGGATACAGGATCGGTTATTACCGCAGGAAGGTTGTGTTCATTCGTCAGGTTGTTCTTGCGATCCCATTCATAGCATATACCTTCTTCATCAAGTTGATTCTCAACAACGGACTTATCGGAAGTCAAATAGGCATCCATCCACGGTTTCCTGAAATTGAACAGGGTATTCTTTTTGCCGCTAAAGAAACGGGTATAACGCAGCCTCCTGGTCTTGAGCTTTTCCTGCAATGCCGCGCTCAGGTCTGCAAAGACCGCGGCACAATCGAATATCGGCGTTTCACCATAGATTGCAGGCTGCGTATCGCAGTAAAAGGAGACCATTGATGGCCTGATGGAATGGTATGGTAACTCGGTGTGGATCCCAATGACGAAGGGTCCGGCAGCATCCGTCGAGGAATAAGTTGCATTTGTGATTTTTTCTCTCGGGGATATTCCGGTGTAATACCTATAAAGGTCATACCCTAAAGCATAAAGAGATTTCTCGAACTCGAAGGGGTTTTCGATAGGAAAACCGCGCAGCAACATGGCCCCATTACTGCGAATACCTTCTCTGAGCGTCGCGGCATTATTCCGCAAGTAGTTTATGAACTGACTTGCGTCTCCGTCGAAGTCCATTGCCGACGGCGTCAACACCAATGGATAAGACGCGGCTGAGGTTGCGAAACTCACTTCGGCGTTCTGCAGGGGTCTGAGGTTGTAGTCTTCCATGTTGTTCACTAGTGTGCTCGATGGATAGAGTCCGGCAATCGAGTTGCTCCGGGGCGCAAGCGGTAGCGCCCTACAGGCAATGGCTGATGCCGTGGGCTTTCAGTCCCCAGGCCAGCATGGACAGAACCCGCTTGCGATTTTTTCGAATCTGCTCGACTGACTGGGAGAACAACTGCTTGAGAATCGCATACCCCATGCCCGGGTTCCGTTCCATGAACTCGGTGAGTGCCCGCCCGTCGATGACGGCAACGTTACAATCGGTGATGGCGCGAACATCAGCGGAGCGGGACGATGCGTCGAACAGGCTGAGGGCGCCGAAAATGCCCCGCTCGCCGAGGTCAAAGTACGCCGGGCGCACCGGTCGTCCCTGCGCTATATTGATCTGTCCCAGTACACGCACCTTGCCCTCCAGCACCAGATAGACGTCGCGCCCGGATTCGCCCTGCTTGAGGATGTACTCACCGGGCGCGAAGCGTTCGCGCATCCAGACATCGTTTTCCGAAAACTCCGGGTGGTGCAGCAAGGTATTTAAAGTCCAGTGCATGGTTCCTATCTCCGTTACACCCCAGGCGCCTATCGGCTCCAGGGCGTGGCTTTGGTGGTCCGGGTCAATTCAATCAGTGGGCTGCGCCGGTGGAGAAGGCGAGGAGAATGTCTCCGTCGGCAAGGCCACCGTTTGCATCCGAAAACACGACATGCGTATGTGCAAAGAAGGTGTTAGCCATCGACGACACGCGTCGCACGCTCAGTTCGCCATGAAACAGGTCGCTGTCAATCGGCGCTTTGAACCGACTCTGATATTTCACAATAAACATGGACGACAGCTGGTGAGTTCTATACCCGGCATAGTTCATGCCGAGTTTCTTCGCCAAAGCCGGGGCGATCTTGGGCAACAGGTCTTTTCTGAAGCATTCAGCAAACAGCACGTAGGCCAGCTGGTTGAAGCAGATATTGAACTCCACTGCGTTGAAATGGCCCGTATCGTCGATATAGCAGCTTTCGGGAATGGCGAACTCGCCGAAAGCCGTCATCAGCGCTTTGTTGCGATCATCTTTTCGTGCAGATCCACCATCATTGACATCGGCGTCAACAACGAATGCGGACCGCAGATAGGTCGCATGGTCCTTGTATGGTGACAGGATCTCGCGAACGAAATCGATTTCCACTTCCCAGGTGTTGGGCTCACTCGAAGCATTCATTACAGTCGACATAACACTCTCCTATATAGCTGTTTCAGTTGGACAAGGGGTAGCCATCACCCAGGGTGATGCGGAACATCATGGTCTGCTCTTCCTTTGCGGCGGTATCGCGAACATCGCCGTTGACATTTTCGGCGCGGCCCGAGCGATGGATCAGGAAACGGTTGTCCCAGACGATGATGTCGCCTAGCTCCCAGAAGACTTTGCGGACGAAACGCGGCTGCTCGGCGAAATCGAAGACGACCTTGAGCAGATCCTCGGCCTGCCCGGCGGGCACGCCGTCGATGCCGACGCTGAAGCCGCGGCTTCCATACAGAACACGCTCACCGGTCACCGGGTGTTCGATAACAGCGGGATGCGATACCGGCGGCGCGTAGTCATCGATCATCCTGAGAATGTCGGTGATGTCGAAGCCGACGTCCTGCTCGCGCACCTTGTAACGCCAACGGCCGCTGTGCAGGAGGCGCGCATTGTCGAGAGGCGTTTTCAACGCCGTGGGCAGCGCCGCATAGACTTCAGCCATATCGACGAATAACGTCGAGCGCCGCCAGATTTCCGGAATGATCTGCGGGTAGAGCATGGTCAGCGGCATAGGCTCGCTCTGAAACGAGGTATCGGAGTGCCAGTAGCCTCCAGTGCGCGCCACACCCAGCCTCCGACCGTTGTGCTCCACGTTCGAGGAAACGAAGATCAGCGGGTAGTCCGGGTGATGGTAGTTCTCCTGCAGGTAGGGCTGCGGCTCACCGACCCGGTAGGAGAACTCGATGTACTCCTCGGTGCTGAGGTCCTGACCCTTGATGACGACAACGCGGTGCGCATAGAGAGCACGCTTGATGGCGGCCAGCTGGTCGCCGGAAAGCTTGCGCAGATCGACACCGCGGACCACCGCGCCGAATCCGTTACCGTCCAGGCCGTCGCTCTTCATCAGCGTGTCAAACATCATGTTGTCTCCATCCATACGGTTTGCGTTTGTGAGGGAGATATAGCAGGAGTTGTGCCAAACCCCGGGCGCGAGGCCGTGCAGTCAGCATAAGTCCAGGAAAAAAACGACGTTATGGGTGGATTGAAGGATATGAGGGCAGTGCCGTGAGGCGCGCTGTTTGGCCTATCTGTTTGCGCGACACCAACAGCTATCTACACATTACGCGACCTCGAACAACAGCAATGCGCGTGAGGGTTGAGTGGACTGCGCCGTGAGACTGAGGCGGGAAAGAAGCCTCTGGCGCCGCCTCCTTCGCATCGCCAAGGGCGAGCATATTCGCCATCAACTTGGAGTCCGCGATGCGAACGATGATTCGCATCGACCCACCGCAGGCCGGGCAGGTCTCGATGTCGATGCCAAATAGCCCTTCCGGGCGCTGTGCCCGTGCCATCGAGGCGTGGCGTTCAGCCGGCCCAAGTTCCACCGGAGCCGTAGTGGAATACTCACCTCTCCTGCCCCGCTTGGGCCGCGCCCCCTCCACCGGCTGTTGGACGCGAATACGCCTTGGAAGCGCATGAGGTTGACCGGCGGTTTGGACCAAAGCTGCCAACCGGCGATAAAGTCCACCAGCTCGAAAGAAAACTTTCTGGCACCCAAGCCTACGCGCCGAATTTCCGGACGGCGTGGAAGGCGGCCCTAACCTCCGGGGAAGGCACTATGCAAAGAGTTCGATATGTGTCCACGATGGGGACCCAATCTACCCCCGAACTCACCAGGAACATGGTGACCTCCAGACCGGAATTGATGCCGCTGTTGGCGACGCTCCAGGCCACGGACGAACGCTCGTCGTGAAAGCCATTGGTGACCACGATGACCAGTTTTCTTTTTTCGTCTGACATGACTATCTCCTTTGATGGTTTAGCCAATCGTTATCCGACGGTGTCGGTTTGGTGGCACTCGCGCTGAGGTGGTCCAATCGAATTCAGCAGCGTGCTTAGAAGTAGTGACGCACGGCTGGGTCCTCCAGGTCCCGAAAAGTCAATTTTTTTGATTACCCGCGGCTCAGCCATTGAGGTACCGGGCGCTCTGGGTCATCACCATGATCGAGAATGTGAAAAACCGATCCATTCTGTCCCATGGGATACCGAAAACCCGTTTCAGGCACAGCACCGAGGACACTGCAGCCCGGCACTCGGCCAGTGTCGGCTCCTCCGGATCCACCCTTGTGGCACGTTAACCCGTCTTTCGCAACTCAGCCTATTGAAAGACGATAACCCATTGAATCGATTTAAAGCGACTCCTCTAGGTCTTCACTACAGGCGGGGTGTCAGGTCATCAACTTCTGCGCTGAACTGATCCGCGGTGGGGGCTGTCCGGGCAGCGTCAGCTTGAGCTGATCGAGCAACAATTGCAGATCTTTCTCCGGCAGCGTGTAGCGCGGTAAGACCAAGTCGCGGCCATCCGTGGTGGGCAGCTGCACATCGACCATTTGCACGGCGGAAAATTTCTCCAGCACCGCCCGTGGGGTCAATCCCGGCGCCAGCGTGCGGGTGCGTTGCTTGAGCGTAACCTGCAGGCAGTAGGCGACGAAGGCGACAAAGATATGGGCCTCGATGCGTTCATCGATTTGATGGTAGATCGGTCGGATAGCCAGATCGCTTTTCAGTTCCTTGAAGGACTGCTCGATTTCCGTGAGCTGGATGTAGTACTCCCACAGCGTCGCTGGATCACTTTGCGTGAGGTTGGAGCGCAGCAGGTAGCGTCCCTCACGGCGGCGGGTCTGGCGCAGTCTGTCCTTGCGCAGGCAGAACCTAAAGCCATGGGTCTTTAGCTCGGCATCGTTCTGGGGCAATTGGATGGCCACCAGGGCATAGGCCTTGCCGGCCTCTTTCTTGGCCGCGCCCAATTTGATCAGCAGTTGATCGCGGGTCAGCTTCTGGCATTGCAGTTCATGGAGTCGTTTCCAGAGCCGCTTGAGTTTGCGCTGCCGCATGGCGCGCTCTTTATGCATGCGTCCGGTACTTTTTGCCAGGATGTAGAGCTCCTCGGACTGCGCGAGCAGCTTGACCTCTACCGACTCCCGCGCCTTCTCCCAGGGTTTGCCGAGAAAGGCTTTTTCCAAAGCACTCAGGCGACCCCGGGGCGTGCCCACCAGATAGTAAACCGGCGTCTCGCTCTGGCGCATCTGTGCCAGCGCCTCCTCGGTCGGGATGCCGCGGTCCATGACCCAGACCCGTTCGCTCTTGCCATACTGCTCTTCGATGTGTTTGAGGAAATCCGTCAGTGTGGTCTTGTCACTGGTGTTGCCCGGCATGACCTCATAGGTCAACGGAAAACCCTCCGGTGTGACAATCAGTGCAATGACGACCTGCACACAGTCGGGGCGCTTATCGCGGCTGTACCCGTAGCACCGTTTGCCCTCATCCGGGGGCTCGGATTCAAAATAGGTACTGGTCAGGTCATAGAGCAGGATATCAAAGCGCGGATTGAACAGCGTCTGCCACTGCCCTTTCAGATAGGAAAAGAATTCGCGCTTGTGTGGCAATAACCGATCCAGACAACGGTAGAGCTTGTCCTTTTGCACCAGCGCAAAATCCTCGCCCAGCAAATCGGCCATGGCACTTTCCTCGAACCACTGCCGATGCAGACGCCATTCACTGCCAGGATCGATCAGGCGGTAGGCAACCAGCGTCTTGAACACCGCCAACCAGCGCGTCCCCTGGCGGCTGCTACGCAGGCGCTGTGACCAGAAATCATCCAGCCCCAACTGATCCCACAGTTCACAGGCAAGCCAACACGCACCCCACTGGCGCGGACGCTTGAGCTGCAGCTCACTGAGCTTGACCTGTACCACATCACAGTCAAGCTCGGGGGCTTGGCGATCTTCCGGAAAGATCGCCACCTGCCGGGGTTTGCGCTGGCCCTCTTGCACTACCTCGATCGTCTTGCACCAGGCCACCTGCTGCTGATCATTGATCTCGCCGAGATAGAGTACCTGACGTTGTACCACACGATTACCACCACAGCGCCGGTTCTCCACAATACTCCAGTAGCGGTGTTCCTTGCCGTCCTTGAAGCGCTTCGTAGCACGCAGAAACATGCGCACAGTTTGACAAACTACCAAGCGGTATCAATAGGCTAGGTCTTCACTACAGACACATCGCCGCGTCCACATCCTGACAGATCAGTGTCTTGCGAGGTCCACAGCAGAAAAAATCAGCGCTCCTTGGGTCGAGTTGCGAAAGACGGGTTAATCTCCGCTGCCCCGCTTGCCCCGCGTCACCCATCCCGGTTCGGTCTGTTTGGTGCGAACACGCCGTGGACGCGGATGAGGTTGACCTGCGGTTTGGGAGCAAGGGTTACCAGCCGACATGAAGGAACGAAAAATTTCTCGGGCGCAGAGCGGTGCGCCGAAGTTCCGAATAGCCTGAAAGACGGCCCTGACTTTCGGGGAAGGCGCTATGCAGAGAATTCGATATGCGTCCACGATGGGGATGTAGGTATTAGTACCGTACCAATACCGCTGCCATCTGACTTTTCGGCTCAGGACTGCTGGGACTGATCGATCTCTGTAAAAGCCAGAAGCCAGCTAAGCAATTCTGCTTGGGCTTCCCGATCATCGGTCTGCTGGTACTCTTGCGCCACTCTCCCGCAAGTTTCCATGATGTCGGCACCATGCCATGCCTTGATAGGCTCCAGAAGCGCGTTTAAGCGGCGTTTGCACAATGCCGTGGTTCCCTAATCGCATACGTTCACATCACGAAATCCTACGTATTTTTCATTATTTCGGGATGCTTTTCTTAATTTTCTTAATTGATAGGCGATAATCACTTTAACTTTGCTAAAGCAACTATCACCAGGATCGCCATGCCCCACAACCTCTGCCCCTACTGCTCAGCTGCCTTACGCATCACCAGGCTGAGCTGCGAAGACTGCGGGCTGGGGCTGGAGGGGGAGTTCCGCCACCCCCCGGCTCTCGCGCCTAGTGCCCGAGGAGCAGCGTTTCGTGGAGCTGTTCGTGCTCGCGAGCGGGCGCCTGAAGCAGATGTCCGAGCTGCTGGGGGTCTCATACCCCACGGTGCGCAGCCGGCTGCACAGGCTGATCGCGCACCTCAGGGAGGAGCAGGAACGTGACGAGGCTCGCAAGCGGCGGATCCTGGAGGATATTGAGGCCGGGTGCATCCCGCCGAAACAAGGGATGCGAATGATCGAGAACCTGTGACCATGACCGAGCTGACCGAAGACTCCCGCATCGAGCGCATGCTCGCCGACGGCAAGCTTACGGCCAAGGAGGCCGAGCGCCTGCGCGGCGCGCTGGCCGCCCATGCCGAGCGCGATGCCTCGCTGCGGGCGGCGGGTGCGCCCCGCGAGCGCCGACGCCTGTGGATGCTGATTACCAGCCTGATGGTGTTCTTCCTGCTGGGCGCCGCCACAGTCTGGCTGCTGGGCGATGCCGGCACTGCGGCGCCTGTCGCAACAACCGAATCCACGACCTCCGCCGCGCCGGAGGGCCGATTGATCGATCTCTCGGGTTTGTCCGAGGAAAGGAGTATCACCATGAGCCGTTCCCTTCCCCTGTCTTTCGCTATCGTGACCGTGGGTGTGCTTGCCGTGCTCGCGGGTCTGCTGGTGTTCTTCTACAACGGTCTGATCGACGCACGCGAGCAGGTGAACGCAGGCTGGGCCCAGGTAGAGAACGCCTACCAGCGGCGCCTGGACTTGGTACCGCTGCTAGTCGATGCGGTGCAGACCTACACCGAGCACGAGCGCGAGACCCTGACCACGCTCACCCAGGCGCGAGCCAATGCGATCCAGGTGAGCGGTGCGGTCGGCAGCGCCCCGCAGACGGTCGAGCAGCTCAAGGCCATCGAGGCCGCACAGGGCGAGGTCGAGTCGGCCCTGACACGACTGTTCGCGATCGTGGAGAACTATCCGGATCTCAAGGCGAGCCAGAACTTTCTGTCGCTGCAGGATCAGATCGAGGGCACGGAGAACCGTGTGGCCATGGAGCGGCGCTTTTACAACGAGTTCTCGCGCCAGTACAACACCAGGCTGCAGACCTTCCCGGGCAACATCGTGGCCGACATGATGGGCTTTGAGGCGAAGCCTTACTTCGAGGCGAAGAAGAAGGCGTTGAAGGGGTTGGAGGATCCGTTTGGGAGGCACAACGGGAGCTGAACACCCTCACCCTGCGTCACCCCAAACCCCTCTCCACCACTGGGTGGAGAGGGGAGCTTAAAAGACCAGGACTATGCGAAAGATACTTGTCTTAGTGATTGTCTCGGTGGTCGTGGTGATCGGCGCGGCTGTGGCGTGGTCGTTCATCCAGACTGACGACTACGGGCTGCCGGAAGATCTCGTTGCCTTCTCGCTGGAGTCGCGGCCGCAGTCGGATCGCTATCTGTTCGATTACGCAGGGGCGCTGGAGCATTATGAGGAGGGCGCACACCGGTATCTGGAGCACCTGGGCTCGCGCTTTCACATCGAGGCCCTGATCGTGAGTGTCCCTGCTCTGCCCGAGGGCCACAGCCTCCAGACCCTGGCGGTGGATCTGGTCAATCACTGGCGCATTGGCGAACAGCAGGAGGGCCGCGGGCTGTTGCTGCTGCTGGTCGATGACACGAAGCAGGTTAAGCTCGAGGTAGGCTATGCACTCGAGGACGTGTTCACCGATGCCTTCAGCGGCTATGTGGAGGACCTGCAGCTCGGGCCCTACTACCGCGCGGGCGATATCGGCACGGGCTTGATCGCGGTGATGGAGATGCTCGAGGAGCGCGCGCAGATCAAGGACCAGGGTGATTACACCCCCGATACCATCGCTCGGGCCGATGCCGAGCTGCTGGCCGGCGGTGCCGGCGCCAAGCGCAATCTCAAGCGTTACGAGGACGATGCCGCGTCTGCCACCGCCTCGCGCCAGGGCCACGGGGCGCGCAGCCCCGAGGAGGCCTGGCAGATCATGCTCGCCAAGTGGGCCGGCGAGGGGGCAGATATCGACGTGGATGTCTACACCAAGATGACACACCTGGCCATGGGCGATGCGGACAAGCCCGACCCGCGCACCTTGAAGTGGCTGGAGCACTGGCGCGATGCCGACTACCAGGTGCTGCGCGAGGGCGACCACGCGGTGATCTGGTTCGGCGATATCGACGGCTGGGAGAACTCCCCTTTCCTGTTCTGCAACACGGGCGATGGCTGGAAGTTCGACATCGTCTGGCAGCGCCGCCTGGTGGTGATGGCCGAGAACCCCAAGTGGCAGGTGATGCAGGGCCCCTACCCTTACGTGAACCTGATGCATGAGGCCTGGCAGTCGACCGGCAAGGACCTGCCACTGGGGCCGGAGGATCTGTATCGCTGCAAGGACGATACGAAGATCGCCGCGCGCATGGCCGAGCTCGAGCAGGCGATGGAGAAAAATCCCCAGAATGCCGCGGCAGCCGTCGAGCTGCTGCGCTTGAGCGCAAACGCCAACCGGCGCCCGAACGTGGTGCACCCGCTGATTCGGCGCGCTAAGCAGCTCGCACCAGAGCGCCCCGAGCCCTGGAAATACTCGGCGCTGTATAACGTCACCGCCTTCTTCCAGTACCGCACCGCGCTCGTGGACATCGAGCGCTACATCGAGCTGCGCCCGGACGATACCTTCGGCCACGACATGAAGGGCTTCTTGTTATTCCGGCTGGGCAAGTACAAGAAGTCCATCGATGCGCTGGAGCACGCCGTCGAGCTCGATCCTGACGACGGCTACGCCTACGCCATCATGGCCCGCGACTATACGATGCTCGATCGCAAGGCGACAGGCCTCAACAAGGAGCGCTACAAGGACAAGGCGCTCGAGATGCAGCGCAAGGCCGAGGGCGTGAGCGCGCCGAATGGGCAGCGGCTGGCGTGGTTGGACTGGTGGATGAAACGGCGGCTATGAGCCGCACTTAAGACTCACACTTAGCCGCTTGGGTATCAAGGCCACCAGCCGAACGATTACGTCTTGCGGCTCAAAAAAAGATCTTTCCGGCCCGGCCTACGCGCCAAAACCCCGGATAGCCTGTAAGACGGCCCTGACCTCAGGGGACGGCGCTATGCAGATGGTTCGATATGCGTCCACGATGGGGAGCCAAATATAACAATAACTTATAGAAAAGTGCGACGAAATAACGGCTTGAGGGGGTAAAAAATCCAACCGATAATTCAGCCCTTCTACTACCCCGCCAGCACCATAAACTGCCCTTTCCTACTACGCCTGCTGGTGGCAGCACAGGCGACGCGATCCCCCCATCCCCGCATCTGTTCGCCGCGCCTGCGATGGCTCAGGCGGTCAGCGCAGCCGACCGGTCGGCTGGTATGCAGGCCGGGAGGCTTCGCCTTTTCCTCCGGTAATATTTCTGTAATGTTATTGTTCTAATATATGGCCTGTAGCGCCAAAAACGGTGCTATATATCCCCCTTAATACGGTGGCCTTCGGGTTGCCGTTTTTTTCTATGGCGTAACAGAAAACTCAGGCACATGGCCGGGGTCTGGTTTGCAAAGGCAGCCGATCAGTTACCTTTTACCCATTAGGCTGCATCCTCCTTTCGGCCATCACCGAATCAAGATAGACGAATAGCGTTTGTTTCGCGGCTGCTGAATCTTCCGGCTTGCTCTTGTTAAACGCATCTCCCAAGGCACGCGCTTTCTCGTCATTTTTATGTAGCAGTTCTACAAGTAGTTCGATGCGATTTCTATCTTTCTCCGCCATCGTTTGCAGTGACATGAGAAAGTCGGCTTGTTCCATGGTTAAGTCTTCGATTCTTGTCTTACTCGTTTTGGTATTCATGGCATTGCCTATCTATGGGTGTTGGGAGGCACGGCAGTGGAATGTAGAATGCGCTTAGCCATCGCGTACCTCCTTAACAGGTTTGTGGTGGCTAGCTTGGCCGGGGTGTTGGCCGCACTCCGGTCAGGCGCTAATTACCCTACGCCACTCAATTGCCTTTGTAAATACGGGATAGTACAGAGTAGCGTTCTGCTACTAGCAAAAAAAGCGCCCAATCAATTAGGGCGCTGGAGAGGAGTCAGAACTATGAAAAAAACCACTTCCTACGGTTACTAAATTAAGCTATTCACAGCAGCCGGTGAATTGTCCTGAAGTACAATCCTTTTAACTTGCCGGTCACGCAGCCTGATGAACAATTGAGAGAGCCGCCGCCAGCGCTCGGGTTGCAATTCTTCGGCGGCAATCAGGCCGGCAGGATTTCCGATAGAATCGCCTCGACCATCACAACCCGGGTGCGGCGCATGAACATCAGAGAGAAACTGCTTATGTTGAAGCTTGTGAATGCGTGGGTGTTGTGGTCGAGGGCCGGCAGGACAGGCTGTCATTGCTCGGCTTAATTCGTGTGATTTGGGAGTGATTTACGCAGCCGATCATAACTGCCGGCAAGTGATGTCTGATCGGGCTGGCTGTCAATGTAGTCTTGCGTCAGTTGTGCCTTGTTCGGCTGGCGTATGCCTAGCGCCTGTTGCTGGCGGTAAATCTTCAACAGTGCGGCCTTGTGTTCTTTCAGGGGTTCGTTACTTCCACCTTTTGAAAGCCCATGGTAGGCATTCTTGTCTATCGCAAACTTCGCAAACTCTGGCAGCCATGCGTGCTTAACAGTCAATCCCAAGGCAATTGCAGCAAGCGCGCATTCGTCATTATTGCCGCGCAGCCTGAAAACGTTTGACGCCTGCGTCATCACTCGATAAGCATCCCGCGCTTTTTCCTCCTTGATAACTATTTCATCGAAGGAAAATAGTCCGCCTAGTATTGGTATGTGAAATCCATGGTCCCAGTCATAGCCATGCTCTTGTAGAATCTTGCTTGCATGCTCATAAAATTCATTAAGCAAGCTCAATAGCTGTTGTTGTGTTTCATATGGCTGGCCAAGTCTCTCGGCTTCGTCTTTTGAGATTGTTTTTCTTGCCCACTTGAAAAACTCGTCTGCATAGTTTTTTCCCGACGCCTTTTTCATGCTCGCGCCTCCCGGGTAATCGCCTGCAACTTCCTGCCCCACTTGTTAAGCGCCTGCTGTTTTTCTTTGTCATAGCCGTGCCGGTCATACACGGAGGAAATATCGCTGTCGGTCTGGTTCAGGATTTTTTTGATTACCTGCCGATCAATGCCAAGCCCGGCGCATAAGCTTGCCGCAGACCTGCGCAGGTCGTGCGGTGTCCAGCGGTCAATCCCGGAGGCATAACGGTTGTTTCTTACTGCCCGGTCTACGGCGGTTTCGGTCATCACCTCGCCACCCCGGGGTGATGGAAACAGCAAGGTAGAATCCGGGTGTAACCTAAACGCCTGCTTAACCAGTCCCGCGGCCAGTGGTGACGACGGCACCCAGTGTGACTGTCCGTTATTTGCGTGTTCGCACGGTATCGTCCACCAGTTATTTACGAGGTCAAATTCGCCCTTGCGCTGTCCGGTAACCAGCATCAGCCGCAATAGCAGTTTGATTTCCTCGGCCATTGCGGCCTTGTCCAGCCTGGCCCATAACGCGCGTATTTCATCGTGTGACAGTACCCGGTCGCGGGATCTTTCCACCCCTCCAGGCCGGTCAATGTTCGTGGCTGGATTGTTTTCCAGCAGGTCGTGCCGGATGCACCAGTTAAACAGCTTGCGTAGTACCGCGTACGCAAGGTTCGCGGCTCTGTGGCCACGTACGGCGATACCCTCAAGGACTGATACCACATCACGCCGGCGTATATCCTGCAACTTGTGATCACGCCAAACAGGGATAAATTCGCGCTCGACGATCTCCCGGTACTTTCGGCCGGAATCGGCCAGCGTGTAGGCGTGGCGCAACAGGAACAGTTCGGCGCCCATTTCAAAGTTCGGCGCGCTTTTCAGGTCGCGCTGTTGTTGCAGCGGGTCGATGTTATCCAGCAGCATGGCCAGCTTGCGCTGTGCTTCCTCGTCGGCATCCTTCAGGGATAATCCGGCCGGCCCGGTGCGGCTGGCATAAGGACCGACGGACAACAGGGTCTGGCTCTTGCCGTTGGCGTAATAGCTGGCCCACCATGTTTTTGTCCCGGTGCCGTAAACTTTCAGCACCAGCGCCTGCCCTTTCGCCAGCCGGCTGTAATCGTAGAAGTCCTCGCGCTTCTTTGAGGTGGTGACGGAATCGCACCATTTCGCGGTGAATTTCTTGCTCGACATGGATAGTGATCTCCCATCACCCGGTTAACGGGCGTCATTGAGGGGGTAAACGAGGGTGGGGGTAAACATGCCGAAACTATATGAAACGTTTCACTTGAATTCAAATGTTTCCGTGTTGTCTTTTATTGTGTCTTTTCTATTGTCTATCAGACGTTTATTTCATCCCCACTTATGCTGCAACTCGTAGATTGAAAACGGTAAAAAATGACTAAGCAGTTAACTGTTAATCACTAGGTCAGCGGTTCGAGCCCGTCACGAGAAGCCAGATAAAACAATAATTTAATAAGCATCCAGCCGCTTCAAAATGCCTTCAGGGTGGTAAACAAGGTGGTAACTATTTATCTGTCGCAGCCATAATCAAGACGAAACCGTTTTCCCGGTAGATGTCTCGAATGCAAACTCAGACCTTCAGATAGCGTCTTGTAAGGTGATATGGCTTCATCTAATTCGATAACCTGAATGACTGGCAACACAAGCAGATGAAACCTCGGAAAGCGCATTGTATGCTGGCAATACTTCTTCCTCTTGTGCTTTTAGAGCAAAACGACTCGCCGCCTTGTGCATTGCGGTACCAGCTTGGCGCATTCCTTCGGGCATAAACTTAGCCAACTGACTAGCCCCGTGAGACTCCAGTGAGCTCATGCCTAAGCGATATTCTGCTATCTCCGCAGCTTCTTCAAAATTACCATTTGCCATTTTTATTAATATTTCATTTATAGCAACCAGATGGTCGCGCATATTTGACATCATGTGTTGTCGCATAATTTCTGGCAACTGAACTAAACTTCTTACATCATCATCTGCCATTAAGACGCTGTATGAACATGCCAGGAGTATCGGAATTGCGATAGACAGATGTTTTTTCAAGTTTCGTATCCTTATGAATGTGTACTTCGGTGCGTCCTCTGGAACGGTTTATTGGGCGCCGCCGACGCCATACGCTAAAACTTTGGGTGTGCAGGTTCGCACATATTGGCGCCTCTGATTTAAATATTAAGTCACTCACACAGCTATCAGAGGTGCAAGCAGTACGGCTAACACCATAGCCAGTCTGATGTGGTCATATCGCTTTATCTTTGTTCCTCTGTCCGATGCTGTCGGTAAACTTCGATAAACTCTTCTTCGGAGGCGACCCTCTGCCACGGAAAGAGTTATTTTACGAACCCCTCGAGACCGTACCGGGTGAATTGCACTACAGTATATGAATCCAAAGACAAGGGTGGTAGTAAATAAGATGTCTATACTTGCTGAATATGTGTGGACTTAATAAACTCAATGGTTGAAATGACTTTTCTCCAGAATTCCTTCATCCGCTGTATTGAGCGAATGGTGAATATCGAACCACAGGAAGGCTGGGCCTTGTTCTGGTCGTTCAGTTATTTTTTCACACTATTGTGCTGTTATTACATCATTCGCCCCCTGCGTGATGAGATGGGCGTTGTCGGTGGCGTGGAAAATCTGCAATGGCTGTTCACCGGGACGTTTCTTATTATGCTGGCGATCGTACCGGTATTCGGTTGGGTCACTTCGCGTTATCGCCGCGGCCAGTTTCTTCCTGCCATCTATGAGTTCTTTATTCTTAATCTGTTTTGTTTTTATCTATTGTTCCAATCCGATCTTGCTCACGTTCATATTGCCAGAATGTTTTTTATCTGGACCAGTGTCTTTAATCTGTTTGTGGTATCCGTGTTCTGGAGTTTTATGACCGATTTATATAACGATGCCCAAGCTAAACGTCTGTTCGGTTTTATTGCTGCGGGTGGTACTGCAGGCGCACTAACTGGTCCGGCGTTAACAACATTGCTGGCGATTCCCCTGGGGCCAACCAATCTGTTACTGGTGTCCGCAGCATTTTTGGGCTGGGCGGTGTTGTCAATTCAACGTCTGATTCACTGGAATGCGATCACGTTAAATAATAATAAAGCCCAGCAGGAAAAGGCAACAGAAAACACGATGAACGCGCCCCTCGGTGGTGGCGTGCTAGCTGGCATTCGATTGGTGGTGCACTCACCCTATCTGCTCGGCATTGCAGTATTGATGATGTTATTTACTACCCTTTCCACATTTCTGTATTTTCAACAGGCGCAAATTGTGCGTGATAGCTTTGCCAGTAGCGCAGAACGCACCACGGTGTTTGCTGCGATCGATCTGGCGGTCAATGGTCTGACGATTAGTATTCAGGTTTTCCTGACGAGTCGGATGGTCAGGATTCTTGGGCTGGCCTGGACCCTGGCACTGGTACCGATAATTTTATGCGTCGGGTTTTTAGCCCTAGCCTTTGCACCAGTGCTGTTAGTCCTGGTGGTCGTACAGGTGATTCGACGCGCCGGCAACTACGCTATTATGCGGCCAGCGCGTGAAATGCTTTACGTGGTACTGGACAGGGAGTCGAAATACAAGGCCAAGAATTTTAACGATACCGTGGTGTATCGTGGCGGTGATGCTGTGGCGGGCTGGATTTATGCCATCTTACGCGTACTGGGTTTGAGTCTGTCGCATCTTGCGCTGATCGCCGTACCGTTGGCAGCGATCTGGGCCGTCGTAGCCTACCGCCTGGGCAAACAACAGACTCGTCTTGCAGCCGGGTCTGAGGTAATGAAACAGAAGTAGCGGTTAAATAGGAGGACAATTTGTCTAACTCCGGAATCGTGTATGGTCGACGCCATTTTCTTAAACAAACTGTTGGGCTGACTGCCACGGCCCTGAACTGGCCAGCAGTTTTATCCGCCAAGGAACTGGCACCGATCAAAAAGGCGATCCCCAAAACCGGCGAAAGATTACCGGTTATTGGCATGGGAACCTCGCGCACGTTTGATGTCGGCAATGATCAAGCATTGCGTGCACTACTGGCGAAAGTGTTGCAGACCTTCTTTGATCATGGCGGTGCCGTTATCGATTCTTCACCCATGTATGGCAGTGCGGAGCAGGTAACCGGTGATTTATTGAAAACCATCAACAATAAACAGGCCTTGTTTGCGGCAACCAAGGTCTGGACATGGGGTAAACAGGAAGGCATTGCGCAAATGCAGCAATCCAGCCAACGCATGGGTGTCAAGGTAATTGATCTGATGCAGATTCATAATCTGCGTGATTGGGAAGTCCATCTGGAAACCCTCAAGGCCTGGAAAGCGGAAGGGAAGGTACGTTATATCGGCATTACCACTTCACATGGGCGTTTTCATGGCAAACTTGAAGTGATTCTGGAAAACGAACCGTTTGATTTTGTGCAGTTCAGTTACAACATTTTAAATAGAACAGTGGAACAACGCCTGTTCCCGATTACCAGGGAACGCGGTATTGCCACGTTGATTAATCGGCCTTTCGCACGGGGTGAGTTGTTCAGCCTGGTTAAAGGTCGAGCATTACCTGACTGGAGCAGCGAGGTTGATATCAGGAGTTGGGGTCAATTCTTTTTGAAATTTGTGGTATCACACCCGGATGTGACTTGCACGATTCCTGCGACCTCCAATCCGCATCATATGCTGGATAATATGACTGCCGGATTTGGGCATTTGCCAGATGCCTCCATGCGCGCACGTATGCTTGCTTATATCAACTCGCTTATGTGAGAAAAACAGTCTGTACCTGCCACCACCTGGAAATCTGAACCAGTTCAGCACTCGTTTTCTCACTCATAACCGATCAGAATCTCATCGTGCCGGGGACCGCACAGGACGCGAAGCGCGGCCTCTACAGAATCGCGGGCGAAGGCATTGAACACGTCCCCGTACACGTAGACCCTGCCGACAGGTTGAAGTCGACAAGCAGTTCGACCGGCAGTGGGGGCCACCCCCGTGGTGCCTCGGGGAAGTAGTCCGCCACCGTGCGGTGCTCCGGAGCGAGCGCGTCTGTCTGGATGTCGTTCGTCCTTGTGCTCATGTCGCAGCCTCCGGTCTGTCATTACGGAATTGCCACTCGCCACAACTGGCGGTTTGCGGCAAGAGCCTGAATGTCTGAAAACAAACACGACATGAAGGGCAAAACTCAGGATGTCGCATTGGGTCAATTCCGGTCTATTCGTGTTTCCTTATGCAAGCCGCTTGTACCGATGGACAATTTACATATTGGGTATCGCACCATATTCTATAATTCTACCGGGCCTGGGCGAATACAATACCTTATGGAAATAAGCCTGCTACCTGTAACTGAACGGCGGTGAATGCCCGGACCATTCAAAGAAACATCGCCCCTTGTGGCGGGGTTTTTATTTCCAATTCACTGCATGATTCCATAGCAAGCACTCCAACCAGTCGCCAAGCGATCCGCTCAAGTCGTTGTGCCTTGTCGGCATCATCTCGAAGAAGTGCCCGCTCCATTTCTGTGATCACTTCCCATAGTGCCTGCTGTAACTCTCTGTGCGTTTCCATGCGAAGTGCATGGCAGGGCAGGATGTGCGGGTCTGTAGGACACTATCAGCCTGGAGTGCAGGAAAGGTGAAAATGACCCGATGACTCGGCACGATTAGGTGTGAGGTTCTAATCGCACCGGAATCATCGGGTCAAGGCTTATGCTCATATTTTACACAATCGACAGAGTTGCGGGTATTGGGGAAACTACCTAATTGGCCGCCTGAGACTGCACAGGCGCGGTGATTGGGGGCTTGGTCTGCAGTTCTGACCCGATGACTCCGGCAAGCCGTCTTTAAGAATTCTCATTCACGGACAGGCCATGTCATCGGTGCCAACTGCTGTCACTTATGTATAAATCAAAAACGAGAAAAGGATATTGAGGAAACTACTTAATTGACCGCCTGACGGCGTGTGGCTGAGCTTGATGGCCGACATGGAGCGGGAGGGGCGGCATCATTGAACACCTGTGGTCCTGTATGGACCCTGTATGGACCTGTATGGACCTGTATGGACCCTGCAGCCCGTGCTGTTGGTTGCGTGTGTGCGTCGATGTCTCAGTCGAACAAACCGGCCTGTGACGGTGCCCGGCAGGGCGGCAACGGTAATGCTTCTACTGAGGCCTGTTTCTTGTCGAGGTGGGTGAGGATCTTCTCGATCACCACCGGGCCCTCGATGCAGGCGATGATCCACCCCGCCGCAGGCTCGGCAGGTCTCGATGTCGACGTGGAACACGCGCTTCAGGCGCTGTGCCCAGGTCATGGCAGCCCGGCGCTCGGCCGGCGTTGGCTCTTGCTCCTCATCGGCTACTTTGGGTTTGGTGCCCTTCCCCCGCTTTGCCGGCGTCACCCGCGCACGGTGTTTGCTGTTGGGGGCGAATACACCGTGAAAACGCGTCAGGCTAACCCGGGGTTTGGGCACCATGGCGGCGAGCCAGGCGATGAAGTATTGCGGCTCAAAAGAGGATCTTTCCGGCCCGGCCTACGCGCCAAAACCCCGGATAGCCTGGGGGACAGCCCTATGCAGATGGTTCGATATACGTCCACGATGGGTAGCCAAATTAAAATATAAATAACAATAAGTTATAAAGAATCCCAGAACGGTTTACCCTACCAAGATTCGATACGTTGGCGCGTTAATTGCCTCGTTTAGGTCGTGCATGGGGATGCAATAGAATGAGTTAGCATAGCTGGCCGTCCGGCTCGCGTAAAAGTGCCCCTAACCCTTCCTGTTCGACAACTCGTTCAGCCGGGCGAGGAGCATCTCACCGTTAATAAGCTCGATCCTTGAGGGCATATACGGCTTAAGCAGGATGTCATCCCGCAGCAGCGGAGCGAAGTCCGACGTCGTGGTAAGAAATCCCTTAGAGGCTTTGTCCCCATCAAGCACCCCTAGAAGGGCCCGTATATCATCCGCTGTGACAAGGTGACCCGGCTTACTTATATGCCTTCACCTGATCGATTACCCGGATTGTTCCGACCCCACGCTTGATCGCGATGACATCTCTCCCATAGTCTCCGCTTGCCGGTGTTAGTATCACCTCGTCAAACCCAGAGCGGTTCATAAATCCCCGCGACCATCTCCTCCCATTTCCGAGGTTTAATCTGATAGGCGATAGACGGGTCACGGTTTAACAGTTCGATAATCACGAACCAGGGTAGTGCAACCGCTTCGATTAATTGCCCTTCCTTTGTTTTATCACCCGGGATTATGACGGACTGCAAAAGAATTGATGCCGCGCCAGGTCGTATTGTGAGAGCGACGGCTGACACCTCAGATCGGATTGTTAGTGTCTCGACCTGTAGTTTGTATTGCCTGCTGGTAGACCCACACACGGTGCAGGGCTTTCTCGTCTCGCTGTTAATGCTGGCGTCTTCATCAAGAACAGTTCCGCAATTTCTGCATGAGACGCTGCCTGCCACGGGACACCTCCACGTTTTCTGCTGAGCTCCTGAAGGTGAGCGATACCAAATTACCCCGAACGCAGCGGATGCCGCTATTTGTTCTCCCGGTACAGCAGCTCATAAGGATTCAAATCAGCATCCCCATCCAGTACCTCCTACAAGTGATGTCCCGTGATCCACAGCTGACACAAGGGTACCCTGCATAGCCGACGTCTCCTGCCCGCGGTACCCGCTGTTGGTCGCGATAATCCCCAAAAACATGCCAGGTTGACTTCGGCTCTTAGACACCAAAACCACTAGCCGGCGATGAAGTCCAGCGGCTCGAAGTCACATGAGTCGTGCCGTCGCGGTACAATAGCGGCCCTTCTGAGGGTGCTCGTGACGGAACATGGGCCCGAGATACCACAGCCGCTGGGTCTGGAATCCGATCAGACCGTGCTGGGTGCCCGCCCATACGCAGCTGTCCGTGCCTTCCGACCTGAGCCTCAGGCTGTCACCGTTTGCTTCAGACGCCCGACGCGATCAAGAGGCGTCATCGACAGAGAAGCGGGCAGTGCTGTTCCGGCGGTGGAAGGGCGTGTGATCGAATCGTTCCTGGTTCAGGCTCAGGTCGACGGCCGGCGCATTTCCCAGGAACACCCGAAACGGGGCTTGACCCTGCAGGCGGCGCACCATGCCCGGTCGCAGCGGATAGTACAGAAGTTGATAGCCGTTCGCGTCAACGACCTCGGCCCAGCTCTCATCGTTCGCCTTGATGACGAGCACATCCTCGCCCGTGGGCGCACGACTCGCACTCACTAACCGCCGCCCGTGCTCGGAGGCGAGCGGCGCAATCGGCAGCTCCTGAGCGGCCGGCTCCAGGTTCGTTTCCACGTCCCGGCGTTTCACTACCGCATCGGCATTCGCGGTGACAGGTGATTCGCTGACGATGGGCAAGGCGGGCTCGGCGGCGGCAGCAGTCTCACTCGTTTGCGGCTCGGTTTCGACGGCAACGACACTTTCCTCGGCTGCCTCACTCGCCATAGATTGCGGCGGGATATCCGGAGGAAGCGCAACGACCGGCCCGGGGCCCGGCTTCGGGGAGTCGATCTGCGGCGGCGGGAGCTCGGACGCGGGTGAGGCCGCTTGTTCGTCCCCCGAAGACACGGTCCGGGATTGAGCAGGGACGTCGTGCTTCTGTCGACTGTACCACCAGGACCCGAGCAGCACTACCATCGCCACCACGATCAACGCGGTAGCGCCGCGGATGTACGGGTCGCGGGCAGTCGCCTGACGGCGGACCTTGGTGGTCGGCGTGAGGATCGGCCCGTGCGTATCGACCAGCCGGTTATACTCCGCGACGAGCACCTTCCCGTCCATTTCCAGCAGCCGCGCATAGGCACGTAGATAACCGCGCACGAAGATCGGCTCGGGCAGATCCTCGTAGCGGTTTGATTCGATCGCCTGCAAGGTGGCTGCTGACAGCCGCAGCTTGTTAGCAACAACCGCGAGGGTCAGTCCTTTGGCCTCACGGGCCGCGACCAGACGCCCACCGAGCCCGGTTCCCGGCGACGGCTCGAGCACTTCAGGATTCGGGTCATTAGCTTCCACGGCACTGCTGCATCTGCTTCAAGTAATAGGCCTCCTGCGAGTTCGGAAACTTCTCCGTGAGCAACTGTCCATAGCTTGACATGGTGGCGTAGTTATCGAACATGAATTCGGCGCGTTCTGCGGTCCTGTACACTGCCCACCGGTTTCCCCCAAGCGGCATCTATGTCCCTCACCCCGGGTCTTTCGGCTGATGGTCATTATGCAGGCGGCGAGCGCGTCTAGGAAGTATATACGTCGTATCCCGGCCCAGTGTTCCGGGTTTCCTTCTTCGGGCAAGCTAGAACACCCCATGGAAGCGGGATCAGGTTAACTAGCGGCTTGGGTATCAAGGTCACCAGCCGAACGATTACATCTTGCGGCTCAAAAGAGGATCTTTCCGGCCCGGCCTACGCGCCAAAACCCCGGATAGCCTGGAAGACGGCCCTGACCACAGGGGACGGCGCTATGCAGATGGTTCGATATGCGTCCACGATGGGGAGCCAATTTTATGCGGGCAGGAGTTGCCAGAGCCACTGGCAGCTACTTGCTGCGTCTGAGCAGTCCCTTGTTTGCCTCCATACCCAGTTCGGCCACCAGATAGTCGTGAAAGGCATCGCGCAGCTCCGGGTGTCGCAGCGCATACTCGACCGTCGCCTGCAGATAGCCGAGCTTGCTGCCGCAATCGTAGCGTTTTCCCTCAAAGCGATACGCGAGGACCTGCTCTCTCTTCAGTAACTCCTCTATGGCGTCGGTTAGCTGTATCTCGCCGCCGGCGCCGCGCGGAATCGTCTGCAGATGCGTGAATATCCCCGGGTTGAGGATATAGCGTCCCACGACAGCCAGATTTGATCTGGCGTCTTTCGGCGCAGGCTTTTCCACGATATTCCTTACGACGCTGTTGCGACCGCTGGATGAAGCAGGATCGACAATTCCGTATCTGTCAGTTTCATTGCCTGGCACCTCTTCCACGCCGAGGATGCTGCAGCCATGATCCTCGTATACGGCAACCATCTGGCTCAGACAACACTCATCGGCACACTCGATCAGGTCGTCCGCCAGTATCACCGCGAAGGGGTCGTCACCCACCACCGGTCTGGCGCACAGGACCGCATGACCCAGGCCAAGCGCCTCGGGCTGGCGAACATATACACAGGTAACATGTTCAGGTACGACGTTCTGAACGATGGAAAGCAGCTGACTCTTGCCGCGCTGCGCAAGTTCCGTCTCCAGCTCATAGTTCTTGTCGAAATGATCTTCTATGGCGCGCTTGCTGCTGCTTGTCACGAATATCAATTCATTGATACCCGCCTTCACCGCCTCTTCCGCCGCATACTGGATCAGCGGCTTGTCGACGATGGGCAGCATCTCCTTGGGGTTCGCCTTGGTAGCCGGCAGGAACCGTGTGCCCAGACCGGCGACCGGGAAAACTGCTTTCGTGACTTTCCTTTCCATAACTTTCCGCCCTTGTGCTGTATTATGACTTAGCCTGGCAACGGTCATAGACGTCCTCGAAGCGGACTATATCATCCTCGCCAAGATAACTGCCGGACTGGATTTCAATAATTTCGAGGGGAATATTACCTGGATTTTCCAGCCGGTGCTTTTCACCAATGGGAATGTAGGTGGACTCGTTCTCGTGCAGATTGAACACGTTCTCGCCACAGGTCACCCGTGCGGTCCCCTTGACCACCACCCAGTGCTCGGCGCGATGGTGGTGCATCTGTAGTGACAACGACGCACCGGGTTTGACGGACAGGCGCTTGACCTGGAAACGCGGACCGGAATCGATACCTTCATAGGAACCCCACGGCCGGTAGACACGCCGGTGGACCTTGCATTCCTCGCGCTTGCGCGCCTTCATAACATTGACGATGTTCTTGACATCCTGGGACCGTTCCTTGTTAGCCACCAGCACGGCATCGGCCGTTTCCACCACGACGAGGTTGTCTATCCCCACTGTCGCGAGACACCGATGCTGGGCATAAAGTAGCGCATTGCGCGTGTCCTCGGCGATGACATCGCCCTGGATGACATTGCCATCGGCATTCCTGGGGCACACGTTCCACAACGCCGACCAGGACCCGACATCCGACCAGCCTGCGCTGAATGGCACCACCACGGCGTTGGCGGTTTTCTCCATTACCGCGTAATCGATCGAGTCGCCCGGACAACCCAGAAAAGCCGGTCGGTTGACGCGATAGAAATCACTGTCTTCGGTGCCCTGCTTCATGGCCGCGCTGCAGGCTTCGAGTATGTCCGGGCGGAAGCGTCCGACCTCCTCCAGCCAGCGATTTGTGCGTATCAGGAAAATTCCGCTGTTCCAGTAATAGTCGCCTTCGCCCACATAACGTCTAGCGGTTTCCAGATCCGGTTTCTCCACGAATCGCGCCACGCTAAAGGCCTGGGTTCCTTCCAGTTCGGCATCGCGTTTGATGTAGCCGTATCCGGTTTCCGGTGCATCCGGGACCACGCCGAAGGTCACCAGGCTGCCCGCCCCGGCCGGTCCAGACCCCTTGCGCACCGCCTCAAGAAACGCCTCGCGCTCCGTGATGACATGATCCGCCGGCATCACCACCATCAGGGAATCAGGTGCGATGCGCGCGAGGTACAGCGCTGCCAGGGTCAATGCGGGAGCAGTATTGCGTCCCTCGGGTTCAAGGATAATGGTTTCCGGTGTCCTGCCCAGGGCGGCCACCTGCTCCGCCACCAGGAAGCGATGCTCGTCGTTGCAGACGTATACTGCGTCTCCCACCTCCGGGAGACCGTCCAGACGCACAGCGGTATCCTGCAGCAGGCTGCGCTCCGATGTCAGCGGCAACAGCGGCTTGGGATAGTGCTCACGCGACAACGGCCACAGGCGTGAGCCTGAACCACCAGAGAGAATGACCGGAAAAAGTTTCATAGAGTCTGTCCGTAATGAATCCTGAAGGGAAAACTGGCCGGATACCGCTGCCAGAATCATCGGCGATTTTCGTTAATCATTGAATATCATTTAGTTATATCATCGACAATGACGCCAATGGTAGTCAATACCCGGAGCCATGTCATTACTCGGCCGCGATTGCGCCGCCGCAAGCGGCAGTCGCAGAATCTATCTTCATGTTTCCAGTTGTTATTGTCGTTCCCGATCATTCCGGCATGACGTTGCAATGAAGGCGCCTGGTGTGCCGAATCCCGCACACATGGCAGGTCACGCCAGAGAGTCGCACAACTGGTTCATCGCTCCACCGCATGGCCCAGGCCAGTCTGTCGACCGCTACGCGGTCTCACCTTCTCCCTGCGCTCCGCGATGTACCTGCGTCCCTGCAGGAAAAAAAAGCGCCCTCGACCAGGGCGCTTTCCCAAGTGTCCTGATTCCGGTCGTGACCGGACTTCAGCGGTTCACTGCGATGGGGTTACAACAGTCAGCTTGTCGCGATTCCTGTCAATGGTTTTCATCCCTATTCCCTGGACATTGGCCAGATCATCCAGGCTCGAGAATGGACCATTGGCTTCCCGGTACTGAACGATTGCGATGGCCTTCTGCGTGCCGACACCATCGATGTTACCGGCAAGCGTTTCGACATCCGCCGAATTGATATCAACCGGATCCGCAAGGACCACGGCCGGAACCGTCAGCAGCATTGCAAAGAATAACAACATGGATCTGATAGTGGACATACTCTGGACTCCTTTCCGTTGAGATCATTCCTGGTGTAATTGCACTTAACGTGTACCCGTCTGGTCGCGTTATCGGGATGCACCGCACGGAAAGAGCATATCGCGCCGCAAGGTCAATTCAATGCAGCGAGTTCCTTATTTATTGTAAGCAATATACCCAGCGGGTCGTCCGCCTGGGTGATCGGGCGCCCGATGACGAGATAGGTCGACCCGTTCCTGACGGCATCAGCCGGGGTCATGACCCGCCGCTGATCGTCCATCTGGCTGCCGGAAGGTCGAATGCCGGGCGTAACCAGCCGGAAGCTTCTGCCGAATCGTGTTCTTAGCTCCTGTGTTTCCCTGGAGGAGCACACAACACCATCGAGACCGCAGTCATGCGCCAGCGTAGCCAGACGGAGCACATGATCTCCCGGCGCCCCGCCCAGACCGATTGACCCAAGATCCGTTTCGTCCATGCTGGTAAGGATGGTGACCGCGACTAAAAGGGGTGGTCGAGTCAGTTTGGAGAGCACCTCGCGTGCCGCGGTGAGCATCCGTTCGCCACCCAGCGCGTGGACATTCATCATCCACACGCCTAACCGGGCGGCGGCGTGGCAGGCCCTGGCCACCGTGCTCGGAATATCATGAAATTTCAGGTCCAGGAAGACATCAAAGCCGTGGTCAACCAGCTGACGGACGAAATCGGGACCGGCGGCGGTAAACAGTTCCTTGCCAATCTTGAGCCTGCACTGGGCGGGCTCCAGCCTTACGACAAGCCGCCAGGCGGATTCAGCATCCGGATAATCCAGCGCCACGATAACGCGCGGCCCGGGAGCCTCTGTATCATTCATCTTGAGTATCTCATTACAGTCATCTATTCCTAGTTGCCTTCCACACCGCGGATGGGTCGCACGGTATCCCAGCTCTTGCAACCCGGACATTGCCAGTAGAGGGTTTTTCCTGCGAATCCGCACTCACAACAAAGATAGGCGGGCTTGCCCTTCTGCAACCGGTCCGTGAGATTCTTCAGCATGACCAGGCTCTCGTTTCCGCCTGCACAACAGCCCGCAAGCCGAAGATCCACGAATTTCGCCAGTCCGCGCACCGAAGGATGCCTGGCCAGATGCCGAGCGAGGAATTCGCACGCCTCATCCTGCCGTTTTTGTTCGGTCAGGATATCCGCCAACATGATCACCGGCGCAATGCCGTTGTAACGCAGAATGCATTCACGCAGGTATTCGATCATCCCGTCGGCGCCACCCAGCTCACGGTGACAGGCATACAGGGATGCAAGCACTGCCGGCAGCAATTCCCTGTCCTGGCCATCAACCCGCGAGTACGCCAGCAATGCCGCCTCGAGATGACCCGATTCGCGTTCGATATCCCCCAGCAGCAGGCTGGCGCGCGCGCAATCATTGTGTATGGAAAGCGCACGGCCCAGCAAGTTACTCGCTTTTTCTGTCTCACCCTGCACACGGGCATCCTCGGCCATTTCACAGAGAAATTGTGCGATGACCATCGTGGCTGGCCGGTTGTTGACCTGTTCCATCCGGGAGGCCATCCTGATGGCGTTTTCCCAGTCTTTTTCCTGCTGATAGATGTCGAGCAACAACGGCAGGACCTGCGATACATGGTCCTTGCGTTGCAGCAGCTCCGAATACAATTCCTCCGCACGGTCAAGCAAACCGGCTCGCTGGTAATCGCGGCCCAGTTCCAGCCGCGCATCACTGCGCTGTTCACCGCTCAGGGAATCCCCGGCAACGAGATTCCGGTGAATCCTGATGGCGCGATCGACCTCACCGCGCTTCCTGAACAGATTACCCAGCGCGAGATGCGTTTCGAAGGTATCGGCGGTAACCTCGAGTATGCGGACAAACACGTCAATTGCCTTGTCATGCTGTTCGTTTAGCAGGTAATCCAGTCCTCTGAGGTATTCAGGACCGGGAAAGTTGCGAGAATGGCCATCCGGGCCGCCCCTTTCCCGCCGTGCGGCAATCCATCCGCCAAGTGCAGCCACAGGCAGAAGAAACCAGACCAGATCGTACATGGCAGGTCGTTATCCGCGCCTCTGACCGGCGAGCCTCAGTGACAGGGAATCGATATCATGAAATGGCCCCGGCAGACCGTACACCGCATTTGCCATGAGAAATACCCGGATTTCGCGAAGAGCAGCAGATCCGGCAGGAGCTCGCCGAATGGGGGTCGTGATATGAGTGACGGAACAACCTGGCAGACCATCATAAAACAGGCAAGGCAGGGCGGTGCAAGATCGAATCACGGGAATTCGACCCGTGCACCGCCCTGTGGTTACATTTCCTTTATGCGCTGGAAGTAGCCGTTAACTCGCTCGCGCAGTTCCTTGCCCGGCTTGAAATGCGGTACATGCTTTGATGCCAGGGCAACCGAATCACCCGTCTTTGGGTTTCTGCCGATACGGGGTGGGCGGTAATGCAACGAGAAGCTTCCGAAGCCCCTGATTTCGATCCGCTGCCCGGTTGCAAGCGCCTGACTCATCTGCTCCAGCAGGCTTTTGACGGCCAGCTCGACATCCTTATGGTTAAGATGACTGTTCTTGGACGCAAGAATTTCGATCAGTTCAGACTTTGTCATTTGCTCCACCACCCGGATTATACAGTTCCAGTTATCGCCAGTTTCAAGGGGCTGTTAGTCATCGCCGCCCAGTTGCCGCTTGAGCACATCGCCCAGATTGGTCGTGGCCTCGGCGTTGTCGGCGCCGTAATCCTGCAGCATGGCCGCTTCATCATCGCTGTCTTTTGCCTTGATAGACAGACTGATGGTTCTGTTCTTGCGATCCACCCCCATGAACTTGGCCTCGACCTCATCGCCTGCCGACAGGAGGGTTCGTGCATCCTCGATTCTGTCGCGTGAGAGTTCCGAAGCACGTAACGTGCCTTCAACCCCGTCACCGAGATCAATGATTGCAGCCTTGGCATCGACTTCCTTGACAACGCCCTTGACGATACTCCCCTTGCTGTGTTCGGCTACAAAATTGGAGTAAGGGTCCTTGTCAAGCTGCTTGATGCCCAGCGAGATTCTTTCGCGCTCCGGGTCGACAGACAACACCACCGCCTCGATATCATCGCCCTTCTGGTACCTGCGTACCGCCTCTTCACCCGGTTCATTCCAGGAGATATCCGAGAGGTGGATCAATCCGTCGATGCCTCCGTCCAGGCCGATAAAAATGCCGAAGTCGGTAATGGACTTGATGGAACCGGTGACGCGATCGCTCTTGTTGTGCGTGGCGGCGAATTCATCCCATGGGTTTGCATAGCACTGCTTGATGCCCAGCGAGATGCGACGGCGTTCCTCGTCGATATCGAGCACCATGACCTCGACTTCCTGGCCGATGTGAACGACTTTGGAGGGATTGACGTTCTTGTTGGTCCAGTCCATTTCGGAGACATGCACCAGTCCTTCGACACCCTCCTCGATCTCCACGAAACATCCGTAATCGGCGATATTGGTGATTTTGCCGAACATGCGCGTCCCGGAGGGATAGCGGCGCGCCAGATCGGCCCAGGGATCCTGACCGAGCTGCTTGATGCCCAGTGATACGCGGTTACGTTCACGATCAAACTTGAGAACCTTGACGTCGATCTCGTCACCGACATTGACGATCTCGGAAGGATGCTTGACGCGCTTCCAGGCCATATCCGTGATATGCAGCAGTCCGTCGATGCCGCCAAGATCCACGAACACGCCGTAGTCCGTCAGATTCTTTACGATACCCTTCACAACCTGCCCTTCCTGCAGATTCTCCAGCAGGGCTTCGCGTTCTGCACTGAATTCGGTTTCCACCACGGCGCGTCGCGAGACCACGACATTGTTGCGTCGCTTGTCCAGCTTGATGACCTTGAACTCGAGTTCCTTGCCTTCGAGATATACCGGATCACGAACCGGGCGAACGTCAACCAGCGAGCCGGGCAGGAAGGCGCGGATATCCTCGATGTCGACGGTAAACCCGCCCTTGACCTTACCGCTGATGACGCCCTTTACAATATCCTCATTTTCAAAGGCCTTTTCCAGACGCCGCCAGACCTGATCACGTTTTGCCTTTTCACGAGACAGGCGTGTTTCGCCGAATCCGTCTTCAATTGCCTCCAGTGAAACTTCGACCTCATCACCGAGCGCCACCTCCAGTTCACCCATGGCATTCTTGAACTGACTGATGGGTATGACGCCTTCGGACTTCAGACCGGCGTTGATGACGACAATATCGGGCTGGATATCAATAACCGTACCGGTTATTACGGCGCCTCGCCTTAATTCCTGGCGGGCAAGGCTTTGTTCAAACATTTCAGCAAAACTTTCGGTCATGGGATTAACGAGTCCTCGAGAACTGCACGGTTGCAGCCCCCGTTCAAAACCACGGCATCAGGCGATGCGGTGGGTCAGTTGATAAAAACGATCGGGTATGGCCCGGATCACCAGAACAAGATATTAAACGCTATCCTCCTAATTGTACACGGTTTTTTAACCACTTGTTTGAAGCCTCTGAAGGATGATGGCAAGCGTCTCGGCGACCTCCTGCCCGCCATTATCCAATAGAAAGGCATCTTCGGCCGGCTCGAGGGGAGCGGTCTTGCGTGTCCTGTCGCGCAAATCTCGCGCTCTCGTATCTTCAAGAATTTCGTCCAGATTGACTTTATTACCATTATCTTTCAATTGCTTATATCTTCTCAGAGCGCGCTCCTCGGGGCTCGCCGTGAGAAAAATCTTGAGCATGGCATCGGGAAAAACCACCGTTCCCATATCACGTCCATCCGCGACCAGACCGGGCGATTGGCGATGGCGTCGCTGCAAGGCCAGCAGGGCCGCGCGCACATCCGGCAAGGTCGCGAGCCTCGAGGCAGTATTTCCGCATTCCTCGGTGCGCAGACGGGTCGTCACATCTTCTTCATCCAGCCACACGCATTCCGCCCCGGACGGTGAGACGCCGAATTCCCCGTTGATCCGCGCGGCCAGGGCAGTCAATCCCGCCGCGTCATCCAGGGCGATGCCATCCCTCAATGCCGCACAAGCGAGCAGACGATAGAGCGCGCCGCTGTCGAGATAATGCCAGCCCAGCGTCCCGGCCAGTCGCCGGCTGATGGTTCCCTTGCCGGAACCACTCGGACCGTCGATCGTGATCACCGGCACATTGCCGCCGGGAGTGGGTGTCTTCGATGTCATCGGCGATACATTCCTCACAGGGTCTCTGGTGATTGTTGTTGCCGCAAGGGAATCACAGCTCAATGCCGCTCCGGTTCGATGTGCAAACCGGCAGCGCCGGCCAGTTCCACAAAACCCGGAAAGGAGGTGTTGACATTGGCGCAGTCGAGAATTTCAATCGAACCCTTCGCACGCAGCGCCGCCATGGAAAAGGCCATGGCGATGCGATGGTCTCCGTGACTGTCGATGACCCCGCCTCCGAAGGCGCCACCCTCGATGGCCATGCCATCCGGGGTTGCCGTGGCATTGATGCCCAGCGCCGCCAGCCCGTCGGCCATCACCTGGATGCGGTCGCTCTCCTTGACCCGCAGTTCCTCCGCCCCGGTCAGCACGGTGCGCCCGCTGGCGCAGGCCGCCGCCACGAACAGCACCGGAAATTCATCGATGGCCAGGGGCACCAGTTCGGACGGAATGTCGATGCCGTGCAGCGGCGCCGATCGGACGTGCAGATCCGCCACCGGCTCCCCCCCCACCTCGCGGCGATTGTCGATCCGGATGTCGGCCCCCATGCGCATGAGGATATCGATGACGCCGGTGCGTGTCGGGTTCATGCCGACATGTTCGAGCACCAGGTCGCTGCCGGGCGCAATACTCGCACCCGCCAGAAAAAAGGCCGTCGATGAAATATCCGCCGGTATGTCGATGGAGATGCCCTGCAAGCTGTGCCCGCCTTCGAGGCACACTCGCCCGGCTTCACGCTGCAAGGGATACCCCATACCGGCCAGCATGCGTTCGGTGTGATCGCGGGTCGGCGCCGGCTCGGTGATACAGATCCTGCCGCTGGCGAACAACCCTGCCAGCAGGAGACAGGATTTGACCTGGGCGCTGGCCACCGGCATAACGTAGTCAATGCCCCGCAGGCGCATGCCGCCCCTGATGGCAAGCGGCGCGGTACCGGCTGCTGTCATGGTGATATGCGCCCCCATGCGGGTCAGCGGCTCGACTACCCGCTTCATCGGCCGGCCCGACAGCGAGGCGTCACCGGTCAGCAGGCTGTCGAAATTCTGCCCGGCGAGCAGGCCGGTCATCAGACGCATGGACGTCCCGGAGTTTCCCAGATAGAGCGCCTGAGGCGGCGCTGTGAGGCCCCGCAAGCCGACTCCCTGGATGCTTACCCGTCCCTGGTCGGGACCTTGGATCATAACACCCATCGACATGAAAGCCGCAAGCGTCGCCAGACTGTCCTCACCCTCGAGGAAACCGGTGATATCGGTCACTCCTTCGGCCAGCGACCCCAGCATGATCGAGCGGTGGGAAATCGACTTGTCGCCGGGCACGCGCACGCGGCCGGTGAGATTCCCGCCGGGTGCGATCCGAAACTGTGTCGTGTTCTTGTCTGTCATCGGTAGACTGTCAGAATTCACTAACGACGTTTACAACGTCTCATGCCGGGCAACTTCTGTCGTGAACGTCAGCCGCAGGGACGATGCACATGGATGTGCGAGTGTCGCGTGAGGGCACGATGCCCAGAGCGACTGCGGCCGTCGAGCGTACAGGGACGTATTCACAGCGTGTCACATCAGGAGTTGCCCGGCATGAGACGGCTACACATTGGATACGATAGTAGTGTTTACCCTGGGAACCTGTCCGAGTAATCATGTGGCTACTGCGGCAATTGTTCCTTGCATTGCTCTAACTCCTGCATCCCTGCATTCGTGCGGCGGCGGGCAATCGGTTCATTTCCATGATCCTTCTTGTCAAACAGAACCCGCTATTCTCCTCAAATGATCGCGAAACTGCCCTCGATTTCCCACTCGCCTCGCGACGCACAGATTACTCGGACAGGCTCCTAGCGACCACCAATAAAGTGATCGCGCGCCTGCTTGGCGGAGGTAAATATGTCCAGCAGGCGTTCACCGTCACCTTCCTGCACCGCCTTGTCAACAACCCTGAGGTTGCCGATAAACCGGTCGATCATCAACTGGATGGCATCGCCGTTGGCCAGACAGATATCGCGCCACATGACGGGGTCGCTGGATGCGATGCGGGTAAAGTCGCGGAAACCGCCGGCTGCGTAGGCAAAGATTTCCTCGCGGTCACCCAGATGCGCCAGACTGTCCACCAGCGTATACGCCAGCAAATGCGGCAGGTGGCTGGTGGCCGCCAACACGGCATCGTGATGCGCCGGCTCCATCTCGCTGACACGGGCGCCGGCCGCCTCCCACATGGCGCGAACCCGCGAGGTAGCCGCAGGATCGGTGCTTTCCAGGGGCGTCACGATCACGCGCCGGTTCCTGTACAGGTCGGCAACGGAGGCCACGACACCGCTGTTCTCGGTGCCGGCAATGGGATGTCCGGGAACGAAATACTCCGGCACGCGGCCGAAAGCCCGTCCGGCCGCTTCGATGACACTGACCTTGGCGCTGCCTGCATCCGTCAGCACAGCGCCCGCGGCCAGTCTACCGTGGATAGACCGAAAGACGCTTTCCATGGCGCCCAGCGGAACCGCTACCAGCACCATATCCGCGCCCGCCACGGCCAGTCCTGGGTCGGTCTCGAAGCGGTCGATGACACCCAGTTCGACCGCCTGGCGCAGATGGGCCGGATTGCGACCGGCGCCGATCACTTCCCCGCAGTATCCCGCCGCCCGGAGCGCACGCGCGAGCGAACCGCCGATCAGCCCCACCCCGACGATGCACAGGCGGTTGATCACACCAGCACCTGTTCCAGTACTTCCAGAAAGCGCGCGTTCTCTTCGGGCAGGCCGACGGTCACACGCAGATGATTCGGCATGCCGTAATTGGCTATCGGGCGCACGATCACGCCCTTCTTCAGCAAGCGCTCATAACATTCAGCCGCCGCCCCCCCGGTATCGACCGCGACGAAATTTCCCACCGACTCGACAAAGGAGCGGTCCAGCCGCCTGAAACCGGATACCAGCTGCTGCAAGCCTACCCGGTTGAGGCGGACGCTGCTTTCCAGGTGCGCCACGTCATCCAGCGCCGCCAGCGCCGCCGCCTGGGCGATGCTGTTGATGTTGAATGGCTGTCGAACGCGATTCAGCAGCTGCGCGACCTCCTGGGAAGAGACGGCATAACCCGCGCGCAGGCCGGCCAGGCCGTAGGCCTTGGAAAAGGTCCGCGTCACGATCAGATTGGGGCAGTCTGCGAGCCAGCGGGTCGTGTCCGGATAATCCGCTTCCGCCACATATTCAAAATAGGCTTCATCGATAACCACCATGACGTGACCCGGCAGAACGGTCACAAAGTCACGCAGCTCACCGGCTCCCAGCCAGGTTCCGGTCGGGTTGTTGGGGTTGGCAATGAACACGACGCGGGTGGCCGGCCCGACCAGGGAACGCATCGCCGCCAGGTCATGACCATAGGCGGGTCCGCGGCTGCCGTCATGGGCGGGGGCGACCCGGGCCGTGGCGCCGACCGCCTGCACGGCGATCGGGTAGACGGCGAAGGCATGCTGTGAATAAACCGCTTCCACTCCCGGCCCCAGGAACACACGTGCAATCATGTCGAGCACGTCGTTGGACCCGTTGCCGGGCGTGATGGCGTCCGGCGCAACGCCGTGCAGGTCGGCGAGGCGCGTGCACAGAAGATGGCCGCTGCCCTCGGGATAGCGTGCGCAGTCCGCAAGCGCCTGCCGCGCCGCCGCCAGGGCGAGGTGGCCCGGCCCCAGTGGATTTTCATTGGAAGCCAGCTTGATGGCATTACGGATGCCATACTGGCGCTCCAGTTCGGCGATCGGCATGCCCGGCTGATACGGCTGCAGGGCACGCACGCCTGGCACCGCCAGTTCGTCATAACGCATACGCTGTATCATCCTTGCAGAAAAAAGTGTCGTTGGCCTGTCAGGCCCGCGCCACCCGGATTAGAGGACGGCCCTGGGATAGGAACCGAGCACCCTGACGACAAAGGCCTTTTTTTCCAGCTCTTCCAGTGCCGCCGCCACCGGCGCATCATTCCGGTGTCCCTCCAGATCGATATAGAACACGTATTGCCACCTGCCCTGGCGGGACGGCCGGGACTCGATACGGGTCATGCTGATGCCATTCTGCGCAATAGGCTGGAGCAGATTGAACAGCGCACCCGGCTGGTTGTGTACGGAAACCAGTATCGACGTCTTGTCCACCCCGCTGGGCAAGACGCTCTGTTTGCCGATGACGAGAAAGCGGGTGGTATTATCCGGATGATCCTCGATATTGCGAGCGACGGGCACCAGACCATACAACTCGGCGGCCATTTCCCCCGCGATGGCGGCAGCGCCCGGCTGACTCACGACCAGGCGCGCGCCCTCGGCATTGCTGGCAACCGCAATGCGCTCGGCATGCGGCAGGTTGGCATCCAGCCATCCGCGACACTGGGCCAGCGCCTGCTGATGGGCCAGCACACGTCCGATACTGGAACGCTCGGCGTCCGCTGCCAGCAAATGATGGTGAATTCGCAGTTCGACTTCCCCGCAGATGCCAAGCGGCGAGCGCTGGAACATATCCAGCGTGTGGGTGATGACACCCTCGCTTGAGTTCTCGACCGGAACAACCCCGTAATCGGCGGCGCCCGCCTCCACTTCCCTGAAAACGGCGTCGATGCCGTCCAGGGCCAGAGTCTTTACGGAGTGGCCGAAGTGCTTGAGGGCCGCCGCCTGGGTGAAGGTGCCTGCCGGGCCGAAAAAGGCGATCGACAGGGGTTTTTGCAGCGCCAGGCAGGCCGACATGATTTCCCGAAACAGGCGCACCATCTCCTCGGCGGGAAGCGGGCCGGTGTTTCTTTCGCTGACGCGCCGCAGAACCCCGGCCTCCCGTTCCGGGCGGTAAAAATCGGTGTTTTCGTCCTGTCCGGTCTTCACCTCCGCGACCTGTCGGGCGCAGCCGGCGCGCTCGGTGATCAGCTGCTGGATCTGTTCATCCAGGACATCGATCCGGTTGCGCAAGGCATCGAGTTTCTTTTCGGCGGACATGGTTCAGGCAATGGGGAGCATCCGGCGCGCGTCGATGCAAGGCGCGGCGTCATGAAAGGCCCGGATACGGGTACCGGCAGTCACAGAGCCCTCACGGTGAGCACACCCTTGATCTCCGCGATGCGTCCGAGACATTCCTGCCCCAGCGGCGCATCGACATCGACCAGCGTGTAGGCCAGTCCGCCGCGCGACTTGTTGAGCATGTCGAGGATGTTCAGGCCTGCATCCGCCATGCAGGTCGAAATCTGGCCGAGCATGTTGGGCACATTCTCATTGGCGATCGCCACCCTGAATGCCCCGTTGCGCGGCATGAACAATTCCGGGAAGTTGACCGAATTGCGGACATTGCCGTTCTCGAGGAAATCCCTGACCTGTTCGACGACCATGACGGCACAGTTCTCCTCCGCCTCGTGCGTGGAGGCTCCGAGGTGCGGCAGCACAATAACGCGGGGATGGTTCTTCAGAAGATTGCTGGGGAAATCGCACACGTAGGCATACACCTTGCCCGCGTCGATCGCCGCTACTACGGCGTCGTCGTCGATCACGCCGTTGCGCGAGAAATTGAGTATGACGGTGTTGTCCCTGACCAGCTTCAACCTGTCTTTGTTGATCATTCTGCGGGTAGCCTCCACCAGCGGCACGTGGAAGGTGACGAAATCCGAATGCATCAGCAGCTCTTCTATACTGGCCGCCTTGCGTACCTGTGACGACACTTCCCAGGCACGCTGAACCGTGATATCCGGATCCAGACCGATAACATTCATGCCGAGCGCCAGCGCGCCGTTCGCGACCTGGACACCAATGGCGCCCAGTCCGACCACCCCCAGTGTCTTGCCTGGCAGTTCAACACCGACGAACTGTTTCTTTCCGGCCTCGACCTGCCGGTGGATTTCCGCGTCATCGCCTTCCAGGTTGCGGGCGAACATCCAGCCCTGACAGAGATTGCGCGCGCCCATCAGCATGCCGGCGATCACCAGCTCCTTGACCGCGTTGGCATTCGCTCCCGGAGCATTGAACACCGGAATGCCGGCCTTGCTCATCCGCTCGACCGGGATGTTGTTGACGCCGGCCCCGGCACGTCCGATGGCCTTCACCGTCGGTGCGATGTCCAGTTTATGCATATTGAATGAACGCAGCAGGATGGCATCGGGGTGCTGGATTTCCGAGGCCACCTCGTAGCTCTCCCGTGACAGGTGACCCAGCCCCGCGGCAGAGATATTGTTCAGTGTCAGGATCTTGTACATAGGCCTGTTATCGATTGTGTAGAAACCGGTTAATATTGCGATCCATAAAAGAAATAAACTCAACGCAAAGACACAAGGCTCGCGAAGAAAATCATTAATACAAGCAATTAAATTCCCTTGCGTTCTTCGCGTCTCTGCGGTGAATAAGGGTGTCTAACAAATACTGAATAGTCTCGAAGGATATCGACCGCTGCATCAGCCGCGGGTACGCTCGAATTCCTTCATGTAATCGACCAGTGCGGCAACTCCCGCTTCCGGCATGGCGTTATATATGCTGGCGCGCATTCCGCCGACGGAGCGGTGTCCCTTGAGACTGATTAGCCCGGCCGCCTTCGACCCGGCGAGAAAATCCGCGTCAAGCGATGCATCGGCCAGCGTGAACGGTACGTTCATCCGGGAACGGCACTCGACAGCAACGGGACAATGATAAAAATCGCTGGCGTCGATCGCCGCGTAAAGCTTGCCGGCCTTGCGCTGATTGATGAGCGCCATGGACTCGAGCCCCCCCTGGGCCTTGAGCCACTGGAACACCAGACCGGCGAGATACCAGCCGTAGGTCGGCGGGGTATTGAGCATTGAACCGTTTTCTGCGTGCTGCCGGTAGTCGAACATCGAGGGTGTGCCGGTAAGGGTCTCACCAACCAGGTCCTTGCGAACGATGACCACCGTGAGGCCGGCCGGGCCGATATTCTTCTGTGCGCCGGCATAGATCAGGCCGAACCGTGACACCTCCACGGGCCGGGAGAGAATCGTGGATGACATGTCGGCGACCAGTGGCACATCACCGGTGGCGGGTATCCAGTCGAACTCGACGCCACCGATGGTTTCATTGGGGGTGTAATGCACATAGGCGGCCGCCGGATCCAGTTTCCAGTTGTCCTGGAGCGGAATCGTGGTGAATTTTGTGCTCTCCGATGACACCGCCACATTCACCGAACAATAGCGCTTCGCCTCGCCGATCGCCTTCTTCGACCAGGCGCCGGTATTGACATAATCGGCCTGCTGGTGACCGCGCAGCAGGTTCATCGGCACCATGGCGAACTGGCTGGTGGCGCCGCCCTGAAGGAACAGCACATGATAATCGGAGGTGATCCCCATCAACTCGCGCAGGTCCGCCTCGGCCTGTGCCGCAATCGAGACGAACTCCTTGCCGCGGTGACTCATTTCCATCACTGACATCCCCGATCCCTGCCAGTCCAGAAGTTCATCGCGCGCGCGTACCAGCACCGGGTGGGGTAGAACCGCCGGTCCGGCGCTGAAATTGTAGATATCAGCCATTCACAACCTCTTCAAGATAGTATTTATTGAACCTGTCATCCCGGGCGTCATGCCGCCAGCGGACTATTCACCCGACACATCGTCGGTCGCTTCCGATTCTTCCGTCTCTTCGCCGTCATCGATGACACGTTCGATGCCTACCAGGGTTTCACCGTCCGTCAGGGAAATCAGCCGCACCCCCTGGGTATTGCGGCCCATGATGGAAATTTCGTTTACCCGTGTGCGCACCAGCGTACCGCCGTTGCTGATCAGCATGACCTCATCGGCGTCATCGGCGGGCACGGCGCCGATCACCGGGCCGTTGCGTTCGTTGACCTGTATCGCGATCACCCCCTGACCGCCGCGGCCGTACACCGGGTAGTCGTCCGCGAACGTGCGCTTGCCGTAGCCGTTAGCGGTTGCGGTCAGCACCGGGCTGTCGCTGGCGATGATCATGGATATCACGTGTTGTCCGGAACCCAGCCGGATGCCGCGAACCCCGCAGGCGGTCCGTCCCATGGGCCGTACATCCTTCTCTGCGAAACGAATGACCTTGCCGGCATCGGTAAACAGCATGATGTCACACGAACCGTCGGTAATCGCGACATTGACGAGGTGATCATCTTCATTCAGGCCCAGTCCGATGATACCGCTGGCGCGGGGACGGGAAAATTCCGGCAGCGAGGTCTTCTTCACCGTGCCCCGGGCCGTAGCCATGAAGATATAGTGATCCTCGGAGAATTCACGGATCGGCAGAATGGCGTTGATCCGTTCACCGGCCTCCAGCGGCAGCAGGTTCACGATGGGCTTGCCGCGCGCGCCGCGCCCGGCCTGCGGGAGCTCATAGACCTTCAGCCAGTACACCTTGCCGCGGCTCGAGAAACACAGGATGGTGTCATGTGTGCTGGCAATGAACAGCTTGTCGATGAAATCCTCTTCCCTGATATCGGTCGCGCTCTTGCCGCGCCCGCCACGGCGCTGGGCGCGGTAATCGCTCAGGGGCTGAGACTTCGCATAACCGGCATGCGAGAGGGTAACGACTACATCTTCCTCAGTGATCAGGTCCTCGAGCGTGAGGTCCAGATGGTCTGTCAGAATTTCGGTGCGGCGTTTGTCTCCGAACTGTTCCCGCAAGCCCTCGAGTTCCTCGCGGATCACGTTCATCAGTCGATCCGGGTTGCTGAGGATTTCCAGCAGTTTGTGTATCGCTTCCAGCAGGTCCTTGTATTCATCGACGATCTTGTCCTGTTCGAGGCCGGTCAACTGGTGCAGGCGCAGGTCCAGAATGGCCTGTGTCTGGGCATCGGAGAGGCGGTAACCGTCTTCGTGCAGTCCGAAGTAATCCTCCAGGTCCTCCGGTCGCGAGGCGCCCGCCCCCGCACGGTCCAGCATGGCCGTTACGACACCCGGCTCCCAGAGCCGGTCCATCAGCGCCTGGCGTGCCTCGATGCGGTTCGCGGAACCCTTGATGAGGGCAATCACTTCATCGATGTTGGCGAGCGCAACCGCCAGACCTTCCAACACATGCGCGCGCTGGCGCGCCTTGCGCAGCTCGAAGACCGTACGGCGCGTCACCACATCTCGGCGGTGACGGATGAAGGCTTCCAGGCACTCCTTCAGATTCAGTAATCGCGGCCGGCCGTCGACCAGTGCCACCATGTTGATGCCGAACACAGTCTGCAGCTGCGTATGCTGGTAGAGGTTGTTCAGCACGACCTCCGCGACCTCACCGCGCTTGAGGTCGATGACCATGCGCATGCCGTCCTTGTCCGACTCGTCCCGCAGGCCCGAGATGCCCTCGATCTTCTTGTCCTTGACAAGTTCGGCGATTTTCTCCAGCAGGCGCGCCTTGTTGACCTGATAGGGCAGCTCGGTAACGACAAGCGCCTGACGACCTTTGGACTCTTCGCCCTCGACATGACTGCGCGCCCGTACATAGATGCGGCCACGCCCGGTATGATAGGCCTCATGGATGCCGCGCACGCCGTTGATCATGGCGGCCGTGGGGAAGTCTGGTCCCGGCACATGCTGCATCAGTGTGTCAACGTCGATAGCCGGATTCTCGATCAGCGCGAGGCAGGCATTGATGATTTCGGTCAGGTTATGCGGCGGTATATTGGTCGCCATGCCCACGGCGATGCCGGCCGAACCGTTGATCAGCAGGTTGGGAACCTTGGTCGGCAGGACCGTGGGTTCTTTCTCGTTCTCGTCGTAGTTGGGAACGAAATCGACCGTTTCCTTGTCGATGTCGGCCAGCAGTTCATGCGCGATGCGCGCCATGCGGATCTCGGTATAGCGCATGGCCGCCGGAGAATCCCCGTCGACGGAACCGAAATTACCCTGGCCGTCCACCAGCATGTAGCGCAACGAGAAGGGCTGGGCCATGCGGACGATGGTATCGTAGATGGCGCTGTCACCGTGCGGGTGGTACTTACCCATAATGTCGCCGACCAGACGCGCCGATTTCTTGTAGGGCTTGTTCCAGTCGTTGCTCTGCTCATACATCGCGAACAGCGCCCGTCGGTGCACTGGCTTGAGTCCGTCACGCGCATCCGGCAGTGCGCGTCCCACGATCACGCTCATGGCGTAATCGAGATAGGACTGCTTCATCTCGTCCTCGAGATTGACGGTCAGAATTTCTTTTGCGAAATCGGCCATTTGGAGAAAACAGGAATGTCCTTAAGATTTTTCTGCGCCGGGTGTGTTGAGTTGTCCGGCCGCCCAACGACTGGCAAGGCGGGGAATCTTAGCATAATCGACTCGCCCGCTACATCAGGACCTGTCCGGAAGCATTCAGCGATTTTGCGGGCATCCACCGCCCTGATGCCCGGGGCGTAGTTTCGGGCGCCCTAAATGTTTAGCGTGGCCAGTTTTTGCCTATTCGGGACCTTAATGACGCCGTTCTCGGTGACAAGGTAATCGACCAGGCTGGCAGGGGTCATATCGAAGGCCGGATTCCAGGCCGTCGCGCCATCGGCGGCGATGCGCCGCCCGGCCAGGTTTAGGACTTCCTCGTCGGGTCGCTCTTCGATCTCGACGGCCTTACCGTCATTCAGGGTGAAATCCAGCGTGGAACGGGGGGCAACCACCATGAACCGGACGCCGTGGTGGCGGCAGCTGATTGCGAGATTGTAGGTGCCTATCTTGTTGATGACGTCTCCATTGGCCGTTACCCGGTCGGCGCCGACAATGACCCATTGCACCTGCCGTGTCTGCATCAGGTAGGCGGCCGCATTATCCGTGATCAGCGTTACGGGTATCCGGTCGCGCGTCAGTTCCCAGGCCGTCAGGCGGGCGCCCTGCAACCAGGGGCGTGTCTCGCCGGCAAACACGCGGTTCAGGGCGCCTGCCCGCCAGGCGCTGCGGATGACACCGAGCGCCGTGCCGTAACCGCCGGTCGCCAGCGAACCGGTATTACAATAGGTAAGCACGGAATCCCCGGCACGGATGAGTCCGGCACCGTGCCCCCCCATGCGGCGGTTTGCCTCGAGGTCTTCCGTATGGATCCGGTGTGCTTCATCCAGCAATTCACCGGTCGGGTCACCGGCAATCGTGGCGCAGTACGCCTCCATGCGCCGCAACGCCCAGGAGAGATTGACCGCCGTCGGACGCGCCTCCGCCAATACCCGGATATCCTCCGTCAGCAGGCCGCGCCATCCTTCAGTGGATTCCGCATAGCGACTGCGTGCGGCCAGCACCACCGCGTAGGCCGCGGCAATGCCGATGGCCGGCGCACCGCGTACCACCATGTCGCGGATTGCCCCGGCAACCGCAACGGCATCGGCCGGATACTGGTAGCGTTCCTCGAAGGGCAGACATCGTTGGTCCAGCAGGCACAGCCGATCATCCAGCCACTGGATTGCGCGGATGGAATCATGAATGTCGACGCTTGTCTCCGGTGCCATCGTCTGTTGTTTGCCTGCAGTGTCCATATGATGGATTGTACGCGAGTCATGTTGCAAAAAAACAATACTAAACTACTATACATGTTGTAAATTAGTGTCTAGAATAGCGCCACCGAAGTTTGGGTTATTCGTTCAATTTCACAGGAGCGGTATCTAATGAACAATATCTGCCTCAAAACGATGCTGGGCATAGCCGCCTCGTCGGCGCTGATGGCCGGCATGGCAATGGCCCATGAAGGTGGTATGGCGAATGCGGGCTACCTCGGCGACAGCAGCGGGCATTATGTCACCGACAGCTCAGGTCATTGCGTCTATACCTCCTCCTGGACCAAGGAACTGGCAACCAAGGAATGCAACCCGGAACTGTTCCCGGAAGTGGCAGAAGTACCGGCTGCACCGGCGCCACCGCCCATGCCGGTCTATGAGAAGCATACCGTCTCGGCCACCGCCCTGTTTGACTTCGACAAGTATGCGCTGAAGCCTGCGGGCAAGGAGGCCATCACTGGCATCGATGAGGAGATCAAGTCCAGCGATTCCAAGGTAATCGACATCAATGTCGTTGGCTACACGGACAGCATCGGCACGGAGGAATACAATCAGGAACTCTCCGTGCGTCGTGCCAATGCCGTCAAGGACTACATGGTCAGTGAAGGCATAGACCCCGGCATTATCGACGTCAAGGGCATGGGTGAAGCCGATCCGGTCGCATCCAATGCCACCGCCGAAGGCCGCGCCCAGAACCGCCGCGTTGAAATCAGCGTTGCCGTAGAAACGCCGAAGTAACAAAACGACGTCAGCACTTCAAACCCGCCACTTCTCGCGAGGTGGCGGGTTTTTTATTGGCAAACGGCGGGGACGAGAATGCTGGCCTCAACGCCACGACTCCCGCAGATCGGTCGCCTCGGCTATACTCTCCGTCTGCATGCAGACCATCGACTCCCTTATTCATGCCCGCTGGATCGTACCGGTAGAGCCTGACAATCGTATCTACCAGCACCACAGCCTCGCCGTCGATGAAGGACGGGTGCTGGACATCCTGCCGACCGATCAGGCGCTCCTGAGCTACATAGCCGCCATCGAGCACGATCTCGATCGGCATCTGTTGATCCCGGGTCTGGTCAACGCCCATACCCATGCCGCCATGACCTTGCTGCGCGGGCTGGCGGATGATCTGCCGCTGAATGATTGGCTGAACAATCATATCTGGCCGGCGGAATCGCGCTGGGTCAATGAGGAGTTCGTTCACGATGGCAGCCGCCTCGCCATGGCCGAGATGCTGCGCGGGGGCACGACGTGCTTCAACGATATGTACTTCTTTCCGGATGTGACCGCCCGCGCCGCGGCCCACTGCGGCATGCGCGCCTGCGTCGGTCTGATCGTGATCGATTTTCCGACGGTCTGGGCGCAGGATGCCGATGAATACATCTCCAAGGGACTGGTGGTTCACGATCACTACCGCGGGGATCCGTTGATCCGCACCGCGTTCGCCCCGCATGCCCCCTACACGGTATCCGACGGTCCGCTGGAACGCGTTCGCGTGCTCGCCGATGAACTGGAAATCGGCATACACATGCACATCCATGAAACCATGGAAGAGCTGCGCACGTCCGTGGAAATGACCGGCGCCCGGCCGCTGGCGCGGCTGCAGGAACTCGGCCTGGTGTCACCCGCCCTGATGGCCGTACACATGACCCAGCTTGCGCCGGAAGAGATTCACAGTTATGCCGGCAGCGGCGGACATGTCGTGCATTGCCCGGAATCGAACATGAAGCTGGCCAGCGGATTCTGCCCGGTGACACAGCTTGCCAGTGCCGGGATTAATATTGCCCTCGGGACGGATGGCCCAGCCAGCAACAACGACCTGGACATGGTTGGAGAAATGCGTACGGCCGCCTTGCTGGGCAAGCTCGTCAGCGGGGACGCCGCGGCGTTGCCCGCGCACGAGGTACTGAGAATGGCGACGCTGAATGGCGCCCTGGCGCTCGGACTGGGTGAGCAAACCGGCTCTCTGACTCCCGGCAAATGGGCGGACATGGCCGCCATACGCCTAGATACCATCGAAACACAGCCGCTTTATGACCCGGTTTCGCAGCTGGTCTACGCCTGCGGTCGTGATCAGGTGACCGATGTGTGGGTAGCCGGCCAGCACCTCCTGAAGGAACGTCAACTGACAACGCTGGACATTCATGAGATCCTGCACAGGGCGCAAGACTGGCAGGCCCGCATCAGTACGACAGACAATTAACACCTTCCCGATGATGCCCGAGAAAATACCCAACGTCGACCACGATGAAATCGCCAAGTTCGAGAAACTGGCGGCGCGCTGGTGGGATCCGAATAGCGAATTCAAAGCCCTGCATGACATCAATCCGCTGCGTCTCGACTATATTGACAGGCTGGCAACTCTGCAGGGAAAACGCGTTCTCGATGTCGGCTGCGGCGGCGGTCTGCTGACCGAGGCCATGGCACGGCATGGCGCCGAAGTCACGGGCATCGACATGGGAAAGGCGCCGCTCAACGTCGCCCGACTCCACCGGCTCGAATCGAGTCTCGAGATCGACTACCGGCAGGCCACCGCGGAGCAACTGGCCGGAGAGCAGCCCGGCAGCTTCGATGTCGTGACCTGTCTGGAAATGCTCGAGCACGTTCCCGATCCGGCGGCGGTCATTGCAGCCTGCGCCACGCTGATCAGGAAAGACGGTCGGGTCTTCCTCTCCACCATCAACCGCAATCCCAGGGCCTACCTCTTCGCGGTGCTCGGTGCGGAATATCTGCTCAAGCTGCTGCCCAGGGGCACCCACGAATACGGCAAATTCATCCGGCCGTCGGAGATGGAAGCCTGGGCGCGCCGCGCCGGGCTGCATCTCACCGACCTGACGGGCATGAGCTACAACCCCCTGACCCGCGAGTACCGCCTCGGCCCGGATGTCTCCGTAAATTATCTCGCCTGCTTCGAACAGACCTGATTACGCCGGAAGCCAATGCGCACCATCCGAACCGTGCTGTTCGACCTGGATGGCACACTGCTCGATACCGCACCGGATCTCGCCGACGCGCTCAATGCCGTACTGTCCGAGAATCATCGACCGCCGCTCTCCTATGAGGAAATTCGTGGTGTCGTTTCCCACGGTGGAATAGCGTTGATCCGGCTCGGCTTCGCGCTGGATGAATCCCATCCGGATTTCCACCCGTTGCGCCAGCGCCTGCTGGCGCTCTACCGCGCCAACCTGTCCCGCAAGACGCGACCCTTTCCCGGTATGAACGTACTGCTCAACCAGCTTGAACGGCGCGGCTACAACTGGGGCGTGGTCACCAACAAGCCCGGCTGGCTCACCGAACCCCTGCTTAAGGACCTGGGCCTGTACGACCGGGCCGCCTGCGTCGTCAGCGGCGATACCCTTAAGACCCGCAAGCCGCACCCCGCCCCGATGCTCCATGCCTGCGAGCAGATCGGCAGCAACCCGGAACACTGTGTCTACGTGGGTGATGCGGAACGTGACGTCGAGGCCGGCAGGAACGCCGGCATGCATACCCTGGTGGCGTTGTTCGGCTATTTCCAGGCGCATGACCGCCCGCATGAATGGCATGCCGACGGCATGATACACGCACCGCAGGACCTGCTCGCGTGGCTCACCCGCGTCAATGAGTCGGACTAAACGTGCGGCAGTCAACGAGGCTGTATCCACACACCGTCGGGACACGCCAGGATCAAAAGTCATTGCCGCATCGGCGCCGGCTAATCGCCACAACAGGAGCAAACGCCGACCTCCCGGGTTCACCGCCACTATTTACTCATCACCTGCTGGTTTTACACCCCATCGGCATCAATCGTGTAAAGGAAACATCCACTCGCGTATGCGTGAATATTTCACAAACTGTGTGTGAATACTTCATGGGAGTACCGACAGGATTTTCTTATCCTATCTATTAGGCGAGGAAGAGCCGGCTCAACTATTTCTTCAGGGTGGAAGTCGTCAGGGATGACCGCCAGGTATGGCCCTTCACTATTCGCAAGTCGGGGGTTGGGATTTCGGCATGACTAACGAAACGCATAAGGGGAAACCACCCGGTTTCAGACAATCAGGCCCTGCCGGAAACAGCTGCCGAACCGTTTATATTATCGATGATGACCCGGGAGTGTGTCATGCGCTGTCACTCATGCTCAAAAACGCGGATTATGCGGTCGAGTCATTTGCCTCCGCGCGATCCCTGCTTGCCGCGATAAACGAAAAATCAACGGGCATCCTCATCCTCGATCTGTATCTGGCTGACATGTCCGGTCTGACGTTGCAGGCTGAACTGAGAAACCGCGGAATCGGTTTGAAGACCATTGTTATCAGCGGATATGGAGACATTGAAAAATCCGTACTGGCGTTCAAGGGTGGCGCGATGGATTTCATCGAGAAGCCGTTCACCAACAAACGACTCCTGGACAGCGTCGAGCAAACCCTGTCGCTGCTGAACGCCGAGGAGATGGAGCGCAGGCAGCGAGACAGCCTTGAGAAACGTTATGACCTGCTGACGACCCGCGAACGGGAGATTTTGAAATTCCTCGTAAGAGGCGACTCGAGCCGGAAGCTCGCGGAGCGTCTGGGTCTGAGCAGTCGAACCGTCGAGATACATCGATCGAAAATAATGCGCAAACTGGAGGCTGATTCCCTGCCGGACCTGGTTCGCATTGGGTATACGAGCAGCAACTCCCAGCCGGAAGAAGTTCTCATCGACATCGGCAAGTCCCTGCGTCTCCGGGAAGATCAAACCGGCTGATAGTCAGAAACCGCACTCTGGGAGCAGCATCAAAAGGCGAGGTGCGCACAAGTACATTACGGGTGTTACAGCTGTCAGGGCAGGAGGAACAGTCGGGACCGTCGGCCACAGTGATGCGGCCGGCGAGTCTCTGCAGGTCGTTCTGCCACAGGCCAGTCTGCCAGATGATGTCACAACCGGCAGCCCTGCTAACCCCGGTAATTGCAATCATTCGTCCGTACCAGCCGGCGCCCGGAAGAGCGCATTCCGGCATTGTGTGCAGCGAATTCCTGCAACGAGAAAGCAAAGCCTGGCTCGACTATTCGTGAAACCTGGCCATTGACCGGCGTTGGCTCCTGGCCACCCGGCTGTTCGCCGGTAAAGTCCATGGCATAGAATAGTAGCCATCATTCCCACTGTATACCGATCCCCGTTGCCATGAACAAACCGGTGAAGGCCATCCTGCTGGGACTATTCACGGGCACCCTGGGAATTCTGGCGAGCCTCGTCCCGTTCGTTCTCGATCTCGAGGAAAAGGCCGGACTCGACTGGCTCTTCACCCTGCGCGGGCCGCGCACGCCGCCGTCCGACGTGGTCGTGGTTGCCATCGACAAGCCGTCCGCCGACACCCTTGGTCTCCCCGTCGAACCTGACAAGTGGCCGCGCCGGCAACACGCACACCTGATCGACAGGCTGATCGAGGCCGGTGCGTCGGTGATCGTACTCGATATCTTTTTCGCGGAGGCCCGCAACGCCGGGGATGATGCGGCACTGGCCTCGGCCATCGGCAAGGCGGGCAATGTCGTCCTGTTTGCCTACACCAAAAAGGAGTTTTCCACGCCGGCCGGAAATTCCGCCGGCGAACTGATCGTGCAGCGACTCATAATCCCCGTTTCGCCGATCGCCCGATCGGCGCTGGCGCTTGCTCCCTTCCCGTTGCCGGTTTTCCCCGTCAAGGTCAGTCAGTTCTGGACCTTCACTCCATCCACCGGTGACCTCCCGACCCTTCCTGTGGTCGCCCTGCAACTCCATGCGGCGACGGCATATCCCGAGTTGCTGGAGCTGGTCAACCGGCATAAACGTTCAGACGAGCCGCCACCGGCCGGAACCATGCATGACTTGTTTGCCGGACATGGACCCGTCGCTTCCATGCAGGCGCTGCGAAGCGTTTTCCTGAAAGAACCCATGCTGGGACAGCGCATGACAACGGCGCTGTCCGATGAATCGCAACATCACGTCAGCGCAAGGCATCAACGACTGCTGCGCGCGCTCATCGGCATGTACGACGACGGGGACAGTCGCTATCTCAACTTCTACGGCCCCCCCCGATCGATCACCACCCTCTCCTATGTCCGGGTGTTGCAGCCGGATGGCGAATCAGCGCTACCACGTATGCCCGTCGACCTGCACGGCAAGGCGGTGTTCGTGGGTTACTCGGAGCGTCTGCAGCCGGAGCGGCTGGATGAATTTTATACCGCCTTTTCGCAGAAAAACGGCGTGCATTTGAGCGGCGTCGAAATCGCCGCCACGGCGTTCGCCAACCTGCTGGAGAATCTGCCGGTCACGCCCCTGCCCAGGCCGGCCGGTTTTCTGCTGTTATTGGCCTGGGGGCTGCTCATCGGCGCCGTCGCCCGCCTGTTGCCGGTTGTCCCCGCCATCGCTGCCACGGCAGCGCTAGCCGCTCTCTACCTCGGCGCCGCCCATGTCACGTTCAGTCACTCCGCCGTCTGGCCACCGCTGCTGGTGCCACTGTTCCTGCAAGCGCCGTTTGCCCTGTTCAGCGCGACGCTCTGGCATTACCTCGAGGTACGCCGCGAGCGCGAACACATCCGCACCGCCTTTGGCTATTACCTGCCCTCTCCGGTCGTCGACCGGCTGGCGAGCGAAATGGCCGGTGGTCGTGCGGAGGGACAGTTGATGTACGGCATCTGCCTGTATTCGGATGCCGAACACTACACCAGCCTCTCGGAAGGCCTGGAGCCGGAAGCGCTGGCTGAACTGATGAACCGCTATTACGAGTCGCTGTTCACGCCGGTCAGGCAGCAGCAGGGCATCATATCGGATATCGTCGGCGACGCCATGCTGGCCCTCTGGGCGTCCCGCACACCGGAGCATGCCATGCGCCGCAACGCCCTGGAAGCCGCCCGGCGGATCGACGAGACCCTCAATCGCCCGAATCAGGAAGAGTCACCACGGATTCTCGCCACGCGTCTCGGTCTGCACAGCGGAGAAATCATGCTGGGCAGCATCGGTGCGGTCGATCATTACGAATACCGTGCGGTGGGCGATATCGTGAATTCCGCCAGTCGGATACAGGAACTGAACAAGGCGCTTGGAACCCGGGTGCTGCTATCAGCGCAGGTGCTGGACGGCATCGATGGTTTTCTCACGCGCGAGGTCGGAACCTTTCTGCTGCGCGGCAAGACCCGCCCACTGGTGATTCACGAACTCATCGGAGCGCGCGATGTCGATGACCTGGCAGCCATCAACCCATGGCGTGACCTGTTCACCGAAGCACTCCTGGCATTCCGCCAGGCGAACTGGAAAACCGCCATCATGCTGTTCACTCAGCTGGTGGAATCACGCAATGACGATGGCGTATCACACTTCTATCTGGATCTCTCCCGTCGTTATCGGCAAACACCCCCTGCCGGTGACTGGGACGGTGTCATACGGCTCGACCGCACAGACTAGGAGCCTGTCCGAGTAATGGGAGCCGTTACGAGAACGTGGCACGGCGAGAACAGATGCATGCAAATTCGAGGAGAATAGCGGGCGCGTGTGACGAGGATTTGCGTGCATATGGGCCGTCGTGGCGCTTTCGCAGCAGGTTCATCATTACTCGGACAGGCTCCCAGGACCATCACGAGTCAACCACACGGTCACCTGCAAGGCGGCAAGCGGGCTAGCGAAGACCTTCGTAATCTTGCCTGTCATCCCGTAACGCTCATCGCCAGGCGTCGAAATGGCCAATAGCATACGTAGATATACGTAGTTCGAAATCGAAAAATCCACCTTCGACGTGGTATCAGACTAAAATACTGGACCCGAACATAACGCGTGTGATTTCATCCCCTTCCTGATCAAGGATCCATGGCCAGGATGGCATACACCAGCCACCAAGCACGTTAACGCCATACAAGAAGATGTCAATCGGGAACAGTCAATTTACTTCACGCGCGGTATTCCAGCTCAAAGCCCGTCTGCTTCACCTCTGTACCCTGTATCTCCTGACCATTCCGTCGCAGCTGCTGGCCGCGGAGCCGCCGTGCGATCCGGCGCTGGCGCGCGCCATCTCCGTGCAGGGCACGCTGGAGGTCAAACGCGCCGGGCAGCCGCACTGGCAAGCCGTCGAGCGTGACGAACAGTTCTGTCCGGGTGACGCCGTGCGCACCGGCGCCGACAGCCGCAGCGCCATTCTGTTCGCTCCGGAAACCGTCATCCGCCTCGATCAGTACAGTTCCCTGGTCATCACCGCTCCGGAGACCGACACCACCCCCGGCTGGCTCGAACTGCTAAAGGGGGCCGCGCATTTCATCAGCCGCGATCCGCGGGCGCTGAAAATCATCACACCGCTCGCCAACGCCGCCATCACCGGCACGGAATTCCTGGTACGGGTCGATGAGCACGAAACCGGGGTTATCGTCTACGAAGGTCGGGTAGAGGTCAGCAACGCGGCGGGCAGCGTCCGGGTTGGCGCCAATCAGCGCGCCGTCGCCCAGGCCGGTCAGGCGCCCGTCACCGTGGCCGTGGTCCGTCCGCGCGATGCCGTGCAATGGACCCTCTACTACCCGCCGGTGTTCTCACCCGACGCACCTGTCAACGAGTCGTTGCAGCAGGCGCAACGGGCCCTCGCCGTGGGCCGGATCGACGAAGCGCGGGATGCGCTGTCCCGGGTACTGGCGCAGGCCCCCGACAACAGCGACGCGCTGTCGCTGCAGTCCGTCATCGCCCTGACCCAAAACGACACGACCCTCGCCCGGGAACTGGCACAGCGCGCCGTCGCCGCCCAACCAACCTCCGCGGCGGCCCGTATCGCGATGTCCTACGTCCAGCAGGCGGACTTCGATCTGTCCGGCGCGAAGGAGAGTCTGCAGCGTGCCGTCCAGGACCATCCCGACGATGCGCTCGCCTGGGCGCGTCTCGCGGAACTGCGGCTTTCCACGGACTACCTCGACGAAGGACTGGCGGCGGCGGAACGGGCGAGCGCCCTCGATTCCCGACTGGCCCTGACCCAAACGGTGAAGGGCTACGCCTACCTCATGCAGATCAAACTGCCGCAGGCCCGGGACGCCTTCGACCGGGCCATCGGGCTCGATCAGTCCGCACCCCTGCCCCGGCTCGGACTGGGTCTGGCGAAGATCCGCAAGGGTGAGCTGGAAGCTGGAAGGGAGGACATCGAAACCGCGGTGGCCCTCGATCCCGGCAATTCGCTGATGCGCAGCTACATGGGCAAGGCCTACTACGACGAGAAGCGCGACCGGCTGGCCGGTACCCAGTATGAGATGGCCAGGACGCTCGACCCGAAGGACCCGACGCCGTGGTTCCTGGACGCCATCCGCAAGCAGACCGAAAACCGGCCGGTCGAGGCGCTGCACGACATGCAGACTTCCATCGCGCTCAATGATAACCGCGCCGTGTTCCGCTCGCGCCTGCAGCTCGACGAGGACCTCGCCACCCGCAGCGCCAGCCAGGCGCGCATCTACAATAACCTTGGCTTCGAGCAGCTCGCGCTGGTCAAGGGCTGGCAATCGGTCAACAGCGATCCCGCCAATTTCTCCGCCCACCGGCTGCTCTCGGACAGCTATTCCGCCCTGCCCCGCCACCAGATCGCCCGCGTGAGCGAACTGCTGCAGTCCCAGCTGCTGCAGCCAATCAACCTCACCCCGGTGCCGCCGCAGCTGGCGGAGGAAAACCTGTTCATCCTCGAAGGCGCCGGTCCGGCCAATCCTGCTTACCTGGAGTTCAACCCGCTGTTCACGCGCAACCGCCTCGCCCTGCAGGCTGACGGCCTCGTGGGCAGCAATAGCACCTGGGGCAATGACGTGGTGCAGAACGGCGTGTACAACAACTGGTCCTGGAGCGCCGGCCAGTTCCACTACCAGAGCGACGGCTACCGCGACAACAACGACCAGAAGCAGAACATCTACAACCTGTTCGTCCAGGGCGCACTCAGCTACCGGACCAGCGTGCAGGCCGAATACCGCGACCGGCGCATCAAGAACGGCGATCTGGTGCAGCGCTTCGAGCCGGATGATTTCCTGCCCAACCAGCGCGAAAAGACAACGGCCCAAAGCTACCGGCTGGGCCTGCACCACCTGTTCAACCCGCAATCCGAGGTCATTGCCTCGTTCATCAAGCTGCATGACTTCGACTCTGATTACAGCAACTCCTTTTCGCAGGACCTGCCGCCGATCCCTGGTCTGCCGCCCATCAGTTCGAATACAGGTGCAGATGTGGAAAACCACCAGGATAGCTATACCTCGGAATTGCAACACCTCTACCATGGCCGCTACTTACGGCTGGTGAGCGGTGCAGGCTATTTCAGTGGTGACAGCACGGTAGACACCTCCGCTGACACCACCTTCGCACCGCCCATATTCCCGGATTCGAATGTCGTTACCAGCCGGGATCAGAACAAGAAGCAGAAGAACGTTTACAGCTATGCCAATATTTCAGTTGCCGAGACATTCCTGGTCACGGCCGGCGCGAGTTACGATGACCTGAGCGAAGACCAGACCACGCACACGACGGCGAACGGCGCTCCGCAGCCCACTGCGAAATCCCACCTGGGTGTGCAGAAACTCAACCCCAAACTGGGCCTCACCTGGCAGGCGACGAAATCCACCACGCTGCGCGCCGCGGCGTTCCGGACCATCACCCGCAACCTGACGAGCGCCCAGACCATCGAGCCGACCCAAGTCGCCGGCTTCAACCAGTTCTACGACGAGACGTTCGGCACCGAGGCGAAGGTCTACGGCCTGGCCGCCGACCAGGTATTCAGTGCCGATCTTTCCGGCGGAGCGGAGTACCGCTGGCGTGACACGCAGGTTCCCCTGATCGACGGCAATCCCGCTGAAGTCGACTGGGACGAGCAGTTCGGGCGCGCCTATCTTTACTGGACACCGACGCAGCGCGTGGCGGCGAGCGCGGAGTACCAGTACGAGGACTTCAAGCGGGAACAGGCATTCACCGGGGAATTCCAGGCCAACCGGGTCCAGACCCAGCGTGTGCCGCTGACCGTGAACTATTTTCATCCCAGCGGCTTCTTCTCGCGCCTGCGCACGACGTACTACAACCAGCAGGGTGAATTTTCCACCGCCGGCCCCGTATTCGTCCCCAACGCGCCGACCGAGGACAAGAACGACCAGTTCTGGCTGGTGGATACCTCGGTGGGCTACCGCCTGCCCAAGCGTTACGGCTTCATCACCGCCGGGGTGAGCAACCTGTTCGATGAGAACTTCAAGTTCGTGGATACCGATCCCTTCAATCCGCAGGTCTATCCGGAGCGGTTTTTCTTCACGCGCCTGACCCTGTCCTTCTGAACGTCAGGCGCGTCTTGAGAATGCACAAAGCAGCGCAAAAAAATCGGGACAGCCCTGCCGCGCAATCGCCAACGCGTGTTTTCACCGCAATAACAGGCTGAAACGGAAGGTCCGCGAGCACCTGACGAAACAATTTCGGAATCAGTGGCAACAGCAGACCGCTGAGCAACCGGCCGACCCGGTAAAGGGAGAGCCATCAACAACACCATAAGGGAGGGCTACACATGGCTACAATCAAGGAAACTATACCGGTCGAATTCCACCTCGATGAAGAAGGCAACGTCGTCGACGTGACATCTCCTCATGGGAAACACAGCAAAGATGCTCCCATGCCACCACATGCCTGGGCTTCGGCGGTCGTCACCACCAAGCACAGTCCCGGGTGCTTTTACGTCTGGATAGCAGGTGGCTGGGTCAAGATCTGCACGTAACACGGGTTTAAGTTTTCACCCTGCCAGCGACACTACTAAGCTGATTAGTACGCCTGCGCAGGCAATACATCAGACAGCGGAAGGAGAGGCGGGAGCGTCGGATGCGGTAATCAGCGGGTTAAATTGTCCGGACGGGGTCTCGACGAGTCCTGCCCCTCTTCCCTGACTGATCGTATCCGCAGCCTGGCAGCGCTCCGCCGCACTATCGACGCGCATGCCTGCGGGTAGTCCCGCGTCTACCACCCGTGCGGCAACCGCTCCCGCAGGGTGATATGGCGGTCGTTGATCTCGATGTAGCCGCCTTCTCTCAGGTCCTTGAGAATGCGACTCACCATTTCGCGGGATGCGCCCACCCGGTCGGCGATGTCCTGCTGGGTCAGGGCGTCATGAATCACCCGCACATCACCCTCCGGCTGCGAGAGCTTGAGCAGCAAGCGCGCGACCCGGCCATAGACATCCATCAGGGCCAGGCTTCTCACGCTCTCCGACAACGCCCGCAGTCGCTTGATCAGTCCCTGCATGATCTTGACGGTGGCCGCCGGATGGTGCCGCAGGAAATCCTCGAAGTCCGACTTCGAAATCAGCGACAGCGTGGTTTTCTCCTGCGTGATGACGGAAGCCGATCTCGGGCCGGAATCGATCAACGCCAGTTCACCGAAATACTCGCCGGGTCTCTGGACATTCAGTATGACTTCCTTGCCTTCCTCGTTGCTGAGAAACACTTTCACGCTGCCCGAGCGGATGACGTACAGGGAATCGCTGAGATCACCCTCATTGATAATAATCGCGTTGCGCGGATATTGCCGGGTCACTGTTCGGGTGGACAGCAACTCGAGTTCGGCCTTGTCGAGATCGGAAAACAGCGGAATTTTATCCAGCATCGTCTGGTTCAGCATCGTCGTGTAACTGTCACTCCCGGGCGTCATTCCCGCTGCCCGCCCCGGCACTGTTTTCAGTGTACAGCTTCGTTTCCGCCTGAGGTTGACATCAATCAATTTCCGTTAATATTCATGTCGGTGATCACGCCTGTAACGAAAGGCAGTCATACCCGGACACACGACGAGTGCACATCATTCCTGAGTTGCCGGGTGGCTTGGGGCGAACCGAATACGGGTTATCAGCGCGGGAAAAATCCCCTGTATAATCGTCGTCCTCATGACCGCCACAGCCCGCCTGCCCCACGACTGGGAACCCACTGAAAACGCGCTGGCCGACAGGATCATACTGATCACGGGCGCCGCCGACGGTATCGGCCGGGCGCTTGCGCGCTCCTGCGCGAGACACGGCGCCACGGTGATCATGCTGGACCGCAACGTGCGCGGGATGGAACAGGCCTACGATGAGATCCTGGCGGCGGGACACCCGGGACCCGCGCTCTATCCACTGGACCTGCAGGGCGCCACGCCGGGCGATTACGCCACGCTCGCGCAGACTGTCGAGCGGGAGTTCGGACAGCTGCACGGGCTGGTGCACAATGCGGCTTTTCTCGGTGCACTGATTCCGCTGACGCATTTCGAGGACGAACTCTGGTATCAGGTCATGCAGATCAATCTGAATGCGCCCTACCTGCTGACCCGGGCCTGCCTGGACCTGATGACACGCAGCGGCAATGATGCCTCCATCGTCTTCACCTCCGATGCCGCGGGACGCCATGGGAAGGCGTACTGGGGTGCCTATGGCGTCTCCAAGGCCGGACTGGAGAACATGATGCAGATTCTGGCCGACGAACTGGAAGCCAACACCCCGGTACGCGCCAACAGCATCGACCCGGGACCCGTGCACACGGCATTGCGCCTGATCGCCTATCCGGCCGAAGACCCGAGCCGGCGGAAGGCGGCGGACGAGGTACTCAAGCCCTTCCTGTATCTGCTCTCCACCGACAGCAGGGGCGTCAGTGGAAAGCAATTCACCGTGGAGTGATTACCGTGTCTCTCCGCGTCCTCTGCGTTTTCGCGCTGGATACGGCGTTTTCGCCCGTTTGCCGGCCGCGGATTTTCCACCAGTGACGCGCGCTGCAGATACCCGCGGTGGCGTGAGACCGGCCGCGCGGTAGAGCGCCACGATCTCGGGGCGGGTCAATGCCCGGTGTCGACCCGGGCGCAATTCCCGCGGCAGGCCGATCGGACCGAAGCGCACCCGCATGAGGCGGCTCACCGTCACGCCCTGCGATTCCCACAGGCGCCGCACCTCGCGGTTGCGGCCTTCCTTCAGGGTGACGTGATACCAGTGGTTTGCGCCGCTGCCGCCGGCATCCCGAAGAGCGGCAAAAGCCGCCCTGCCGTCTTCCAGTTCCACACCGCCGAGCAGGCGCTCGAGCACCTCGGGCGACACCGAACCCAGCACACGCACGGCATATTCCCGCTCGACCTCGGAGGAAGGGTGCATGAGACGATTGGCCAGCTCGCCATCGGTGGTGAACAGCAGCAGTCCGTCCGTATTCAGGTCGAGTCGTCCGACCGCGATCCAGCGTGCGGTCTTCAGCGGGGGCAGCCTGTCGAACACGGTCGGGCGACCTTCCGGGTCGGCGCGTGTCGTGAGCTCACCCGCGGGTTTGTGGTAAAGGATGGTCCGTGGAATCGGCTGGCTGCGGGCGATGGTCAACGAAACCGGCCGGCCGTCGATCTCGATGGTGTCCTCCGCGCCAACGCTGAGCCCCAGCTCCGCAGGACTACCATTGACGCAGATGCGGCCGGCGCGTATCCAGTCCTCTATCTGGCGACGTGATCCGTAACCGGCGCGCGCGAGGATCTTTTGCAGACGTTCTGCCATAAGCCGTAAGACGGCAAGGCTAGGAGGCGGAGGCGTCTTCCGCGGACTCGCCGATCGTTGCATCCTCTTCCTGCGCGTGCAACGGCGCGTCCGGTTCATCATTGACCGGCATCAGGCGGCTGTCGACAACCGTATCCGGCAAATCGAGCTGCAGTTCGGGGCTGAACGACCCCAGGTCGCGCAGTTCGGCGAGGGTCGGCAGCTCCTCGAGATTTTTCAGGCTGAAATAGTCCAGAAACCGTTTCGTGGTGCCGTACATCGCGGGACGACCGGGCACTTCGCGATGACCGACGACGCGTATCCAATCTCTTTCCAGCAGGGTCTTCATGATGGAAGTACTCACGGTGACGCCGCGCACATCCTCGATATCGCCGCGCGTGATCGGCTGGCGATAGGCAATCAGCGCCAGCGTCTCCAGCAGTGCGCGCGAGTAGCGGGCGGGCTTCTCCTCCCACAGGCGCGACACCCAGGGCTGCATCTCCTGCCGGATCTGGACGCGGTAACCGCTGCCGACCTCGGACAGTTCGATGCCGCGACCGGCGTACTCATCGGCGAGCGCCGCCAGCGCGCCGCGCAGGTCGCCGCGCTCCGGTCGCTCTTCATCGGTGAACAGGGCCAGCAGCTGGTCCAGGTTCAACGGCCGGCCCGCGGCGAGCAGGATGGCCTCAACGATCCGTTTCAGCTGGCCGATGTCCGCAGGCGCTTCACCGTGTTGGGGTTCACCGCCATGCGGTTCACCGACCGGGTAATCGCCGACCGGCAGTTCGTCGGCTTGCCGTTCAGCGGCTTGCTGTTCGTCGCTCATGCTGTCGCCTGCTCGGGAAGTTGTTCAACACTGGAAGCCGCCCTGACATGAATCGGCGCAAACGGCTCGGTCTGGGTGAGCTCGATGAGGGATTCCCGGGTCAGTTCGAGCACGGCCAGAAACGTCACCACCACGCCCATGCGTCCCTCCTCGGGGGTGAACAGGTCCAGGAAGCGGGTATAGCGGTGGGCCTGTACGGCATTCATGACGCTGGACATGCGCTCGCGCACCGACAGCGACTCCATCTGCACGTGATGATGGGCAAACATGGAGACGCGTTTCATCACCTCCTGGAACGCAGAAATCAGATCCTGAAGGTCCACCTCCGGAGGCAGCCTGAGCAGCTTGCCGTCGACCCGCTCCGCCACGGCCTGATAGACATCGCGACCCAGTTGAGGGAGGGCGTCCAGATCCCCGGCGGCCTGCTTGAAGCGTTCGTATTCCTGCAGGCGGCGAACCAGTTCGGCGCGGGGATCTTCCTCGTCGTCCTCATCGCCCGCCGGTCGCGGCAGCAACATGCGCGACTTGATCTCGGCCAGCATGGCCGACATCACCAGGTATTCACCGGCCAGTTCGAGCCGCATGGTGTGTATGATCTCGATATAGGCGGTGTACTGGCGCGTGATCTCGGCGATCGGAATATCGAGGATATCGAGGTTCTCCCTGCGGATCAGGTATAACAGCAGATCCAGCGGGCCTTCGAAAGCCTCGAGGATAACCTCCAGGGCGTCCGGGGGTATGTAGAGATCCTTGGGAAACGAGGCCAGTGCCTGGCCCTGTACTATAGCGAGGGGGAGTTCTTCCTGCGTCGGGATATCGGTTAGTGCTTCGCGGTTCGGGTTCTCGCTCATGTAGTGCCCTGGGCGTTACAGCGTTAACGTGACCGTGGGACGACTTCAGCCGTCCGCGGGGATTCTAACCCAGTTTCGGGGATATGTCTCGATTCCCCATCAGGTTCGGCGGTGAGTAATCCAGCCCCATGGCCGCGCGCACCTCTTCCAGCGTTTCGCGGGCGACATCGCGGGCAGCCTCGCAGCCCTCGGCGATAATGGCGCGCACCCGGTCCTTGTCCTGCTCGTATTCCCGCGCCCGTTCCTGCAGGGGCGCGAGTTCGCCCAGTATGCTGTCGATGATCGGCTGCTTGCATTCCAGGCAGCCGATACCGGCCGTCGTGCACCCTTCCCTCACCCAGGCCTTGAGGGCGTCATCGGAGTACACCAGGTGCAACTGCCATACCGGGCAGACATCAGGGTTCCCGGCATCGGTGCGACGAATGCGCGCCGGATCGGTCGGCATGGTGCGCACTTTCTGGCGGACCGCCTCCGGGTCTTCGCGCAGGGTGATGGTGTTGTGGTAGGACTTTGACATTTTCTGCCCGTCCAGACCGGGCATTTTCGAGGCCGGTGTCAGCAGGGCTTCCGGCTCGGTCAGGATCATGCGTCCGCCACCCTCGAGATACCCGAGCAGGCGTTCGCGGTCGCTGTGGGTAAGGTTCTGCTGCTCCTGCAGCAGGGCCTGCGCCACCGCCACCGCCTCGCGATTCCCCTGCTCCTGGTAGCGTTTGCGCAGGTCGTTGTAGAGCCGCGCATTCTTTTTACCCATTTTCTTGATGGCGGCCTGGGCCGCCTCCTCGAAGCCCGGTTCGCGCCCGAAGACGTGATTGAATCGTCGCGCCACCTCGCGGGTCAGCTCGACATGGGCCACCTGGTCCTCACCAACCGGCACCTTGTCGGCCCCGTAGATGAGGATGTCGGCGCTCTGCAGCAGCGGGTAACCGAGGAACCCGTAGGTGGCGAGGTCCCGTTCCCGCAGCTTCTCCTGCTGGTCCTTGTAGCTCGGCACCCGCTCCAGCCAGCCGAGCGGCGTCACCATGGAAAGCAGCAGATGCAGTTCGGCATGTTCCGGAACATGTGACTGGATAAACAGCTGGGCATAACCAGGGTTGACACCGGCTGCCAGCCAGTCGATGACCATATCCCAGACGCTCTCCGCGATGATGTGTGAATCCTCGTAGTGCGTGGTGAGCGCGTGCCAGTCGGCCACGAAGAAGAAGCAGTCGAACTCATGCTGCAGTCTGACCCAGTTCTTGAGAACGCCATGATAGTGGCCGAGGTGCAGCCGCCCGGTGGGGCGCATGCCCGAGAGAACCCGTGAATGGCTTGTCACCATACGGTATCCCCAGCCCGGGCTAGGAGCCTGTCCGAGTAATGGGAGCCGTTACGAGAAAGTGGCACGGCGAGAACAGATGCACACAAATTCGAGGAGAATAGTGGGTACTATTTGACGAGGATTTGCGTGCATATGGGCCTTCGTGGCGCTTTCGCAGTAGGTTCATCATTACTCGGACAGGCTCCTAGATGCCGGACACCAGGCTGAAGAGGTTCTCGAGAACCGTTACCGGCGGGCCCAGTAATTTCCACAGCACGCCGGTCATCAGCAGCGCGATCAGGATGAAGAAGCCGTAGGGCTCGATACGGCTGAACCGGTAGGACAGAGGACCCGGCAGCAGGCTGGTCATGATCCTCCCACCGTCGAGCGGCGGCAACGGCAGCAGGTTGAGAACCATCAACACCAGATTGAGAACGATGCCGACCTTGCCCATCAGCATCATCGGTTTCGAGGCCCACGGGGAAACCGCATACAGCAGGATGCCCAGCCGGGCAATCAGGGCCCAGAGAAACGCCATCCCCAGGTTGGCCATGGGCCCTGCCAGGGCAACCAGCGCCATGTCGCGTTTCGGATTCCCGAGATTCTGCCAGGTCACCGGCACGGGTTTTGCCCAGCCAAAAATGGCGCCGCCGGCGAGCATCATCAGGCCGGGAACGATGATGGTTCCTAGCGGATCGATGTGCTTGAGCGGATTCAGCGTGAGCCGTCCCATCATGAGGGCCGTCTTGTCGCCCAGGCGTTTGGCTGCCCAACCATGAGCGACTTCATGGAGGGTGATGCCGAACAGCAGGGGCAGGATTGCAATGGCCGCAAACTGGACCGTCGAGAGATTCTGCATCTGCGAATTATACCCGGATTGACCCGACAGGCCAGCCGTGACGACGGCGCGGTTTCAGGACAGATTCTCGACGATCCCGCAGCCCTGGCGCAGCACCTGCGGCGCCCCCTCGCTCATGTCGATCACGGTTGTCGGTTCGAACCCGCAGTGCCCGCCATCGATAACCAGATCCACCTCGCGCTCCAGGCGTTCGCGTATCTCGGCCGCTTCGGTTTCGGGCATATCCTTTCCGGGGAGGATCAGGGTCGAGCTCATCAGAGGCTGGCCCAGTTCGGCGAGCAGGGCCTGCGCGATGGGATGATCGGGCACGCGTATTCCGATGGTCCTGCGTTTCGGATTCTGCAGACGGCGCGGCACCTCGTGGGTGGCGCTGAGAATGAAGGTGTAGGGACCCGGGGTGAGGGATCTCAGCAAGCGGTAGGCGCTGTTATCGACCCTGGCGTAGATGGCGATCTCGGAAAGATCCCGGCAGACCAGGGTGAAGTTGTGTTTGCCGTCAATCGCACGGATGCGGCGAATGCGTTCCATGCCGCGCTTGTCGCCAACATGGCAGCCCAGCGCATAGCTCGAATCCGTCGGATAGACGATGAGACCGTCCGCGCGAATGATCTCGACGGCCTGCCGTATCAGCCGCGCCTGTGGATTAACCGGGTGTATCTGGAAAAACTGACTCATGATTGCAGGTATGGCATGCGATGTTTATCGATGACTGTTATCTATGACATTAAAAATAATGCCTCATGCCGGGTAACTTCTTTCGTGACACGCTGTGAATACCTCCCTGTACGCTAGACAACCGGAGTCGCTGCGGCCGACGGTCATTACAGAAGTTACCCGGCATGAAGCCTCTATATCTGATGGCCATCCACAAAGGAATAAACCCACCGCGAAGCCGCACGACTGCATGGATGCAGGAGTTAGAGCAACGCATGGAGCAGTTGCCGAAAGAGCGCAAAGTGTTAATTGTTTTCTTTAAAGAATATCTTTGCGTCTTTGCGGTGAAAATGGCGTTAATGGACGGACACTAATTGACCGGCCAGCGCGCACTTTTCCATATCGGCCGACAACCCACCGGCAGCTCCTCCAGCTGGCCGAGGTGCACCCAGGGATTTTCCGGACCGTGGTAATCCGAGCCGCGCGAAGCAAGCAGATCCATGCTGCGCGCGCAGCCTGCCATGGTATTGATGTCGTTGCGGCTATGGCAACCCGATACGACCTCCATGCCAACGCCGCCCAGTTCGCGGAATTCGCCGACCAGCCGACGCAGTTTGCTGCCGGTCATGGGATAACGGGCCGGGTGGGCGATAACCGGCAGTCCGCCCGCCGCGGCGATCCAGCCCAGTGCATCCTCCAGGCTGGCCCACTGCCCCGCTACGTATCCCGGCTTGCCGTGCACCAGAAAACGTTTGAACACCTGGGCGATGGAACGCGCATGGCCATTGGCAACCAGATAGTGCGCGAAATGGGTTCGACTCACGATGTGTCCCCTGGACAGGGCGCAGGCCCCCGCGTAAGCCCCGGAGATACCGGCCCGGTCCAGGCGCCGGCCGATCTCCGCTGCCCGCCAGTCACGAAATGCCCTGAGCCCGGACAATCCCGCCTGCAGGACTTCGCATTGCGGATCGATGTTCAGGCCTAGTATGTGGATAGTGAGCGATTCCCAGCTGACCGAGATCTCGACCCCCGGGATCAACCGCAGGCCGTCGACAGCGGCCTGCCGGCCGGCCTCCTCGATACCGTCGGTTGTATCGTGGTCTGTCAGGGCAAGCACGTTCACTCCGGCATCGCGGGCCGCCTGCACCAGGCCGGCCGGAGTCAGGGTACCGTCGGATGCCAAAGAATGACTGTGGAGATCATGGTGGAGCGTCATGGCGACATTCTACAGGACATGCCGTGGATCTGCCGGTATAAACCCGCACGCCGTGGGGTTGACGGTGTCGCGCCCCACCGGGCAAACCGGTACCATAGCGTCCAGAACACCATGCATATACCCACAGGCAATCTAGACTCCTTCCGTTCCGGCATCGACCGCGTCCTCGATGCCATGGCCCGTTCCGGGGACGCCGCCTTGCGGACCAGCGAGGGCGCCGACCTGGAACTGCTGGCGGAGGCCTTGCGGCAGCTGGTGGACGTGATGACACGCGTCGAGGCCGACAGCCGGATAGAACACGGCAGCCAGACACCGCATCGGGCAGGCGGCGAGGACATTACCGAACTCGGCGAATACGCCCTCAAGCTGCAGGAGAACCTGACGACCCTGGTCAAGCAGCCGGAACTGGCGGATCAGCGGGACAGCGTTGCCAGTCTCACCGTTGAGCTAGCCCTGTGGGTCGCCGCTCATGGCGGCCGGCTCGACTCGATCGAGGTGCTCGTCGATGCCCTGGCACTGATCGCCAACCGCACCACCGAGCCGGGGGAACTCGGGCAGCTGAGCACCGTGATGGGACGCATCACCGGCGCGGTTTCCCCTGTCATCCGTGAAGACCTCGAAAAAATAAATCCCGGCCGGCCCTGGCGGGTCCTGTTGCTGAACCGCGGCATCGTGGCCACGCGCAGCCACGATCCGGCCACCATGGAGGAGGCCTTTACCTTCCTGATCCACCATCTACCGGAGGATGCGGCGCAATTCTTCGCCGCGGGCATGCAGCAGATGGAGGCACTGAACTACCCGGCCCATGTGCGTCAGGTGATGGAAAAATACCACCGGCAGTGGACGACCAACCGCACGCTGCATTGAGCACACCGCGATGCCGTGACCCGGATTTTCGCCGAACTGGTTTAAGAATTGACGCTAAAAGACTATCATTTCCTCCCTTTCGGGCTCCTGCGCGCGCAACCATCTCCCGAGTACGGCTGGCATACACCATGAAGTTTCTGTTCGACCTGTTCCCGATCCTGCTGTTCTTTCTGGCGTACAAGCTGTACGACATCTATGTGGCAACGGCGGTCGCCATCGCCGCTGCCTTCCTGCAAACCGGTCTTTACTGGCTGAAACACCGGAAATTCGAGACCATGCACCTGGTCACGCTCGGGATACTCGTCGTTTTCGGCGGCCTCACCCTGGTTTTGCACGACCCGGTTTTCATCAAGTGGAAACCCACCGTGGTCAACTGGCTGTTCGCCGTGTTCTTCCTGGGCAGCCGTTTCATCGGCCAGCGCACGCTGGTGGAGCGCATGATGAGCCATGCCATCAGCGTACCCGCCGAGGTGTGGCTGAAGTTGAACTGGGCGTGGACCCTGTTTTTCATCGCCATCGGCCTGGTGAATCTTTTCGTCGCCTATAACTACAGCGAGGCAACCTGGGTTAATTTCAAATTATTCGGGATGCTGGGGCTGACGCTCGTCTTCGTCTTCGCCCAGGCCTTTTACCTCAGTCGTTTCATGCAAGCCGACGGCGGCAAGGAATAGCGGGCCCGGTCATGCTCTATGCCATCATCAGCCAGGACAAGCCCGGCAGCCTCGACAAACGTCTGCAGGCCCGACCCGCCCACCTGTCGCGACTCGAATCCCTGAAAAGCGATGCACGGCTGATCCTCGCCGGTCCGCACCCCGCCGTCGACAGCCCGGACCCCGGCGCCGCCGGCTTCACGGGCAGCCTGGTGGTTGCCGAGTTCGATTCCCTCGAAGCGGCCCGCGCCTGGGCGGATGCCGACCCCTACGTGGCGGCGGACGTCTACGAGAGCATCATCGTCAAGCCCTTCAAAAAGGTTCTGCCCTGATGAACACAGACCGACTCGCCACGATCCGCTCACGCCTCACGCAGGCACTGCAGCCCACATCGCTGGAAATCATAGATGAAAGCGCCCGTCATGCCGGTCATGCCGGTGCGGCCAGCGGCGGAGGACACTTTATCGTGCACATCGTGTCCGGGGCGTTTCAGGGCAAGAACCTGATTCAGCGGCACCGCATGGTCTATGACGCCATCGGCGACATGATGCACACGGAAATCCACGCGCTCAGCATCCAGGCAAACACACCACAGGGACACTCCGAAACCAACCCAACCAAAAGGTAATGATCGATGAAAAAACCTGTTTATCTGCTACTACCGCTACTCCTGTTCGCGATATATGGCTGCAATCAGCCGCAGTCACCCGGTCAGGCCGCGACAGCGCCGGCCACCCCGGTACCCGAGGGTCCGGTCATCGCCACGGTCAACGGCACGCCCATCATGAAATCGGTACTCGACATCTACGGCGCCCAGCGCAAGGCGAAACAGAGTGAGGGAGAAGACGTCGACGACCAGGAGATTCTCAATGAAGTGATCAGCCTGGAGCTGATGCGCCAGGAAGGCGTCAGCAAGGGACTCGATACCAGTCCGACCATCGTCGCCACCATGGATCAACAGACGCGCACCCTGCTCGCCGGCGCTGCCATCAGGGACTACGTACAGAAGAACCCCGTCACCGACGAACAGGCCAGGGAGGTCTACGACAAGGAAATCGGCAAGCCCGGGACCGAATACAAGGCCCGGCATATTCTCGTCAAGACGCGGGAAGAGGCCGAAGAGGTCATCCAGGAGCTCGACAAGGGCAGCGACTTCAGCGCCCTGGCCAAGGAGAAGTCAACCGACACCTCGGCATCTGAAGGCGGAGACCTCGGCTGGTTCTCCACCACCCAGATGGTTCAGCCGTTTGCCGATACCGTCGCCGGGCTTGAAAAGGGCAGCTATACCGAAGTACCGGTGCAGACCCAGTTCGGCTGGCACGTGATCCTGCTCGAAGACACACGGGAAAGCACCCCGCCCGCATTCGATGACATCAAGGATCGCCTCAAGGTGCTGGTGGCGAACCAGCAGTTGCAGCAGCACATCCAGCAGGTCCGGGAAGCGGCGAACATCGAGATCACCGGTAAGTAGGCTCACGACCGGATGATCGCACAACGGCGCGATCATCCGGTTCACCCTGTCACCCGCGACCGATTCGTGCAGGTTGGGCTGAGGGCAGCCCAACGGGAAGTACACAAACCTTGACACTGTTGGGATTCACCTTCATTCAGCCGAAGCTGCGCTGCGTATGACATCCCGGGCCGTGACCGCCTCAGTGCAGCAGCTTGCTCGACGGCTGGCGATCCCGTCCCCTGTCGGACGGAATATCCTTCACGGTTTCCTGCGCCCGCAGGCGTTTGCGCCGGTCCGGCCGGTGCCAGTAATTGACGCGGAGTTCACCGTGCGGGGTATGAATCACGCTGAGACAGGCATCGCGAGCGCTCGAGATCACCTCGCAGATACACTCACCGTCATGGCCCTTGCTGAGCTGCAAGCCAGGCACTCGCTCCATCTCCTGTCTTACCCGATCGATGATGTCTTCCTGCCCGGGCAGGATGAGTACGTACTTGATGTAATATCCCGGTGCCAGCCAGTTGACCTCCTCACCGCTGACCGGATCCTCCTCGACCTGAAAACAGACCTGTTGCTGGCGGCTCACGCAATGCCGCAACGTGTCCAGGATCGCCGCCAGCGTCATTTCGAGAATGCCGCAATCCGGCGTTGACCATTGCGCTCCCTGGTAGACATCGCTGTGCACATCTTCCAGCCGGTCGTGAAATGCCTGCATGTCATCGGCCAGGAAGTGCATGACGCCCGAGAAGTTCTCCATGACGCTGCCCATACTTCCCAGAGGGCCCTCGAAACGCAGCAGCGTCGCCTCGGCCCGGATATCATCAACGATCGGCTGTGCAACGTCCTGCGACGCCACCTCATCCGCCGGTTCGAACTCCGCCAGGTTCGCATTGCCGGGCAGACGCACGGGCAGGCGTACGCCTTCGGCCAGGTACTTCCAGAACTCCGACAACCCGGCATGCTCCCCGGCGGTCGAACGCGCATCCAGCAATTCCTCAACCAGTTTAACGAGACAACCGGACACCATCGACTCGGGGAACATCGAGGTGAATGACTGCATGTGGCGCGTGGCGGACTGCACATGTTCATCGCGGACGACCGCTGCAAGCAGGGGGATCTCCAGTCCCAGATAGTGACGCGTCTTTTCCGTAAAGCGGGCATGAATCGCAGCGGCCTGCGCGGCCTCATCCACCTGATTGACAACCAGCGCCACCGGGCTGTCGCAGGCGTTGAGGTGCAGAATTCTGAGCAATGCAAACGCCCCTGCCAGAGACCCTGGTTCGGGTGTCACCACCAGCAGTACGCGGCAGGAGCGTCTGCAGCAGGCAATGACAGCATGCGGTGACATGTCGGAGGTATCGATCACGAGATCATCGTAGCCGGACCACACCTCGTGAGCGGCAACCAGCGAGGCCAGTTCTTCCCGGTCCAGGCCATTCCAGCGCGAGAGCGGGGTGCGGGATGCAATGATGTCGACGCCCTGATACCCATGGCAGGTAACGCCGGTCTTTGCGTCCGAATGCTTCGTCGTGGAACGCTGGCGCAGCTGCAGCAGCTGATTGAGGGAACGCTGGCCGCCGCCCTCGTGATAGTAGCCGACACCATAGCCCTTTCTGGCCAGTTCGAGGGCGATATTGATACCCAGATGGGTTTTTCCGACCTGCCCCAGGCCGCTCGTCAGGGTGATGATTTCGCTCATATCAGCTCACGGCAGGCAATTGGCGGGTGAGGCGCTAGAGCCTGCTTAGCGCGCCTGTTCATCGATTGTCTGACGCTGTTTGACGCTTTGTTCCATGACGGTATCCTCGATCGCCCTCGCCTTGTCGAGCATGTCGGTCTACGATTTCCACACGTGGTTACCGTCCCGGGTCGGGTTCTCCCGGGAATCGGCGGAACCACCGTCGTCGTTGCAGGATGCCAGAAGCAGCGCTGCGATAAAAATCATCGTCCTCCCGTGCATCATTCCCTCCCTGCCTCCTGCCGGTTTGACCTCAGGCGACTCTCGTTCAGCCAGTCAATGATAGCGGCACTCTCCATGGGTTCTCCAACATAATAGCCCTGGTAGTAGTCACACCCCATGGCCTTCAACGACTCGTATACCGACTGCGTTTCCACTCCCTCGGCCGTCACGGTGAGCCCCATGTTATGGGCCAGATCGATGGTGGCATGGACGATTGAGGCATTGTCGTCATCGGTATCCATGTCGATCACGAACGACTTGTCGACCTTGAGTGTATGCACCGGCAGGCGCTTGAGGTAGGCCAGTGATGAATGTCCGGTCCCGAAATCGTCGATCGAGAGGGTCAGCCCCATGGAACTGAGCTGGTTCAGGATCTCGATAACCTGGTTCGGGTCCAGCATGACCCCGGTCTCGGTGATCTCGAGCGCCAGGCATCCGGACTCCAGCCGGTAGCGCTCCAGCACCTTCCCGATGAACTCTGTCAGCTTGTAGTCGTGCAGGTTGTGCATCGACAGGTTGATGCCGATGCGCAGCCCGGGGCTGACCTGCTGCAGACGGACCAGTTCCCGGCACGCCGTGTTGATGATCCATTCGGAGAGCAGGCGTATCAACCCGCTCTGTTCTGCCACGCGGATAAAGGTCTCAGGCAGCAGTATCTGACCGTCGGGCTGTCGCCAGCGCACCAGCGCCTCTAGGTAACTCACCCGGTCGGTGCGGAAATCGAGAACGGGCTGGTAAACGAGGAACAGGTCGTTGCGTTCGATATGCTCGTTCAGCACACCGTCCAGCGCCATCCTGGCCATGGCGGCCTCTTCCGTAATGTTCGGGTTGTATATCGCATAGTCGGACTGCGTTTTTTTCGCCGCGTACATGGCATAGTCGGCATGACGCAGCAGAGCGTCGACCTCCTCGCCATGCTGGGGCAGCAGGGCGATTCCGATCGAAACCGAGGCGGACAGCGTGTGGTTTTCCACCTCGAATTCAGGTTCCATGGCATGCATGATTTTCTGCGCGACCTGGCACGCCTGTGCACCGTCGGTATCCGGCAGGATAATGGCGAACTCGTCGCCTCCCAGACGCGCCAGGGTGTCGGACTCGCGCAGCACGCCCGCCAGGCGCTCCACCACCTGTTTGAGCAGCAGGTCGCCCGTGTGATGCCCCAGCAGATCGTTGACGTACTTGAATCGCACCAGGTCGACCAGCATGACGGCGGAAATGGTCGGCGTCCTGCGGTGTTCGGCGATGGCCTGCTTCAGGCGATCTTCCAGCAGTGCGCGGTTATAGGTGCCGGTCAGCGGGTCACGTATCGCCATATCCCGCAACGTTTCATACAGCTCCCCAAGCGCCTGAAAGCTGGCAGGTGCGGCAGGCGCCAGCGCGGCCGGCATTTCACTGACCACATCCTCCCTCCCCAGGCGCCCGCCCCGGAGCCGGTTGCTCAAATCCTGCAGTGGTTTGAACACCGAGTACTTCACGAACCAGAGCGCCGTTGCGACGCTGACCAGGATGATGGCGATGACGACGGCGATCAGCCGGGTATCGGTCTGGTCGAGCTTGTGCACCAACGCATCGGCATTCCTGGCGGCCGCGATCCGGATCGCCGGGCGCGAATCATTGGTGTGCACGATGAATTCCGAGACCACGGTGCCCGCCGTCGGGGTTCCCTCCCACCCCGGCGTTTCGTAGAGACGGGTGTCATCGGGCAACTCGACCCGGATGGGCATGTTGAGCTCCTTGTCGAGACGGTAAAGCGCGGGCGCCGGGTCGGAAACGACCTGCAGATAGCCGCTTGGATCTAGCCCGCCGACCGGAATGATCACGGCCTGATAAGGATGGTTCCCTGACAGGCAGAGTTCACTCGCGGGCTGCAAGCGTCTCGACCCCTCCCGCATGCGCGCCTTGCTCGCCAGGTCAGGGCACAGGACGGGGCCACCATATGCGCCGGAGGAATCGCGCAACGCCGCGCCCAGCAGATTGAAATCCAGGTCGAAGGCATAGAGACCCACCGCCGTGACGGTTCCTGCCGTAATCAGACCCTGTTTGAACTGTTGTTCAAGTTCGGCGGAAAGCACGAACTCGTCATTCGCCGCCTGTGAGGTTCTGAAATCCTCGCTGGCCTGGATCCTGAGTCCCAGCTGGAAGGTATTGCGTTCGAGCTGCTGCAGAATATCCGAGGACTTGATGGCCAACAGCCTGCTCATGTACTGGCGCTCGAAATCAAAGGTCAGATCACGGTAGATGCGCGTCGTGATCAGAATCGCCGCCGCACTGATGACACCGAGCAGCACAATGCTGAGCACGAGGCCGGTGAGCAGATTAATAGGAAATCGTTTCACCCGTCATCACCCGGGTACATCCTGGATCAGGGGAAATTCCTTTGCCCGCCATTCCTCGATGCCACCCCGGAACCAGTACACGTCCAGGTAGCCGCAGGCGACGGCGATCCCGACCGCCCTGCCGCTGCGATCACAGCGAACGCCATTGCAGTAAAAAATGACCGGCGTCGTGCAGGAGCCAACCAGCCTGGCGAGCGAATCACAGTCCGTCTTCATATCGACGAGGTGAACCGAACCCTCGATATAGCCGTCGCTGCGGTCTACCCCGACACGGGAGTCGATCAGGACCGTATCCTGGCGTTCCACCACCAGCGTAATCAACTGCTCGGCGTCGATGGTCACCGCACCTTCGATCGTGGCAGGACCGAGGTACTCCCCAGCCGCAGTCGGTGCAACAACAACCATGACCGCCGTCAGCAAGAGGGCCCTCGCATAACACACCGAATTTATTATTTTTATAACATACATATAGATATATAATTATATTGATGTGACTAGTTAACTTTCGCCATACACTTGCCGAGCCGTCAATCACATCTTAACCGCACGCGGCGGGAATAGCAGTATTCCCGTCGACAAAGGTATGTCTCCATTCATTCCCGCAGGAGCGAATTTATTCATGCGTTTACCTCGGTGCTCATACGTGCGAATAGCTTTGCACCTGCACCTCATTCTTCATCAGGGACAGCGATACACCACGAAGACCTGCCGCCCGTCGGTCGGTTCCGTCTCTGCCACGACGACGTTTCCGCCAATCCGAGCGGCTTCGTTGCGCGCCAGCGTTCGAAGTTCCCCGCGCACCTTTTCCTCGCTGCGTGGAATGGCGCCGATCCTGTCCTTAACTGTCGTTGAGACCCGGGACATGCGTTCACAACCCTGCACCTGGTCCACGGTGCGCACCTGGACGCTCGAACCTTCGTCGGTGAGCGGAACCCAGGTGCAGGCTGAGACCGGCAGCAATACCATGAGGGCGAGTCCTCCCCGTTTACTCAGCATGACATCCTCCCTGCCAAAAACCCGAAACAGGAACCGAGAGATGGGGTTAAATCACCTCTCGTATCCGGCACCTATTCATAATAACCCGGCGTTTCGCCCGTCCTTCGAGTAATAGCGCTAGCAATTGTTGCACAAAACCCGCCATAACAATGACGTCAAACGAGCAGCGCGAGGCAGGCGGCTTCGTCCAGGATCTTGATGCCCAGGTCCCGCGCCTTGTCGTACTTGGAACCCGGATTCTCGCCGGCCACGACGTAATCGGTTTTTTTCGATACGCTGCCGGATACCTTTGCACCGGCCTCCAGCAGCCGCTGCTTCAGCACTTCGCGCGGCATCGACAACGTGCCGGTGATGACGAAGGTCTTCCCGGCGAGCAGCCGTGACCGGAGACGCGCCACCTTCTCCCAGTGCACCCCGGCGGCGCGCAGCTTTTTTATCACCTCGCGGTTATGTGGCTCGCGGAAAAAAGCGTGGATATGCCGTGCCACGACCGGACCGACGTCGCGCACCGCCATCAGCTCCTCTATTTCCGCCGCCATCAGGGGATCGAGATCGCCGAACTCCTGCACCAGGACGCGGGCCGTGCTCTCGCCGACCTCGCGGATTCCCAGGGCATAAATGAAGCGCTCCAGCGTGGTAGCCTTGCTCTTCTCCAGGGCATTGACGAGATTGGACGCCGATTTGAGGGCCATACGCTCCAGGCCGGCGATGGCATCGGCGTCCAGTCCGTACAGGTCGTCGACCTCATGTATCAGGCCGGTCTCGACCAGCTGGTCGACCAGCTTCTCGCCCAGACCCTCGATATCCATGGCCCGGCGCGAAGCGAAGTGCCGGATGGTCTCACGGCGCTGAGCTGGACAAAACAGTCCGCCGCTACAGCGCGCCACCGCCTCCCCCTCGATGCGTTCGACCGCCGAACCGCATTCGGGGCAGACTTTCGGCAGGTGGAATACCGCGGCGCCCTTGGGGCGGTGCTCCCTGATGACGCTCACCACCTCGGGGATCACGTCGCCGGCGCGTCGGATCATCACCGTGTCACCGACCCGCACGTCCTTGCGGTGCACCTCGTCCTCGTTATGCAGCGTGGCATTGGTCACCGTAACGCCGCCGACGAACACCGGCTCCAGCCGCGCCACCGGAGTGAGCGCGCCGGTGCGTCCGACCTGGACGTCAATCGCCAGAACTTGGGTCTGCTCCTCCTGGGCGGGGAACTTGCGGGCGATGGCCCAGCGCGGCGCACGCGCGACAAAACCCAGCTGTTCCTGCTGGTCCAGTCGGTCGACCTTGAACACGACGCCGTCGATATCGAAGGGTAGTTTGTCGCGCCGTGTCTCCATGGCGCGGTAATAGACGAGACAGCCGTCCAGACCTAGCACCCGTTTCACCTCTTCGGAGACCCGCAGCCGCCAGTCTCGCAGTCGCTCCAGCATGTCGCTGTGCCGGTCCGGCAGATCTCCGCCCTCGACACGGCCCACGCCGTAGCAGTAGATCTCCAGCGGACGCCTGGCTGTGATCCCGGGGTCCAACTGCCGGACGCTGCCGGCAGCCGCGTTGCGCGGATTGACGAAGGGTTTCTGGCCTTGCGAGAGCGCCTGCCGATTGAGACGCTCGAACCCCGCGTGGGAAATATAGACCTCGCCGCGTACTTCCAGCCGCGCCGGTATGTCTCGCCCCGCCAGGCTCAGCGGCACGCTCTTGATAGTGCGGACATTGGCGGTGATGTCCTCGCCGGTCACCCCGTCGCCGCGGGTCGCGGCCCGGGTAAGCACGCCGTGTTCGTAGAGCAGACTGACCGCCAGCCCGTCAAGCTTGGGCTCGGCGGCGTAATCCACGGAATCGACCTCCAGCCGTTCGCGCATTCGCCGATCGAAGTCGGCCAGTTCGCCGTCGCTGAAGGCATTGTCGAGCGAGAGCATGGGCACGTCATGGCGCACCTCGCCGAAGGACTTGAGCGGGGCCGCGCCGACGCGCCGGGTGGGCGAATCCGGGGTTACCAGTTCGGGCCAGGCGGCCTCGAGTTCCTGCAGTTCGCGCAGCAGCCGGTCGTATTCGGCATCGGAGATGACCGGGTCGTCGAGAACGTAGTAGCGGTAATTGTGCTCATGTAGCTGTTCGTGCAGTTGCCGGGCGCGTTCGCGTTGCGCCTTCGGCACGCTCATGTTGCCGTTCGGGCGATGCGCTGTCTGAGCTGGAAGTCGATGATGTCCTCGCGCATGTGACCGATGGTCTGGTTGGTAAGCACGCTGCGGGTGGCGTCACAGACAGTACCCTTGAGACTGTTGGCCAGCGAGCGCGCCGCTTCGACCATGGCATCGAATGCCCTGACAGCATCGAAGGGACCGGGCAGGGTGAGGAACAGGACCAGACCCGGCGTGGAAAAAGACTCCATGGCATCCGGGTCGAAAGTGCCCGGCTCCACGATATTGGCGGCGGAAAACAGCGTCCGCCGGCCGTCCTTATCCGCCTCCTCGTAGTGGAAGATCTGCATGTCGCCGTACTGCAGCTTTGCATCGCTCATGGCGTCCATGATGAACGAGCCCGGGAACGGGACACCACCCGGCGCCAGCACAAACAGGGTCACCACCTTGTCAGGCTGGACGTAGGCCGGGGGTGGCGGAGTCTCGACATGAACGCCGGCATCGGCATCCTCCGCGATCAGCTTGCCGAGACTTTCCAGCTCGGCGTCGACCGCCGCATTGCCCGGGTAATCATCGAACAGCACATCGACGGGTATCCGCTCGCTTCTGCGCTTCGACCGGCTGACATCAGGTTCCGGGCGCCGGCGAGCCTGCCAGGTGCTGAAAACGTAGATGCCCAGAACGATGATTATCCCGATTAGCAGTATCACCCAACGCAGTGTATCCATGGATCAGGGTCCGACTGTGAAAACCAGATGTAATGATAACGGAAAACCGCTTACATCGCCGCCATCTTGACCGCATCATCGATATCCACGGCCACCAGGCGGGAGACCCCGGGCTCATGCATGGTGACACCGGTAAGCTGCCTGGCCATTTCCATGGTGACCTTGTTGTGGGTGATGAAGATAAACTGCACGCGGTCCGACATTTCCCGCACCATGTCGCAATAGCGGCCGACATTGGCGTCATCAAGCGGAGCGTCCACCTCGTCGAGCATGCAGAACGGCGAGGGATTGAGTTCGAAGATGGAGAACACCAGTGCGATCGCGGTCAGCGCCTTCTCGCCGCCGGAAAGCAGGTGGATGGTGCTGTTGCGCTTGCCGGGCGGACGCGCCATGACCGTGACGCCGGTATCCAGCAGGTCCTCGCCGGTCAGTTCCAGGTAGGCCTGCCCGCCGCCAAACAGGCGCGGGAATCGCGCCCGGAAACCCGCGTCGACCTTGTCATAGATTTCCTTGAAACGCGCGCGTGTCTCCTTGTCGATCTTGGCGATGGCGGTTTCCAGCGTCTGCAGCGCCTCGGTCAGGTCCGCGTGCTGCGCATCGAGGTAAACCTTGCGTTTGGACTCCTCTTCGTACTCCTCGATGGCCGCCAGGTTGATCGGCCCCAATCGCTGGATGCGCTGCTCCACCTGCTCCGAGCGCTCCGCCCAGACCTCTATGCTGGCCTGCGGATCGATGGTCTCGAGCAGACCGGGGTAATCGAAGCCCGCCCCGGTGATCTGTTCGAGCAGGGTGTCGCTGCGCACCTTGATTTCCTGCCAGGCGAGGCGATCCTGCGCCACCTCATCGCGTCGGCTGCCGACGGAACGCTCCTTGCGAACTCGTTCTTGCTCCAGTTCCCGCACACGGTGTTCGATGTCCTCGACCTGCTTGCGCGATTCGGAGAGTTCGGTTTCCACTTCCCGGTGCTGTGACAGCATCATCTCGAGTTCCGCCTCGAGATCCAAGATGGGGGTATCCCCCTGCGTGAGGACGCCGGTCAGTTCATCGCGCCGACCGGACAGTTGCATGGACTGCGCGCGCATGCGTGCGAGGTTGTCCTCTATTGCCGCTTTGCCCGTGCGCACCGACTCGGCCCGCAGCGCAAATTCGTGCACGGCCTGCTGGGCGCTGCGCGCCTGTTCCCGCGCCGCTTCCAGCGCGCTACCCAGGGCCTGCTGCCGGCCGATTCGCTCCTCGCGTTCCGCGCTCAGGAGTTCGATGGCCGTCAGGGCCTCCTGCAGGCGGTCGCGAGCCGCCGCGTATTCCTCCAGCCCGCCGCTCTTCTGGCCGTGCAACTCCTCGGTCTCCTTGCCGACATCGTGGCTGCGGGTGCGGTGATGCTCGATGCGGGACTGGCACGCGGCCAGACCGGCCTGCAGATCGCTGGCGCGCCGATGGGCCTGGTTGTACTGCTCCTGCAAGGTCTCGCGTTCGCCCTCAACCGCCACCAGCGCAGCGCGCGCCTCGTCCATGGCGTTGCGCAGGGATTCGATGCGCTCGGCCTGCCCGCTGACCTCTTCCCGAAGCTGCGCGATCTCCCGCTCGCGCTGCAGCACGCCGGCCTTCTCGTCGACGTCGCGTGCGACACGCAGCCAGCTGCGTCCGAGCCAGATGCCGTCGCGGGTCACGATGGACTCGTCAATGTCCAGGCTGTCCTTCCGGGCCAGCGCCTCGCCCAGTGTTTCCGCGGCATAGACCCCGTTCAGCAGGGAAGCCATCGACCAGGGTGAACGCACCATGCCGGAGAGCGACGCCGGCGCGTTGCCGGTTTGTCCCGCCTCGCACGCCGCCCGGGTATCGAACAGGGCAATGGCGCCGTGATCGAGTCCCGCCAGCAGATCCCCGGCATTCTCCAGTCCGTCGACGCACACCGCTTCGAGATAAAAACCCAGGACGGTCTCGACCGCATGCTCCCAGCCCGACTCGACCTCGATTTCCTGTGCGAGGCGCGGCGCATCCCTCAGACCCCGGGATTCCAGCCAGCCGGAGACCAGCCCGGAACGCTGTCCGAGGGCGGCCTGCTGCAGCGTTTCCAGGGAGGACAGTCTCCCGCGCAGGTCATGGTGGGCGACTTGCAGCGCAGCGACATCCTGTTCGTGGCGCCCGACGCCGTCGCGGATATCCGTGATGCGCCGGCTGGCCGCAAGCAGCTGCGACTGTTTCTCGGTGGCCAGCGCCTCCTGCTCCCGCGCCGCGCCGATCAGTTGTTCAACCTCCTCATCGAGCGTGGCGCTGTCCAGGGTCTGCTGCTCCTGCTGCAGGCGCTGCAGGCGGTCATCGAGCTGCGCCAGCTGTCGCTCGAGGTGATCGATGCGCGTGCGCTCGACCTGGACGGATTGCGAACGCTCCGCGGTGTGCCGGTTGAACTCGTCCCATTCCGCCTGCCAGGCGTGCATCGCCTGTTCGGCATCCTGCAGGTGCCCGCCGCTCTCCTCGCTGTGCCGGCGCGCCTCGGCCAGCCCCGGCTCTATCCGGGCGATTTCCCGAGCCAGTTCCGCGAGCCGGCTGACGTCGCGTTCGATATGTTCGCCGATTTCACCCAGCGTCTGTTCGGCGCGGGCCAGTTCCTGCTGCTGTTGCTGGCGAGACTCCCTGCCGTGCTTGATGGCCTGCTCGATGCGGGCCACGTCGGCGCCCAGCTTGTAATAGCGGCCCTGCACGGTGTTGAAGGTTTCATTCGCGCCGGCCAGGCCATCGCGGGACTGCTCCAGTTCCGCCTCGATGGCCCGCTGGGCGGCGAGTTCCGCCTGCATTTCCAGTTCTCGTTCCTGTATACGGCGTTCACGGCTCGTGCACTTTTCATGCAGATCGCCGTAGCGCAGGGCGAGGAGCTCCGCCTTGACCTGGCGTTCCTCCTCCTTGAGTTCCTTGAAGCGCTCCGCGGCCCGCGACTGGCGTTTCAGCTTTTCGAGCTGCTTCTCGATCTCCTCGAGCAAATCGTTCAACCGGTCCAGGTTCTCCCGCGTATGGCGAATGCGGTTTTCGGTCTCGCGCCGGCGTTCCTTGTATTTGGAGATGCCGGCCGCCTCCTCGAGAAAGGCGCGCAAGTCTTCGGGTCTGGCCTCGATGAGACGGGAGATCATCCCCTGCTCGATGATCGAGTAACTGCGCGGCCCCAGGCCGGTGCCGAGGAAGATGTCGGTGATGTCGCGCCGCCGGCAGCGCACGCCGTTCAGGAAATAGGCGGACGTCCCGTCGCGGGAGACCTGGCGACGCAGGGCGATTTCACTGTAGCCGGCGTACTGGCCGCCGATGGTGCCGTCACTGTTGTCGAATACCAGTTCGATGCTGGCGTGCCCCACCGGCTTCCGCGCCGTGGAGCCATTGAAGATGACATCCGCCATGGAGTCGCCGCGCAGGTGCTTGGCCGAGGTCTCGCCCATCACCCAGCGCACGGCATCGATGATATTGGATTTGCCGCAGCCGTTGGGGCCGACGACGCCGACCAGGTTGCTGGGCAAGTAGATGGTCGTTGGGTCGACAAAGGACTTGAAGCCGGCGAGCTTGATCTTAGACAGCTGCATGGGCCCGAAAGATACAAGATTTGGGACCGTGGATACAACATTTTTGTCGGCCAACCGGGCAAAAACCCAACATCTTGTGTTTCCTATCGCCCCAATCGCAAGTTGACGGGTCCACCGCCGGGCTTATAGTGTGCACCCATGACGACAATGCCGAGCAAAGCGCTGGAGACCTTCTCCAATCCCCATCCGGACCGCGATTACACTATCCGCATCCGTGTTCCTGAATTCACCTGCCTGTGCCCGAAAACCGGACAGCCGGATTTCGCCACCCTGACGCTGGAATACGTTCCCGACCTGCTGTGCGTGGAGCTCAAATCCCTCAAACTCTACATCTGGTCCTTCCGCGACGAGGGCGCGTTCCACGAGGATGTCACCAACCGTATCCTCAATGACCTGGTGGCGACCTGCGAGCCGCGGTTCATGCGCCTGCGGGCGGAATTCAATGTCCGCGGTGGCATTTATACCGACGTGGTCGTGGAACACCGCCAGCCCGACTGGAAACCGCAGCATTACGTTGAACTCGACTAGACCAGAGCGGTTTGCGGTCACGCCCGCTATTCAGCGATTGGTTCAGAAACGACATTCTCACCGCAAAGACGCAAAGAGCGCAGAGAAGTTCTTTTACGAAAACAAGTAAATTTCTTTGCGTTCTTTGCGTCTTTGCGGTGAATGGAATTTCCATGAACGGACACTACCTCGGGATAGATATTGGCACCTCGGGCTGTCGCGCCTGCCTCATCGACCGGGCGGCGCGCGTCCAGGCCAAGGCCACCGCATCCCTGCCCGACCCCGTTCAAGTCCACGCTGGATTAGAACAGGATGCGGAGATCTGGTGGACGGCGCTGGGCGTGGTGCTCGACCGGCTTGCCGCGATACTGCCGCTCGGCGGGGTCCAGGCCATTGCCATCGATGGCACCTCGGCCACCCTGCTGTGCTGTGACGCCGCGGGCACGCCCCTCGGACCGGCGCTGATGTACCACGATGCGCGCGCCATCGAGCAGGCGCGGCGGATCGCCACGCTGGCGCCGCCGGAGAGCGCCGCCCATGGCCCCACCTCGAGCCTGGCCAAACTGCTCTACCTGCACGCCGCGGGACAGACACGCGAGGCTCGCCACGCCGTGCACCAGGCCGACTGGCTGGCGGGCCGGCTGGCCGGCCGCCAGGGCATCAGCGACGAGAACAACGCCCTGAAGCTGGGCTACGATGCGGTCAATCGCGTCTGGCCAAGCTGGCTGGAGCACCTCGAAATCCCGCGAGCCCTGCTGCCCGAGGTGGTCCTGCCAGGCCGGCCGATCGGAACGCTCGACCCCGCCTGGTGCAGTCGCTGGGGCTTCCCCGCCGCGACCCGCATCGTCAGCGGGACCACCGACAGCACGGCCGGGTTCATCGCGACGGGCGCCGGCCCCGGCGAGGCCGTCACCTCGCTGGGCAGCACGCTGGTACTGAAGGTGTGCACGGGACACCCGGTGTACGCCCCGCACCATGGCATCTACAGCCATCGGCTTGGAGACCACTGGCTGGTGGGCGGAGCATCGAACAGCGGCGGCGCCGTCTTGCGCCATTACTTCTCGCCCGCGGAGATCGATCGGCTCTCGGCGCGCGTGCAGCCCGGCAAACCCACCGGCCTGGACTACTATCCGCTGGCAGCGCCCGGCGAGCGCTTTCCGGAGTACAATCCGCGACTGCCGCCGCGACTCGCGCCGCGACCGGCGGATGATGCGGAATTTTTCCAGGGCATGCTGGAAGGCATGGCCGCCATCGAACGGCGCGGCTACCGCCTGCTCGAGGAACTTGGCGCGCCCTACCCGCTGCGGGTCCACAGCGTCGGCGGCGGCGCGGCCAATACCGCCTGGCGGGCCATCCGGGAAGAGCTGCTCGGGATCCCGGTCGACGTTGCCGAACACCAGGATGCCGCCTACGGCGCAGCCCTGCTCGCCCGTCGCGGCGTGGAAGGAGACAGCTTATGAATGACGCACTCAAGGGCATCGGCTATATCAGGGAAGGCCTGCGCCTGATGCGCCAGCCGGGAGTGCGCCGTTATGTGGCCATGCCCCTGCTCATCAGCGTGGTGTTGTTCACCACGGCCATCCTGGTCGGTATTCATTGGCTGGAGATCCTGCTGGCCTGGCTGCTGGGCTGGCTGCCGGGCTGGCTCGACTGGCTGCGTTACCTGCTATGGCCGCTGTTCGCGCTTACCGGGGTGCTGCTGGTGTTCTATACCTTCAGCCTGCTCACCAACCTGGTCGCCGCGCCCTTCAACGGCCTGCTGGCCGAGGCCGTTGAACGCCACCTGGACGGCAGAACCATGGAGGATGCGGGCGGCTGGCAGGCGCTGCTCGGGGACATCCTCCCCAGCCTGTTCTCGGAACTGCGCAAGCTGCTCTACTTCGTCCTGCGCGCCCTGCCGCTCGGCCTGCTGTTCCTGATTCCGCCGGTGAATCTCGCTGCTCCCTTCCTCTGGGCGTTGTTCAGCGCCTGGATGCTGGCCATTGAATACGTGGATTATCCGATGGCCAACCACCGCCTGCATTTCTCGGAACAGCGCAAACGGCTGCGCGGGCGCAAGCTGCTGGCCTGGGGTTTCGGCGGTGCATCGTTGCTGATGACCCTGATACCGGTGGTGAACTTCCTCGCTATGCCCGCCTCGGTCGCCGGCGCCACCGCGATGTGGGTCAGGGAATTCAAGCAACCCGCATAGTGTTGCGGACTATGTCCCCAGGTATTCCTTCAGGCGGCGCACGCCTTCCTGCAGGTTTTCCAGCGAGGTGGTGTAGGCGAAGCGCACGTGACGTTCGGGCCGGTGGTCACCGAAATCGAGCCCGGGTGTGATCGCCACACCGGCCTCCTCCAGCAAGCACACCGAGAAGCCGTAGCTGTCGTCGGTGAATCGGCTGCAGTCGGCATAGAGGTAAAAGGCGCCTTCCGGTGTGCCGTCGATTCCGAAGCCGAGGCCGCGCAGGGCCGGCAGAAGGTAGTCGCGCCGCGCGCGGAATTCCAGCCGGCGCGCCTCAAGGATGGCGATGTTGTCGGGGTCGAACGCCGAGAGCGCGGCGTACTGGGCCGGCGTCGGCGCCGCGAGATACAGGTTCTGCGCCAGCTTGTCGAGCCCGGCGACGGCCTCCCGCGGCGCCACCAGCCAGCCCAGGCGCCAGCCCGTCATGCCGAAGTATTTGGAGAAGCTGTTGATGACGAAAATGTCATCGGAAACGGCAAGCGCGGTATTCGCCGCCGCCCCGTAGGTGAGTCCGTGATAGATCTCGTCCACCACAAGGCGGCCGCCGTGCGACTGTGTCTCAGCAAACAGCGCGCGGATATCCGCTTCGGAGAGGAGCGTGCCGGTCGGATTGGAGGGTGAGGCCACCAGCAGCGCCGCCACGGACCCGGTCCAGGCGGCGCTGACACACGCGGCGTCCGGCTGGTAGTTTGTGGTGGCGTCGACCGGCAGACCGACCGGAACGCCGTTCAGCAGATGGACGAAATTGCGGTTGCACGGGTAGCCGGGATCGGCCATCAATACCCGGTCACCCGGATCGACCAGCATCGCCAGCACCAGCTGCAGGGCGGCCGAGGCGCCGGGCGTTATCACGATACGTTCCGCTTCAACCTCAACGCCATAACGCTCGCGGTAATACCCGGCCAGGCACCGGCGCAATGCCGGCAGACCCACTGCCGGGGTGTAGTGCGTCCGGCCCTCTCGCAGCGCGCGGATACCGGCGTCGATCACCGGTTGCGGTGTTACGAAATCCGGTTCGCCGATTTCCATATGAATGATCGAGCTTCCGCCGGCTTCCAGTTCCCGCGCACGCGCCAGCAGCGCCATCACGTGGAAGGGCTGAATGTGCGTCATCCGGCGGGCGGACCTGGACATTACCCGGACGACCCGGTGCGGCGCACCTTCCAGGCGCAGGCGTGCAGACGGTGCAGGTAGGCGCTGTCGACCATCCCCCCGGGGTCAGGCTCGCCGGCGATCCGGTGACAGGGACTGCCGGGTTCGCCGAGTCCGTCGAGCACCACCGCGGCGCCGCTGAAATCCTGATCCCGGGTATACCCGTTGACGGTGATCAGAACCTCAACGCCCGCCTGTCTCGCAGAGATCAGGCCGTTAGCCGAATCCTCGATGGCGAGACAGCGCTCGGGTGGCAGGCCCAGCCGTTGCAGCGCATAGTGGTAAACATCCGGAGCGGGTTTCTTGTTGGGTGCAGCGTCGGCGGCCGCGATCAGCTCAAACCAGTCCGCGGCATTCGTGCTGAAACTGTGTTCGAGCAGGCTGTACACGTTCTCCGGCGTGGTGGTGGTCGCAATGGCCAGCCGCAGGCCCTGTGCCCGCGTTTCCCGGATCAGTCGCTCGACACCCGGGCGCAACGGGACGTCACCCCGCGAGAGCATCTGCACATAAATGCGGGTCTTGTCGCGGTGCAGTCCGGCGATAGTCGCATCGAGATCGCCCGCCGGCCGGAAAGACGGCGCATATCGGTCCAGGAAAAAGCGAATGCGCTCCCGCCCGCCGGTGACCAGCAGCAACTCTTCATAGAGCGCTTCGTCCCAGTACCAGTCCAGACCGGCGTCCGAGAATGCCGCATTAAACGCCAGTCGGTGCGTTTCCTCGGTATCCGCAAGGGTGCCGTCGACATCGAACAACAGGGCCTCGAGCGCGGGTACTGCCAATGCATCGTGATACATAGTCAGGGTATTTAAAGAGTTGGCCGGCATCGCCGGGATGCGCCCGGCGGGCTTGTTCAACGCCGCAGCACCGTTCTTGACTAATGGCGAAAGAGGCGTATAAATAACGCCCCTGTAACGTAATGGCTGCCAATAATCAGCATTTTTACAATGACTTGAGATGTTAATTACTTGAATGTGAAACAGTTGGCCAATGCGGCTGTTTCCGGAGATAGTTTACATGGCTGTCAAAAAGAAAACAGCGAAACCCAAGGCTACGGCAAAGAAGAAGGCTGCCGTAAAGAAGCCCGTGGCAAAGAAGACAGCCAGCCGAAGCGCTCCGCCCAAAAAAACCGGCAGCAGTAAATCCGCCAGCAGTAGTAAAACCGCGAAAAAGGCCGCGCCGGTTAAAAAATCAGCGCCCGCGGGCAAGCCCGCCGCGAAGAAAAAAACCGCAGCGGCGAAAACCACCAGGGCAGCGCCGGTCAAGAGCAAGGCGGCCACCGGCAGGAGCAAGGTAGGACCGGTGCCGGGCATTGCGGCCTATCCTGAAACCCGGGGCGAGGAATACATGAATGAGGCCCAGGTCGCGCACTTCAGAAACATTCTGCTGACCTGGAAAAAGGAACTGATGGAAGAGGTGGACCGCACGGTACACCACATGCAGGATGACGCGGCGAATTTCCCCGACCCGAACGACCGGGCGACGCAGGAATCGGAATTCAGCATGGAACTGCGCGCCCGGGACCGGGAGCGCAAGCTGATCAAGAAAATCGACGAGGCGCTCGGTCATCTCGACGACAAAGAATACGGCTACTGCGAAGCCTGCGGTGTCGAAATCGGTGTGAGGCGCCTCGAGGCCCGCCCGACCGCAACTCTGTGCATCGATTGCAAGATACTCGACGAGATCCGGGAGAAACAAATGGGATAAGCTTCCCGCCCGAAGATTTCATCCATGCTGAAAGCCGGCTCACGCCGGCTTTAGCATTTTCGCTTCGACAGACAATGTCCTGTTCAGTTACACACAGCAGACCCTACCGCGGCCGCTTCGCACCCTCGCCGACCGGTCCGCTGCATTTCGGGTCCCTGATCGCCGCGGTCGGCAGTTATCTCGATGCGCGCCATCATCACGGCGAGTGGCAATTGCGCATCGAGGACATCGACCCGCCGCGCGAGGTGCCCGGCGCCACCAACGACATCCTGAGGACCCTCGAGGCGTTCGGCCTGGAATGGGATGGCCCGGTAACCTACCAGAGTCGGCGCAGTGACCGGTACGAAGCGGCGATCGAACGACTGAAACGGCTCGGATTTATATTCGGCTGCGCGTGCACACGCAAGGAGATCCCGGACAACGGACTACCAGGCGCCGGCGGCGCGGTGTATCCGGGCACCTGCCGCCGGGGACTACCGCCGGGACGCAGGGCGCGTTCGCTGCGGGTACGCGTCGATGACAGCACCATCGACGTGCAGGACCGTCTGCAGGGTCACATTCGACAGTCGCTGCCCGAGGAGGTGGGTGATTTTGTCGTGCGCCGCGCGGACGGCCTCATCGCCTACCAGCTCGCCGTCGTGGTCGACGATGGCGAGCAGCGGATAAGCCATATCGTTCGCGGCTCCGACCTGCTCGATTCGACGCCGCGGCAGATCTACCTGCAGCGGTTGCTCGGATTGCCCGAACCCGACTACCTGCACCTGCCGGTGGCCGTGAACGGTGCTGGCGTGAAACTCGCCAAACAGACGCAGGCCCGCGAGGTCAGGCAAGAGCATGCCGGCCGCATCCTGCAGGATGTGCTGCGCTTCCTGCACCAGCAACTCCCCGAGTCGGCCGACGATGCCACACCGGAAGAACTCCTGCAGTGGGCGATCGCACACTGGAACGTCAACTCCCTGCCCTCCGGCCGCACTTTCTCCTCACCTGCACAATACAGCAACTAGCGCAAATCCGCGCTGGCGTCAGCATTTTCCGTATATATAATGGCTGACCCTGGCGTTTAAGCTGCGCTGGCCGCCCATACAACCGGAGAAAGTTGCATGACCGACACCAAGACCTACGACATCCCGGCGTACTTCGTCAAGAATGCGCATATCGATGAAGCGCAGTACCTGTCGATGTACCGGCAGTCCGTGGAGGATCCCTCGGCGTTCTGGGCGGAACAGGCGGAAGCCTTCCTGAGCTGGGACAAACGCTGGGAGACGGTGCTCGACTGGGATTTCCACACGGGCCACATCCGCTGGTTCGACGGGGGAAAACTCAACGTCTGCTACAACTGCGTGGACCGGCACCTCGAAACCCGCGGCGACCAGACTGCGTTCATCTGGGAAGGCGACGATCCGGCCAAAGACGCCAGAATCACCTACCGGGAACTGCATGAGCATGTCTGCCGGATGGCCAACGTCCTCAAGTCGCGCGGCGTGAAGAAAGGCGACCGCGTCTGCATCTACATGCCCATGATTCCGGAAGCGGCCTACGCCATGCTGGCATGCGCACGCATCGGCGCCGTCCACTCGGTCGTGTTCGGCGGCTTCTCTCCGGAATCCATCAAGGACCGCATTCTGGACTCCGACTGCCACACGGTCATCACGGCAGACGAGGGCCTGCGCGGCAGCAAGCATGTCCCGCTGAAGGCCAATGTCGATACCGCCCTGAAATTCTGCCCCAACGTCAGCACCGTGGTGACGGTCAGGGTGACCGGCACGAACGTCGACTGGGTCGAGGGACGCGACATCTGGTATCAGGAGGAGGCGGCGAAGGCCTCGGCCGAGTGTCCCGTGGAATCCATGGACGCGGAGGACCCGTTGTTCATCCTCTACACTTCCGGCTCCACCGGCAAGCCCAAGGGCGTGCTGCACACCACCGGCGGCTACCTGCTGTACGCCGCCATCACCCACAAGTACGTCTTCGATTATCACGAGGGCGATGTCTTCTGGTGCACGGCCGATGTCGGCTGGATCACCGGTCATTCCTACATCGTCTACGGTCCGCTCGCCAACGGCGCCATCTCGCTGATGTTCGAGGGTGTCCCGACCTATCCGGACGTCTCGCGCCTGTGGCAGGTCTGTGACAAGCATCAGGTCAACATCTTCTACACCGCGCCCACGGCGCTGCGCGCCCTGATGCGTGAAGGCGACGCACCGGTCAAAAAGACCTCGCGTCAAAGCCTGCGTCTGCTCGCCACCGTCGGCGAACCGATCAATCCCGAGGCTTGGGAATGGTACTACCACGTGGTGGGCGATGACCGCTGCCCGATCGTCGACACCTGGTGGCAGACCGAGACCGGCGGTCACATGATCACGCCGCTGCCCGGGGCGACCCTCATGAAGCCGGGATCGGCCACCCGCCCGTTCTTCGGCGTGCGCCCTGCCCTGGTGAACCCCGAAGGCCAGATCATGGAAGGCCCCGCCGAAGGCAGCCTGGTCATCACCCATCCCTGGCCGGGCATGATGCGCAGCGTCTATGGCGACCACCAGCGCTTCATCGACACCTATTTCAGGACCTACCCGGACATGTATTTCTCCGGCGACGGCGCACGCCGCGACGAGGATGGCTTTTACTGGATTACCGGGCGCGTGGACGACGTGCTCAACGTATCCGGCCACCGTCTCGGCACCGCGGAACTGGAAAGCGCGCTGGTGCTGCATGATTCCGTGGCCGAGGCCGCTGTGGTCGGCTACCCGCACGACATCAAGGGCCAGGGCATCTACGCCTACATCACCCTGATCAGGGGGGTGGAACCGAGCGATGATCTGCGCAAGGAACTCGTCAAGCTGGTGCGCACCGAGATCGGACCGATCGCGACGCCGGATGTCATCCAGTGGGCCCCGGGGCTGCCGAAGACCCGTTCCGGCAAGATCATGCGCCGCATCCTGCGCAAGATCGCCGCCAAGGACATGGGCAATCTCGGCGACACCACCACGCTGGCCGATCCCTCTGTGGTCGATGACCTGATCCGCAATCGCGGTTGATGAAACCGGAGCCCGGCCGCGCGCGCGGGATGATCACAGCCAGTGCGTTTCGCCCGGCCTGGTGGCTGCCGGGCCCACACCTGCAGACGATCTATCCGAGTCTGCTGCGGCGCCGCCGCCATCCCGAACTGAAACGGGAACGGCTGGAACTCCCGGACGGGGATTTCGTCGACCTCGACTGGACCCGGAACGACGGCCGGGCGCTGGTACTGGTCCTGCACGGGCTGGAAGGTTCGCTCGAATCCCACTACACGGGCGCCATTCTCGAGGCGCTGGCCGCCGCCGGATATCGGGCGGTGCTGATGTATTTCCGCGGCTGCAGCGGGGAGCCCAACCGCCGCGCGCGCAGCTACCACTCCGGAGATACCGCGGACCTGCAGACGGTCATTGCGCACCTCGTTGGGCGCATCGACCCGAAACCGCTCGCGGTCATCGGGTTCTCGCTGGGCGGCAATGTCCTGCTGAAAGCGCTGGGCGAAGGCGCGGGCATGGAACCTGTCCATACGGCCGTCGCCGTCTCCGTGCCGTTCGACCTGGATCGCGCCGCCTGGCGCCTCGAGCAGGGCGTTTCACGGATTTACCAGCGTTACCTGCTGAACAAGCTGCGCCGCTCCTACCGGGCGAAGCTGCCAGGCCACACCATGCCGGTCAGTCCGGAGCGCCTCGACGCGCTCGACACCTTCCGCAAATTCGACCACGAGGTCACGGCGCCGCTGCATGGATTCCGCGATGTGGACGATTACTACGGCCGATCGAGCAGCCGGCAGTATCTGCACACGATCACCATACCCACGCTCATCCTGCACGCAATCGATGATCCCTTCATTCCCGGGGACGCGATTCCAACGGACGGCGAACTCGGCCCCGGCGTCACGCTGGAACTGTCACGCCGCGGCGGTCACGTCGGCTTTGTCGAAGGCAACCTTCCGTTCCGGGCACGCTACTGGCTGGAGGCGCGTATCTGCACGCATTTGCGCGAACGGCTCTGAGCTGTCACCTGCGGCGGAGCCCCATGCCGGACGTCTCCAGTCATGACACGCCGTGAATACGTCCCGGCACACCCGACGGCCGCTTTTACTTTGCCTTATTTACACACAGGAAGGCTGAAGCCAAACACTGCGCCGTCACGTCGCTGCCTGTCCGCCCATATTTTTCCTCCATGAGCCTCGATGATCGAACGACTGATGGATAAGCCCATACCCATCCCCGATGCCTTGCTGGTCTGGAACGAATTGAACATCTTTTCAAACATGCCGGCATTTATGCCCGGCCCATCATCCGTCACGGTCACTTCGACAGAGCCATCCTCCAGCAGACACGTTCTCAATACAACCTTCCCGCCGGTTGTTCGGGCACCTTGTATGGCCTCGACGCTGTTGATTACCATGTTGACCAGCACCTGCTCGATTTGCACCTTGTTTGCCATGACCTTGCGACCCTGGCTTCCAAGCTGCTGCTCCAGCCTGACCTTTGCAGTTTTCAGCTCCGAACCGAGAAGAACGCCGAGATCCTCGATGACCAGGTCAAGACCCAGGGGACGAATAGAGTCTTTCCCCTTGCCGACAAATTCACGAAGATGCCGGATAATATTGCCGGCACGATGCGCCTGTTCCGTGGCGCGTTCCAGCATGTCAAAAAGTCTTTGTGGCGGTTCCGGAAGTGTTCTGGCCAGTGTCATTGCAGCATCGCAGTAACTCGCCAGTGCAGCTAATGGCTGGTTTAGTTCGTGCGCCATACTTGAGGCAATCTCCCCCATGGTGCCAAGCCTGATGACATGTGCGATTTCCTGCCGGTGGCGCAGTCGTTCCTCCTCAGCCCGCCTATTGTCGGTGATATCCCTGCCTTCGGGAATAATGAAGACCACCTCGCCCTGCTGGTTTTCAACCGGCTTGAGCGTAAATTCGATTGTCCTGATGGCGTTATCTGCTGCAAGCACATCCTCTTGATAACCCACCGGCGTTCCTTGCGCCGCCTTCATGATGGCGGCTTTGAGTCGATTCTGGACATCGGTCGAGTAGCGCCACCAGTAGGTGTCCCAGAACGGGCGGCCGATCACATCCTCTTTCCGGACTCCGCCAAGATCAAGCGCCGTTTGATTGGCCTGAAGCAACGTGCCATCAGCATCCAGGAGACCGATGAGCTGGTAACTGGAATCGAAGATGGCGCGAAATCGCCGTTCGCTGTCGGCGAGCGCGCCTTCGGCTTGTTTACGCTCGGTCACATCCCGCTGAATGATCAGAAAGCTAGTGAATTTTCCAAATTCATCGGGCACCGCGGTCGCCGAGCATTCCATCTGGAGAACACGGCCATTCTTGCATGCGAACTCGATGTCAGCCCGGTTGTAACCCTGATCCCTGAGGACGGGAAAATTACAATCACAAATTGTCCGTGATTCCTCGGTAAAAAAATTCCTGATATTTCTTCCGATGACCTCGCCGGCGTCATAGCCCGAGTGTTGGTAAACATAACGGTTCGCGTTGAGAATCTTGCCCTGAGGATCAATGACGAAGATAAATTCGGCTGCAGAGTCAAACAGTGTTTGCAGTCGGGCCTCGCTTTTCCTCAAGGTGGTTTCCGCCAGCTTGCGCTTGGTAATATCCATATAGATGCCGAGCATACCGTTCACCTGACCCTGTTCATCCCGAAGCGGGACCTTGTTGGTGAACAGCTCGACCTTTTTGCCATCCGCCTGTTGCTGTGATTCCTCGATGTTCAGCATCGCTTCACCGGTGTCCATCACCTGCCGGTCACATCCCCGGAAAAAATCCGCCTGCTCCCGTGTCCAGGCCAGGTCATAATCGGTTTTTCCGGTGATTTCCTGCGGACTCCGAAGACCCGCGTCGCGGACAAACCGTTCGTTCGCTCCAAGATAGACCGAGTTCCGGTCCTTCCAGAATATCGAAGCGGGCACATTGGACAGGACGCTATCGAACAGCTCGCGCTGGGCATCCAGCTCTCGCTGCACTGCCTTTTGCTCGGTGATGTCCCGCGCGACGGCATATTCGAAGCCCACTTCGACATCCGGCACACTGGTCCAGGCAAGCCACCTGTATGAACCGTCCTTGCAGCGATAGCGATTCTCGAAATGCCTTACCGAAAGCCCTTCTTTCAGTTGTTGCATCGCCACCAGGGTTGCAACCTTGTCGTCCGGATGAACAAACTCGATAAACGGCGTTTCGAGCAACACCTTCCTTGAATGCCCGAGGATGCCCTCGAAGGCTGAATTAACGATTCGGAAATAGCCGTCAAAACCCGCCACACAAAGCATATCCAGAGAAAGGTTGAAAAGTTTCTCGATCGCCTTTCCCTCACTGCGGCTTGCCTCGGCTGCGGGCAGCGCCCGCTCGTTCTGATCCATGTTCTCGCCCCCCGGTTTTCCGGCCATCATGGCTCTCCAAGTCAGGTGATCCTGTGCCCATACAGTAATTGGATATGGTCTGACTGGAAAACATACGCGACCAGTAAATATACTCAGGATTCGTCTGCTTCTCTGACTGATTCTCGCTTCTGTGCACCGATTGTGCAGGTATCTGACATCGAAACGACCACGCGATGCAGTCGGTCAAGTTAACGTTTTTATACCGTCCGCTCGAAAAGAAATGTGCTCTGACATCCTTTTTTCAGGACTGGCGGTCCAACAGATCCTTGAGTTTGGCGAACGGGCTGTGGGTGGCAGCTGGTTCTGTTTTAGCACCCGAGGCGCCACCCCCGGTCACGGGTTCATCCAGGTAACGGGCGTGTTCGTTGTCGTGGCAGTAGAGACACAGCAGTTCCCAGTTGCTGCCGTCCGGGGGATTGTTGTCGTGATTGTGGTCGCGGTGATGCACCGTGAGTTCGTGCAGGTTCGCGCGGGTAAATTCGCGGCTGCAGCGCCCGCAGATCCAGGGGTAGAGCTTGAGCGCCTGTTCGCGGTAGCCCTGCTCGCGCTGTTCGCGTTCGCGCCTTGCGGCGGCGACGATTTGGTCCAGCTTGTCGTTATCGGGGGTTGGTTTCTTTGTGGGCATGGGGTACTCCCTGTCGGGTTACGCCCTTCGGGCTCACCCAACCTGCATATACATCGGAACCGCTACAAAAACTGTTCAACATGCTTATCCGGTGCCCGTGCCGCCCACCGTCAGCTCGTCAATCAGCAGGGTCGGCTGTCCGACGCCGACCGGAACGCTCTGCCCCTCCTTGCCGCAGGTGCCGACGCCGCTGTCGAGTTCCAGGTCGCAGCCGACCATGGAAACACGTTTCAGCACATCCGGTCCATTGCCGATCAGCGTGGCGCCCTTGACCGGACGGGTCACCTTGCCGTTCTCGATCAGGTAGGCCTCGCTCGCGGTGAACACGAACTTGCCCGAGGTGATGTCGACCTGCCCGCCGCCGAAATTCACGGCATAAAGACCCTTCTCGACGGACCCGATGATCTCCTGCGGGTCAGACTCGCCGGCAAGCATATAGGTATTGGTCATGCGCGGCATCGGCAGATGTGCATAGGATTCGCGGCGGCCGTTGCCGGTGGGCTCGACCCCCATCAGGCCCGCATTCAGCCGGTCCTGGATATAGCCTTTGAGGATGCCCTTCTCGATCATCACCGTGTGTTGAGTCTTCGTCCCTTCGTCGTCGACATTGAGCGAGCCGCGGCGCCCCTGAAGCGTGCCATCGTCGACCACCGTGCACAGCGGCGAGGCGACCTGCTGACCGACCCGGCCGGAGAAGGCCGAGGTTCCCTTGCGGTTGAAATCACCTTCCAGGCCGTGGCCGATCGCCTCGTGCAGCAGGATGCCCGGCCAGCCCGGGCCCAGCACGACCGGCATGGCACCGGCCGGCGCAGCGACCGCCTCGAGGTTTACCAGTGCCTGGCGCACGGCCTCGCGCGCGTAGCCCAGCGCCCGGTCTTCCTCGACGAAGAAGGCATACTCCGTACGTCCGCCGCCACCGGCGTTACCCTGCTCGCGGCGGCCATTCTGCTCGACGATGACGTTGACGTTGAAGCGGATCAGCGGACGCACATCGGCGACGAGCGTGCCGTCGCTGACCGCGACCATCATCACCTCGTGCACGCCGGCGAGACTGACCATCACCTCTCTAACACGCGGGTCCTGGCGCCGCGCCTCGCCATCCACCCGCTGCAGCAACGCCACCTTGTCGTCCGCCGACATCCCGTCGATCGGGTCAATCGCGGGATAGAGGATATTCCCCTCGCCCCGGTGCCAGGCCTGCAGCGTGCCCGCGGCGCCCCGTCCGGCGATCGCGCGCGCCGCCTGCGAGGCCTCCAGCAGGGCCGGCATCAGGATCTCGTCCGAATAGGCGAAGCCGGTCTTGTCACCGCTGATCGCCCTGACTCCGGCCCCCTGCTCGATACTGTGGGCGCCTTCCTTGACGATACCGTCCTCGAGCAGCCAGGACTCGTAGCGGGTCGACTGGAAATAGATGTCGCCGCTGTCGACCGCATGCGCCAGCAATTTGCCGAACACCCGGTCGAGGGCCTGCTCGTCCAGTCCCGCGGGGACCAGCAGGCGCTGGCGGGCGATATCGAGATTCGTGGTTGTTGTGGCTGGGATTGTCATGGCAGTGTACTCACAGGGCACCCCAGACGGCGGTGCAGGATGCTGGGAAAATTCCGGCGGGCGATTTCCAAGCGTTCCGGGTCGATGCTCGCACACACCACCCCCGGTCCTCGTGCCAGTCTGTTGAGCACCGTTCCCCAGGGATCGACGATCATGCTGTGACCATGCGTCTCGCGCCCGGTCATATGGTATCCGCCCTGGGCGGCCGCGGCGACATAGCAGAGGTTCTCGATGGCCCGCGCCCTGACCAGTATCTCCCAGTGCGCGCGGCCGGTGATTGCCGTAAAGGCGGCGGGCAGCGCCAGCAACTCCATGCCCTTGTCCAGCTGCTGCCGGAACAGTTCCGGGAAACGCAGGTCATAACAGACCGCCAGGCCCATGCGGCCAAACGGCGTGTCGACAACCACGACCTTGTCGTCAGCTTCGATGGTTTCGGATTCGGCGTATTGCTCATTGCTGTCTACCAGCCGGGCATCGAACAGGTGAATCTTGTCATAGCGGGCCGCCTGCCGGCCCTGGTCATCGAATACCAGGCAGGCGGCGCGGACCTTCCCGGCGCTGTGCGCGGCAAGCGGCAGGGTCCCGCCGACGATCCAGATACCGTACTTTGCGGCCTGCATGGACAGAAAGGCCTGCATCGGACCGCTGCCCTCGGCTTCGCATGCCGCCACCTTGTCGAGTTCCGACAGGCCCATGAGGGCAAAGTTCTCCGGCAGTATCACCAGCTTGGCCTCGCGGTTGACGGCCTGTTCGATCAGCCGTTCGGCCTCCAGCAAATTGGCCCCGACATTGGGCCCCGAGGCCATCTGGATACAGGCGATTACCGTCATTGAGTAGTGTGTCCTGGTCGTTCACGCATCAGCTTTGTTCTCACCGGGCTGCCTAGGAACCTGTCGGACTTAGGATTGATCTACTGCGCTGGCGGGAAAGCGGCCCATATTTCCCCGATTTCTCGTTGCGTAGCATGACTATGCGCCTCGAAATCGTGAAAATCTGTTCTCGCTCTACCACCATGCTCGCTACGATCACTTAAATCCGACAGACTCCTAGTGAAAAGGATACCACACGCGTACCGCATACCATGTCGATAACCGGCTGAAAACAGAGCTTTATTCACTCAGCCTTCGCAGGGGTTTTATCCGACGATTCCGCGGGCGGGAGTTCGATCTTGGTAAAGACGGGATCGGACCAGGGGCCGGTGACGGCGTAATGCGTATGCGTAAACCAGGACGCCTTCTCCAGTTTGTCGCCCAGCAGGCGTTCCGCCACCAGTAGAGCGGCCCCGACGGCCGGCCCGCCGGCAAGAGCACCGGCCAGCGGCAGGCTGGAACTCATGCTGGGTATCACCGTCACCAGTTCATCGTAGTCGCTATCGGCAAGCCCGATGCGTCCAGAGATCTCGATCCTGGCCGCCGGTCCGTTGATCACCAGATCATTGGTGTAGGCATCCCCGTTGTCCAGCACGAAATTGCCCTCGATACGGTCGAAGGCAAAGCCTTTCTTGAACAGGTCGCTGAAATCGAGCGACAGCCGGCGCTGCAGGGTATGCAGGCTCAGCAGACCTAAGACCCGGCCGGCGCCCGGTTCGACATCCAGCAGCTGTCCATCCTTGATGAGCAGGTAGAGTTTGCCGTTGACGCGCGCCGGTGTTAATTCCCATGGCGCGCCCTGCCAGCTGGCATGCAAGGCCCCGGAAAGTTCACCGCCAGTCATATTCTCCTTGAAATCGTAGGCCTCGAGCAGACTGGCGAGCTTGCCGTCCTTGATTTCCACGTCGAACTGCGACAGGTTCTGACCGTCGACCGTGCGCCAGTCACCGCTTGCCTGGAGGTCGATCTTCTTCGATGCGAGCACCAGCCGGTCGACGTGCACCGTGTTCTCCTTTCGCACCGCCTGCAGCTGCAGCTCGCCGTAGTTCACATCGTTGTACTTGAACTTGCGTATCGTGACCTGCAATTCCGGAAAGTTCCCCGTCTTTGCGGGAGCCTCCCGAGCGGCGCCGGGGACGGCGCGCTTTTCCAGGAACAAACGGTCGAGATTCATCATGACTTTCACCACACCGGCACCGGTGCGGGTAAGCTCGATCGTTCCGGCGCTGGCCGGCCCGTCGAGGTTGAACACCCGGACCAGGCCCGCCTCCTCCGAGCGCAGCGTCACATCGGGCACGACATGGTGCAGGACCTCAAGCTCGTCGATCACCAGATCGAGCTTCACGGGCAGACCGGGACCGGATTTAACACCGTCGAACACCGGTTGCCAGCGGGTCACCGAGAACGCCGGCGTGCGCCCCGTGATGAGCATCACCTTCTCCTGCGGCAGGACCGCCTTCCCGGTTCCGAAGTGGATGTTTCCGCGGCGGCACGCCATCCCGCGCCCGTTATCACGGATCGCGCAGATCCCCTGAAGCAGATCTGCATAGCTGAAGCGAAGCGTCTTGTCCGGCTTCGACACCCGGTCCACGGCAATGGTGAGCCGGCGGCTTTCCTGTTTGGTTTTCCCGAGCGGTGCGGGCAGATCGATGGCGATGCCCTGCAGATCCGAGTTCAGCGCAAGATCCACCTCCGGCACTTCATTCCGGCCCTTGAGACGGCCGATGGACAGCAGTACGTTCCAGTCACTGCTGCCCGAGACCGGCGCCGCCGGTCCCTGCCACGCACTGTCGACGTAGCCGGCCACGTCAAGCGGTCCGTTCAGGCTGACCCTGGTCACACCGGCCGTGACGTCGGTTGAGACATCGACGCTGACCGGCGCACCGAGCAGCTTTGCCTTCAGACCCTTGCCGCTGATGCCGTGAGTGGTAAACGCCAGCTGCCCCTTGATATGTTCAAGCGCGGGGCCGTCGGGCAGCACCTTGAGGGTGTTGTCCTTCAGGATAATGCCGCCCTTGACCTCGATGTCCCGGTCATCGTCATGCAGCGGCACAAGCAGATCCAGATCCAGCCCGGCATTGCCTCCACTCTCGACCCGGTCAACGAAGCCGCCGTAGACCTCGCCCAGCGGACTGCTGCCCAGCTCCGCCAGCATCACCGGGAGTTCACCCTGCACCGTTCCCTCCAGCACGAGCTCCGGTTTGGCCAGATCCTTGATCCGGGCATGCACCGCCGCGAGGGATGCGCTCCTGATCGATCCGCGGCGACTATGTATATCCATGCTGCGGCCGTCGAAGTTGACCTGCGCATCGAGATCCCTGATGGGCGTCCATCCCGGGTTGAAATCGAGGACCGCGCCGGTAACTGGAAGCAGTGCCAGCAGCTGCCCCTCTCCCTTGTCGAAAGGCAGCTGGTCCAGCCGTCCCTTGAGGTCCACACTGCCCCCGGTGACAGCGCCGCCCAGCAGACTGTGTTCCAGCCAGTGGGCACCTTTCGCGGACATGACGCGCGCCGGCAGGTAATGCCGGATCGTGTCGAGCTGGAAGCGGTTCACGGCGACCTGCAAATCCATGCGCGGGGCGGGTTCCTCCGGGAGCTGTTCGAGCGCCAGCCGAACCTTGACGGCAAGATCGCCATTCATGATGTTCAGCGCCTTGCTGCTCAGGCTCAGGCGGCCCTCCTGGTACTGCCAGGCTCCCTCGCCGATGAATTCATCGAAATGCAGCGGTTCCATGAACAGCCTGTCGTCCTGATAAATGAAATCCTGGCTGTTGATCCAGAACGTGCCGCCGTCCTGTGTCCCCGTCGCAGTTCCCGTCAATCCGCCGAACCCGGGCAGACCATCGGCCTGGCGTATGCCAATGTCGCGCAACGAGGCGTCGAACCAGAGCAACCGTGGCGGGCCTTCCTCGGGATCCTCGAGCTTGATGGAGAACGCCTCGACCAGGCCCTCGGGCCGCAGGCCGGCGAAGCGCTTCCGGTACGGCTCTTCGATGCCGGGAAGCAACGCCACCAGCGGCTGCAGATCCTGCAGGAAAAGCCGGCTGGCGGTTCCCGAGATCATACCCTTGCCTGACTCCCCGTGCCGCGCCAGCGTAAGTTGCGTCGGCGCATGCCGCGTGCCGTTCCGGGTGATGGTGAGGTCCCTGGCCGCGAACTGCCAGTCCGCTTCGCGCCGCCGCCACCCGAACACCCCGCTGACCTGAGCCGCGACATAATCCGCCGTCCGGTCGGTCCCCCGGTGCCGCAGGCGGAAATTGTGCAGATCGACTTCGGCCGTGACCGCCCGCAGGCGGGCCGCGCCGAAGTTGACCCAGCAGCGGATGTCGGCGATTCCCATGGCGTCGATACCGGGAGCGACATCTTTCAGGATATCGGGCATGATCGACAGGGAACGGCCGGTGACATACAAACGGCCATGCCAGTCGTTGAAGCGCTCGAGCGGTCCGCTGAATTCGGCATGAACAGTCAACCGGTGACCCAGTTGTTCGGGCAGCATGACGTCACCGCTCAGCTTATGCAGGCCGGCGGAATTCTTCAGGGAGAGCGACACATCGGAGAAAAGCAACGTCGGCCGGCCGGTCTTGAGGTCCCTGAAGGTGATGTCTGATTTATGGAGCGAGAAGCGTCCCCCGTCCAGCAGGCCCGGCGCGACGCTGGCATCACCGGCCTCACCTTGCAGCCTGTCGATGTAGATTTTCCCATCCCGGTCCCTGACCACATCGACAGCGGCGCCGATCACATCGATGCTGGCCACCCGGATCTGCCGGTCGAAGAGGTAGCGCAGGAGATCGAGACCGACCCATACCTGCTCGATGGCAAGCCGGCCGTCCTGCAGGCCGGCGCCGGCAACAGACACGCCCTTGAACTTGAGCACCGGGTTAAGACCGCGCCAGCTCGCCTCCATGCGCTCGATGCTAACCGGGCGGTGCAGGGTCTCGCTGGCCAGCCGCTCCGCCTCCAGGCGGTATTCGCCCAGCAGGGGAACCAGCAGGCGCGCCGCGGTGAGTGTCGCGGCAGTCAGGCCCAGCAGTACGACCAGCAGCAGCCACAGGGCATGGAGCAGACGAGCTGTCATAGTCACGGTTACCGGCGCGCCACCGCCGGTATTATCCGGTCCACCGGCTCCGGCAGAAACTACATCGGTACGACGTCATACTGTTCCTGCGTGTAGAGGGCTTCGACCTGGAACTTGATCGGTTTCCCGATAAATGCCTCCAGTTCGGCCAGGCTGTCGGATTCCTCATCGAGCAGCAGGTCGACGACTTCCTGGGAGGCGAGCACCAGCAGCTGCTGCGCGTCGTACTGGCGTGATTCACGCAGGATCTCCCGGAAGATCTCGTAGCAGACCGTCTCCGGGGTCTTCAGTGACGCCCTGCCGGCGCAGGTCGGACATTCCTCGCAGAGGATGTGTTCCAGGCTTTCGCGGGTACGCTTGCGTGTCATTTCGATCAGCCCCAGCATGGACACCTCGCTGATCTGCGTTCTGGCATGGTCCTTTTCGAGGTATTTCTCGAAACTGCGCAACACCTGACGCTTGTGATCCTCCTGGGTCATGTCGATGAAATCGACGATGATGATGCCGCCGAGATTGCGCAGTCGCAGCTGCCGTGCGATGGCCTGAGCTGCCTCCAGATTGGTCTTGAAGATCGTCTCCTCAAGATTGCGATGCCCGACGTAGCCGCCGGTATTGACGTCGATGGTCGTCATCGATTCGGTCTGGTCGAATATCAGGTGGCCGCCCGACTTGAGCGTCACCTTGCGCTGCAGCGCCTTCTGAATCTCGTCCTCCACACCGTAGAGGTCGAAGATCGGCCGTTCGCCCGGATAGTATTCAATTTCCACCGCAAGATCCGGCATGAACATCTCGGCAAAATGCAACACCCGTTGATAGCTTTCACGCGAATCGATGCGCACCTTTTCCACCTGTGCATCCAGCAGATCACGCATGATACGCACGCTGAGCGGCAGGTCCTCGTACACGATGGACCCGGGCGCGGTACCGCGTTCCCGCTCGCTGATGGATGACCAAAGTTTTCTCAGAAAGATCATGTCGGCGCGCAGGGCCTCCGCGCTCGCGCCTTCCGCCGCCGTGCGTGCGATATACCCTCCTTCATCCTGCTCCGTCATGAATAACTGAATGACATCCCGCAGGCGGATACGTTCCGCCTCGTTCTCGATTTTCTGGGAAATGCCGACATTGGCCACATTCGGTATGAACACCAGAAAGCGCGACGGGATGGTGCTCTGCGTGGTGAGGCGGGCGCCCTTGGTACCGAGCGGATCCTTGACCACCTGCACGGTGAGTTCCTGACCTTCCTTCAGCAGCTCGCTGATATCGTGTTCGCCGCCGGATGAGCCCCCGCCATCCGGATTTCGCGGAAGGATATCCGAGGCATGCAGGAACGCGGCACGGTCGAGCCCGATATCCACGAAGGCGGCCTGCATTCCCGGCAGCACCCGGCACACGCGGCCCTTGTAAATGTTGCCGACGATGCCGCGGCGGCGGGTACGTTCGATCAGGACCTCCTGCAGGACGCCATTCTCGATCAGCGCCACGCGTGTCTCGCGGGGCGTCACATTGATCAGGATTTCTTCGCTCATTCATACTCCCTGCCGGGATTTGCCGGCGCCGCCCGTCGTATAGCCCGGGCTCCGCCGCAGTCTGTCCGCAGGTTCGAATTCATTCGAACATGAATACCCATTAATTGGCTTGTGCGAATAAAATTCGCACCCACGCTGTTGCCAGACTTACCAGTCCGTGTCGGGGGCTCAAAGAACTTCGATCCCGAATTCCTGCAACAATTCCGCCGTCTCGTATACCGGCAGCCCCATGACGCCCGAGTAGCTGCCCTCGAGGCGGGACACGAACACGGCCGCCCGGCCCTGGATAGCATACCCCCCGGCCTTGTCGTGCGGCTCGCCAGTATCCCAGTAAGCCGCGCATTGCGCCTGCGTCAGCGTGCGAAAGGTCACGCGGCTTTCACTCACACGCACGACCTCCCGGCCGGCGGCCAGAGCCACCGCGCTCAGCACCTGGTGGCTTCTGCCGGAGAGGGCCAGCAGCATGTCAATGCCCTCATCCCGGTCACACGGCTTGCCCATGATTCTGCCGTCGACGACGACCGCCGTGTCGGCGCCGAGCACCGGCGAGACGGCGTCCCTCGAGAGCAGCGCCCGCCCGGCGCGCACTTTCTCCAGCGCCACGCGCCGGACATAGTCCCCGGCCGGCTCGCCCGGGCACAGTGCCTCGTCGACCCCGGCGTGCAACAGGGTGTAGCCAATGCCGATCTGGGTTAACAACGCCTGACGCCGCGGTGAGGCGGAGGCCAGGAAAACATGCTGTGATCCGTCCATCATGCTCTGAACAATATACTCCCGGCGATAAATCAGGAACGATGATAGGGATGACCGCTGATAATTGTCCATGCCCGATACAGCTGCTCCGCGAGCACCACCCGCACCAGTGCATGCGGCAGGGTGAGCGCGGAGAGCGACCAGCGCAGATCGGCCCGCCGCAGGCAGTCACCGGACAGGCCATCCGGCCCACCGACCAGCAGTACGATATCACGCCCGGACAGCAGCCACTCCTGCAGCCGGTTAGCCAACGCGGGCGTGTCCCAGGCGCTGCCGCCGACATCCAGCGCCACCACCAGCGAGCGCTCCGGAATGGCGGCCAGCATCCGCCGGCTCTCCTCCTCTACCGCCTGCGCGGATGGTTGCGTCCGGCTTCTTCTGCCCAGGGGTATTTCGACCAGTCGCAGGCTGCATTCTCGCGGCAGGCGCCGGGCGTAGTTCTCGAAGCCCTGCGCAATCCACGAGGGCATGCGTGTTCCGACGGCGATCAGATGTATCTGCATGCGGTCCGATGAGTGGCTCTATGGCCCGGGATTATCGGATTAATGACATTGCGAGACGTTTTCAGCCAGAAATGAATAGCCACGGAAGCACACGGAAAAACACAGAAAGATTTTGTTGACATTATTTCGTGTATCTCCGTGGCCGTCGTGACAAGACCGTCAGACCAGCTGAAATGCGACATGAAAATGCAAGGACCGACAACTACAACCTGCTCCCGACAGGGCGACAGGTCCCGTGCCGGGTAATGTCTGCTGCCTGGCCGCAGGGGATGCGGCCGGCGAGCGTACAGGGACGATTCACAGCGTGTCAAGCAGGACATTACCCGGCACGGGACACAGCCCTGGCGGGATCGATGCCAGCCTGCCACATCAGGTCGTATCGGCGGATTCGATGTTGCCGACCGACCAGAGCTTCTCCAGCGCGTAGAACGCCCTGACCGGGGGGAGCATCACGTGGACGACGACGTCACCGAGGTCGATCAGCACCCATTCGCCCCCCTGCTCACCCTCGATCCCCAGCGGGGGGGTGCCGGCCTGTTTGGCCTTGAGGGCAACATGGTCAGCGAGTGACTTCACATGGCGCGTCGAGGTGCCGCCGACAACCACCATGCGGTCGGTTATCGAGGTCATGTCCGTGACATCCAGCACTTTGATATCCACGCCCTTGAGATCTTCCAGCGCATCGATGACCAGCGCCAGCAGCTGGTCCACGGACAGGGGGGCCGCCATGTCCGGCCGTTGGTGTTTTTCAGTTCTCACTCTCTGCCTCATTGCCTCGATACAGACCCTCACGGTTGATAATCTCGATGACCGCCTCCGGCGTCAGGAACGCCGGGCTCAGACCCTCCATCAGCAGTGCTCGCAGCCGGGAGGCGGAAATCGCCAATGCCGTTACCGGCTGGAACAGCAGCCGACCGGCCGGCCGACGCCGCAGCCCGGCCGCTTCAGACACCCGGTGGCGCCGGATGAAGCCAGCCAGTTCCCCGCCGGCAGGGACATCGGCGCCCGGACGGGTCATGACCACCAGATGACACAGTTCGATCAGTTCGTCCCAGCGATGCCAAGTCGTCAGGTCCCCGAAGGCATCCATGCCCATCAGCAGGCAAAGACCGGCGTCTCCGAGTTCCTCACGCAGGGAAACCAGCGTATCGAAGGTGTAGGACGGTCTGTTCCGCTGCAGTTCGCGCGTATCGATCCGGAAGGCGGGATACGCCTGCATCGCCGCTTCCAGCATGGTGACACGCTGTGCGGCCGAGGCGTGCGGCTGCGACCGGTGCGGTGGAATATGACAGGGAAGCAGCCGGAGTTCTTCCAGCGCCAGCGTCTCCTGAACTTCCAGCGCTGGGCGCAGGTGGCCGAAATGGACCGGATCGAAAGTCCCCCCCAGGATGCCGATCATGCCGGCTGGTACAGGCGGGAACAGCCGCCAGGAGATGACATCCCCGCACGGCCTTCAGGTACGGATGTGTCCGTCACCGATGACGATGAACTTCAGCGTGGTGAGCCCTTCCAGGCCGACCGGCCCGCGCGCATGCAGCTTGTCGGTGCTGATGCCGATCTCGGCGCCGAGCCCGTATTCGAAGCCGTCCGCGAAGCGGGTCGAGGCGTTGACCATGACCGAACTGGAATCGACCTCGCGCAGGAAGCGCTGCGCGCGCGGCAGCGACTCCGTGATGATGGCATCGGTGTGGCCGGACCCGTAGCGGGCAATATGATCGATCGCGGCATCCAGGTCGGCGACGACGCGGATGGCGAGGATCGGCGCCAGATATTCGGTATCCCAGTCCGTTTCGGTGGCCGGGAGGGCATCCGGCAGGATGGCACGCGTCGCCTCGCAGCCGCGCAGCTCGACCCCGGCCGCGCGATAGTCTTCCGCAAGCGCCGGCAGGACACGCGTGGCGATCTCCCGTGAGACGAGCAGGGTTTCCATGGTGTTGCAGGTGCCGTAGCGCTGTGTCTTGGCGTTGACGGCGACCCGTACCGCCTTGTCCAGATCCGCCTGGCCGTCGATGTAGGTGTGGCAGATGCCGTGCAGGTGCTTGATGACCGGCACGCGCGCCTCGCGGGTAATGCGTTCGATCAGCCCCTTGCCACCGCGCGGCACGATCACGTCCACGTACTGTTCCATGCACACCAGCTCGCCGACGGCGGCGCGGTCGGTGGTCTCGATGACCTGCACCACGTCGGCCGGCAGACCGGCGGCGTCGAGGCCCGCATGGATGCAGGCGGCGATGGCCTGGTTGGAATGAATGGCCTCCGAACCGCCACGCAGGATGGCGGCATTGCCCGATTTGAGGCACAGTCCGGCAGCATCCGCGGTCACGTTGGGACGCGACTCGTAGATAATGCCGATCACGCCCAGCGGCACCCGCATGCGCCCGACCTGGATGCCCGAAGGGCGGTAATTCATGTCCGAGATGCCGCCGATCGGGTCCGGCAGGGCGGCGATCTCGCGCAGCCCCTGCGCCATGGCGGCAATGCGTGCGGTGTTCAGTTCCAGGCGGTCGAGCAAGGCCGCATCCAGTCCCTGGCGGCGGCCGGCGGCGAGGTCCCTGGCGTTTTCCGACATGAGGCGCTCACTCGCCGCCTCGATGGCTGCGGCAATAGCCAGCAGCGCGGTATTCTTCTGGCGTGTCTCGGCCCGCCCGATCACGCGCGAGGCGGCACGGGCGCGCCGGCCCACGGCCTGCATGTAGGCGGGTATATCGATCGTCATGGCTTCGGGCTTTGCGCTCATCCTCACTCGACGCTCTTCATTGCGGCTCTCGCGGAAATCCTGCGGGGACGGCGTTCACCCCCGCCAGGCTCAAGGTCAATTGTAACAGCTCATCCCAGGCGTTGCCCGCCGCCTGTCCCTTGATCACCCGGTCGATCAGGGCACAGCGGCGCAGCAGCCGGTTGCAGGCGGCGCCTGAGAGGCGTTGCAACGCCCGACTGAAAACCGTGGTGCGGGACTGCCAGATCCGGAAGCGGGCTATCACCGACGCCAGCGTCTGTCCTCCGGCCAGTAGCTGCGCCATGGCCGAGAGCTGGCGCAGATCCCGCGCCAGCGCCCACAGCACCACCGCGGGCGCCACGCCCTCGCCCTGCAGCCCGTTCAGGATGCGCACACTGCGCACGCCGTCCCCCGCCAGGGCCGTGTCGACGAGGTCATAGACATCGAAGCGGGCGCTGTCGGCCACCGCGCCGGCAATATCCCGGGCGTCGACTTGCCCCGCGCCCTGCAGCAGGTACAGCTTGTCGATTTCCTGTACGCAGGCGAGCAGGTTGCCTTCCACCCGTTCCGCCAGCAGGGCGGCAGCCTCCGGCGTGGCCTCCAGTCCGCGCCGCTGCATGCGCGTGCGCACCCAGGCTGGCAGTTGCCGGCTGTCCAGCGGCCAGACGAATACCACGACGCCGGCCTTGTCGAGCGCACCCACCCAGCGGCTCTTGCGCGCCGACGGCTCGAGCTTGCCGGCCGTGATCAGCAGCAGCGTATCCTCGGGTGGAGACTCGGCATAGGCGCGCAAGGCTTTCCCCCCCGCATCGCCCGGCTTGCCGCCCGGCATGCGCAGGTCGATCAGGCGGAGCGAGGAAAACAACGACAGGCTGCCGGCCGCCTCCGTCAGGCTGTTCCAGTCGAAACCGGCGGTAACCGACAGCACCTCCCGTTCATCGAAACCCGCGGCGCGCGCCCGCGCCCGCACCGCATCAGCCGCTTCCATCACGCGCAGCGGCTCGTCACCGCTGATGAAATAGACCGGCGCCAGTTCGCCGCGCAGGCGGGACTCCAGTTGATCGGGCTGGATCTGCATACCGGAAAGTGCAGGCTATCGCCTGGCCGCCGCCATGATGCGCAGCATCGCCAGATTGACGACATCGCGCTGCAGTTCCTTGCGGATCGTTTCGCACTCGCGCTCCTTGCCGAGCACATCATTGCGGTTGAATTTGAAGTCCCGGCTGCGCGTAACGGACTGCTGATCGACCAGCGGCTGGCCATCCGCGGCGGCGACCTCGAACTGAATGTTCTGGCTGATCCGGTATTCCAGCACCTTGCCGCCGAGATCCACCGTCAGCACGTCCTTGTCGGTGTTGTTCTCCAGGATATTGAGAACCGCGGTGGCCTCGCCGCGATCCTGCGTCACGCGGACGCCGCGACTTTCCAGCGCCGTACGGAAATCATCGTAGAGTGAGTCGAATTCGCTCGTGCCGTGGATGTAGGTAACCGACATTTCCGCCGGCAGCGGCTCCGAGCCACGCAGGTGAAAACCGCAGGCGCCGAGCAGCAGCGAAACGAACTGCCACGCACAGGAACCTCCCGGTGACGGCGGATAATGAGGCGCGGGGCCTCATCTCAGGCGACCACATTCACGAGTTTGCCCGGCACCACAATGATCTTTTTAACCGGCTTGCCCTGCAGATGCTTGCGCACATTCGCCTCCTCCAGCACCAGGGATTCGATCGCGCCCTGCTCCGCGTCCGCCGGCACGCTCACCTTGCCGCGCACCTTGCCGTTGACCTGAACCACGAGCGTGAACTCCTCCTGCACCAGGGCGTCGCGGTCGCACACCGGCCAGCGGCATTCAACCACGGCCTCGGCTCGCCCCCGAGCGACTTCCACAGCGCGTGGGTGATGTGCGGCACGATCGGGGAGAGCATCAGCACCACGGCCTCCAGGGCTTCCTGCATCACGGCCCGGCCCTGCGCCGAGGCGTCGCTGCCGCGGCCCAGCTCGTTCAGCAGTTCCATGCAGGCGGCGATCGCCGTGTTGAAGGTGAAGCGGCGGCCGATGTCGTCGCCCACCTTGGCGATGGTGGCATGCACGGCGCGGCGCCGCGCCTTCTGCGCCGCATCGAGCGCGGCCGGCTCCAGCGGTTGCACCGGACCGGCGCTGACGTGGTCATGCACCTGTTTCCACAGGCGCTTGAGGAAGCGGTAGGCGCCTTCCACGCCGGAGTCCGACCACTCCAGCGACTGCTCCGGCGGCGCGGCGAACATGGTGAACAGGCGCACGGTGTCGGCGCCGTAGCGGTCGATCAGGCCCTGCGGATCGACCGTATTGCCCCTGGACTTGGACATCTTGGCGCCGTCCTTCAGCACCATGCCCTGGGTCAGCAGGCAGGTGAACGGCTCGTCCGTGCGGAGCAGCCCCTCGTCGCGCAGCATCCGGTTGAAGAAGCGCGCGTAGAGCAGGTGCAGCACCGCATGCTCGATGCCGCCGATGTACTGGTCCACCGGCATCCAGTAGTCGACCCGTTCGTCGAGCATCGCCTCGCGCTGGTCGGCGCAGGCATAGCGGGCGAAATACCACGACGACTCGAAGAAGGTGTCGAAGGTGTCGGTCTCCCGCTCCGCCCTGCCGCCGCAGCGCGGGCAGGTCGTCTCGATGAAGGTCGCCATCTTTTTGAGCGGCGAGCCCGAGGCGTCGATTTCGACATCGGTCGGCAGCGTGACCGGCAGGTCGGCGGCCGGCACCGGCACGTCGCCGCAGCCGTCGCAATGGATGATCGGAATCGGGCAGCCCCAGTAGCGCTGGCGCGAAACGCCCCAGTCGCGCAGGCGGAAATTCACCTGGCGCCGGCCCTTCCCCGCCTGTTCCAGCCAGTCCGCGATGGCCGCGAAGGCCTCATCGGAGGTAAGGCCGCTGAATTCACCGGAATCCTCGAGGACGCCCTTCTCGACGAAAGCCGCGCTCGACAGGTCCGCCGCCGGCGCGTCGCCGGCGGGGTGGATGACCTGGCGGATGGGAATGCCGTTGTTGCGGGCGAACTCGTAGTCGCGCTGGTCATGCGCCGGCACCGCCATCACCGCGCCGTGGCCGTATTCCATCAGCACGAAATTGGCCGCCCAGATCGGCACCGGCTCGCCGCTGATCGGGTGCAGCGCCTTGAGGCCGGTATCGACGCCGCGTTTTTCCAGGGTGGCCATGTCCGCCTCGGCCACACGGGTATTGCGGCACGAGTCGATGAATTCCCGCAGCGCGGGATTGCCCGCCGCCGCCTCGTGGGCCAGCGGATGCTCGGGCGCGACCGCCACGAAGGTCACGCCCATCACGGTGTCCGGACGGGTGGTATAGATCGGCAGGGTATCGTCCCGGCCGGCGAGGCCGAACTGCATCTCGATGCCTTCGGAACGGCCGATCCAGTTGCGCTGCATGGTGCGCACCTGCTCCGGCCAGCCCTCCAGGGTGTCCAGGCCGGCGAGCAGTTCCTCGGCGTAGTCGGTGATCTTCAGGAACCACTGCGGAATCTCGCGCCGCTCCACCGGCGCCCCGGAACGCCAGCCCCGGCCATCGATGACCTGCTCGTTGGCCAGCACGGTCTGGTCGACGGGGTCCCAGTTCACCACGGCGGTCTTCTTGTAGACCAGGCCCTTCTCGAACAGGCGGGTGAAGAACCACTGCTCCCAGCGGTAGTAGTCCGGGTCGCAGGTCGCGAGTTCGCGCTCCCAGTCATAGCCGAAGCCGAGCTGTTTGAGCTGGTTGCGCATGTAGTCGATGTTTTCCCGGGTCCACCGGGCCGGCGGCACGCGGTTCTGCATGGCGGCGTTCTCGGCCGGCAGACCGAAGGCGTCCCAGCCCATGGGCTGCAGGACATTGCGGCCCTGCATGCGCTGGTAGCGGGCGATCACGTCGCCGATGGTGTAGTTGCGCACATGCCCCATGTGCAGCCGCCCGCTGGGATAGGGAAACATGGAAAGGCAGTAGTATTTTTCCCGCCCCGGGTCCTCGGTGACCCGGAAGGTCCCGTGCGACTCCCAATACTGCCGGGCCTCGGCCTCGATACGCTCAGGAGCGTAGATGATGTCCATACTGGGCTTTTGCAGGGGCATGATGGAGGCGGAAGAATACCGTAGCCGGGATGGCGCTCACAACCGGCGCGGATCTGGCAAAACTACACACCGGTGCCGCTTTGGTCCAAACTTGTCAGTACGGCACAAAACGAGGCAGACGCAATGACTGACGAAAAATCCACCCGCGAGAAATGGCTGCGGGCCTACGATGACATGATGGTGCGGGTCAAAACCGCGATCGAGGAAGCCGAAGAGAGCACGCTCCCCGCCATCAAGCGCCATATCGACAAGGCCCGCGACACGGCCGTCGAGCTGGAGGAACTGACCCGGGACGAGGCCGAGCGCATCGCCTACTTCCTGGAGCGGGACCTGGAGGATGCCGGCAAGCACATGGCCGAGAGCGGCCATGAACTGGGGGACTGGCTGCGTTTCGACATCGGCCTGATCGAGGACCGCCTGCTGGATGTCCTGTTGAAAGTCGCCGACCATACGCGCCTCGACATGCTGCAGTTCGAACGCGACCTCAAGGAAGGCCCGCCCTACAACACCGGCGAGGTCACCGGTCCGGGCACGCTGGAATGCGCGTCCTGCGGCGCCGTTATCCGCTTCCATGCCACCGGCTATATCCCCGAGTGTCCGAGCTGCGGACACACGGTATTCCGCCGCAAGTCCGTCACGGACGAAATCTGAACCGGGCGTGACCACCTCAAGTCTTGTCAAAAGCGCATCAGCAGAACGCTCTACCGGGAAATCTCTTCGGTGACTTATTGATTTCAGTGTCCATCCAAAAAGAAGTCAACTCACCGCAAAGACGCAAAGTCTTTTAATTTAATTAAATAATTTCTTTGCGATCTTTGCGTCTTTGCGTTCAATTATGGCGTTTACGGACGTACACGATTTACGAAGATCAGCAACGTCGAGCCTACCCGGATAATGCCTCGGTACGACGGGCTAACCCCACCACCAGCAGGCAGATCACGCTCAGGATCACCACCGGCGTATTACCCAGCAGCACATAGGGTGTCGCCCCCTGGCGTGGCGTGATGGTTCCGGTAACCACTGCCTCCTCGAACTGCGGGCTGCGGGCAATGACCCGCCCGGTATGGTCGATTATGGCGGAAATACCCGTATTGGTGGCGCGCAGCATGGGTCGTCCGGTTTCCCTGGCCCGCAGGCGCGCCATTTCCAGGTGCTGGTGCGGCGCCAGCGAATCGCCGAACCAGCCGTCGTTGCTCACATTGACCAGCAAGGCGGCCTGCGGCATGGCGCGGCGGATCTCTTCGGCGAACGCCACCTCGAAGCAGATCGAGGTCGCCACCGGATAACCGTCGGCCACCAGCAGGGACTGTGTCGACTCGCCGCTGGAAAAATCCGCATTCGGCACCGCCAGCGCGTCCAGGCTGTCGCCCAGCAATCCGCGCAGCGGCAGGTACTCGCCGAACGGCACCAGGTGCTGTTTGTAGTAGAAGCGGCGTTCCTCTCCGAGGGTCACGACGCTGTTGTAGTAGCGCCAGTTCGTCTTGTCCAGCACCGGGATCCCGGTCAGCAGGACGCTATGCATGTTGCGCAGCTCGGCATCGAGCTGCGGAATGAGGCTGTCCTGCATCTGATCGTAAAACGCCGGGATGGCGGTTTCGGGCCACACCACCAGATCCGTGGGCGCCAGGTCGAAGGTGAGCGTCATGTAGCGCGTCAGCGTATGCTTGAAATTATCCGGCGCCCATTTGGTTTCCTGCGCGATGTTGCCCTGCACCAGCGCCACCTTCAGCGGCGCACCGCGCACGCCGGTCCATTCGACGTGATCCAGCAGGATGCCGCCCGCCCAGATCACGCCCAGGACAAGCAGGGCCGGCAGTCGCATCCGCCGGTGCAGCAGGGCCGCCAGCATCGCGGCCGTCAGCGTGGCGGCCAGTCCGACACCATAGACACCGGATAGCGGCGCATAGCCGGCCAGCGGGGCGTCGACCTGACTGCTGCCGAGCGTCAGCCAGGGGAACCCGGTGAACAGCCAGCCGCGCAGCCATTCAAACAGTATCCAGCCGGCGGCAAACGCAACCAGCAGCCGCAACGGCGCCGAAACCGGCAGCCAGCGTTTGAGGCAATAGCCCAGCAAGGCGGGATAAAGTGCCAGATAGACAACCAGCGCCGCGGTTACCAGGGCGGCGGGCAGCATCGCCACATGTCCGTACGTATGCACACTGACGTACACCCAGGAGACGCCTGCGCCGAAATATCCCAGTCCATACAGGGCGCCGTGGCGCAAGGCCTGGCGGGGAGTATCTTCCAGCCACTGGTTGAACAGAACGGCGAGCGAGAGGTAGGCAACCGGGTACCAGCCCAGCGGAGCGAAGGCCGTCACACCCAGTGCGCCGGCCAGCAGAACAATGATCCCGCCGTAGCGGGCAGACAGCCTGGTCACGAAGCGGCGCTTCCCTCGTTGCCGGTGACGGTACCGAGCCGGTGCCATTATCTCCGGTCGCCTTGGGCAACACGGTGAGCTGCAGCATGTGTACGCGGCGATTGTCGGCGCGCAGGATCTTGAAGAGATAGTTATCGATGACGATGCGCTCGCCGCGCCGCGGCAGATGGCCGAAACGATGCACCACGAAGCCGCCGATGGTATCGAATTCCTCATCCGAATAAACGGTACCGAAATACTCGTTGAAATCCTCGATCGGCGTCAGCGCCTTGATGGTGTAATGCACCGCGCTGTGTTTGCGGATCGTGCCCTCTTCTTCCACGTCATGCTCGTCCTCGATTTCGCCGACGATCTGCTCCAGCACATCCTCGATGGTGACGATACCGGCGACGCCGCCATACTCGTCCACGACGACAGCCATGTGATTGCGGTTGGAACGGAAGTCCTTCAGCAGCACATTGAGCCGTTTGCTTTCCGGGACAAACACCGCGGGCCGCAGCAGTTCACGCACATTGAAGCGCTGCTCGTTGCGCTCTATCGCATAGACCAGCAGATCCTTCGCCAGCAGGATGCCCACCACCTCGTCGCGGCTGTCGCCGATGACCGGGTAACGCGAATGCCCGGTCTCGACGATGGTGCGCAGCAGTTGCTGCGGATTGGCGTCGCGTTCCAGCATGTCGACCTGGGAACGGGGAATCATGATGTCACGCACCCGCATGTCATCGACCTGCAGCACACCCTCTATCATCGCCAGCGCATCGGGATCGAACAGGTTCCTGTCCTGCGCAATGCGCAGCAGTTCGACCAGCTGTTCGCTGTTCTCGGGCGCGCGCAGCAGGGATCGCTTCAGCCGAGACACCAGGGCATGCATCGGCGCGGCATTGAATTGATGTACTTTACTCATTTTAAATCTATGGCTTACGTTAGTTTTTCAACATGATTTCCAGATGACGGAGTCGGGCAACTCCGGTACGTCATACTTCAATTATAGGGATCGGCAAATCCCAGCCCGGCCAGCAACCGTGCCTCCAGCGCCTCCATGCGTTGGGCATCCGAGTCATGGTGATGATCGTAACCCTGCAGATGCAGTACGCCGTGCATCACCAGGTGAGCCCAGTGCGCTTCCAGTGGCTTACCCTGCCTGACCGCCTCCTCCGCCACCACCGGTGCACATACCACAACATCACCGAGCAGCCCGGAGGAGGCGCCCGGCAGGGGTTCGTAGGGGAATGACAGGACATTGGTCACGCCCGACTTGCCGCGATAGCGATGGTTGAGTGCCGTCATCTCCGCCTCGTCAACGAGTCGCACCACCAGCTCCACGTTATACTCCCGGCCCTGCAGGGCATGGGAGACCCAGCGCCGAATGGCATCGGGCGACGGCAATGTTTCGCCGGCGACGGCATACTGGACCTCGATGGACGGCGCTTCGACGTCCGGGTCTGTCTCAGGGTTTTCCGGTGTTTGTCCTGTCATACGCCTCGTACGCCGAGATGATCCGCTGCACCAGTGGATGCCTCACCACATCATGTGCCGCGAAAAAAGTGAAACTTATACCGCCCTGCTGCCGCAGCACATCGATTACCTGGCGCAGGCCGGACTGAGTTTGCTTGGGCAGATCGACCTGGGTGATGTCGCCCGTCACCACCGCCGTCGAACCGAACCCGATGCGGGTCAGAAACATCTTCATCTGTTCCACCGTGGTGTTCTGCGCCTCGTCGAGAATGATGAACGAGTCGTTCAGACTGCGCCCGCGCATGAAGGCGAGCGGCGCCACCTCGATGACGTTGCGCTCGATCAGCTTGGCCACACGGTCGAGGCCGAACATTTCATAGAGCGCGTCATAGAGCGGGCGCAGATAGGGATCCACCTTCTGCACCATGTCGCCGGGCAGGAATCCCAGCCGCTCGCCCGCTTCCACGGCCGGGCGCACCAGCACCAGCCGGCTGACCTTTTCCTGCTCCAGCGCCTGCACGGCGCAGGCAACTGCCAGATAGGTCTTGCCGGTGCCCGCGGGCCCGATGCCGAAGTTCAGATCGTGCTTCAGAATATTCTGCAGGTAATGGCGCTGGTTCACACCGCGCGGCGTGATGAAGGAGTGCGGGGTACGAATCACGATCTCGTGATCATCCCCTGTCTGATCGGAGGTTACCGCAAAAGCATCCACTTCCTGCAGGTGAAGGTGGATCTTCTCGGGCGTGAGCGCGCCCTTCGCGGTTTCCGCATACAGTCCTTCGATGATACTGCCCGCGCGCTCCACCGAGCCGGCGTCGCCGATGATGCGGAACTGGTGGCCCCGGTTGTTGATCTCCACGCCGAGCCGCTGTTCGAGCTGGTGAAGGTGTTGGTCGAACTGGCCGCACAACTCGGCAAGACGCTCATTGTCCGCTGGCTCGATCGCCATGTCGATGGAATGGATGGAGCGATCCAAAACTGACTCAGGCACCGGCGGTGGCAACTTCACCGGCCCGGCGCGCGATCTCCTCCGTCGCCACGACCACACCGCGCAGTGAATTCGGCAGTGCCTCGGTAATGCGAACATCGACGAAGCGGCCAATCAACGCGGGATCGCCATCGAAGTTGACGACGCGGTTGTTCTCCGTGCGCCCGCACAGCTGATCGGTGCGTTTGCGCGAGGGATGCTCCACGAGGACACGTTCAACGCGACCGACCATATTCCGGCTTATCCCGGCCGCCAGTTCGCCGATGCGCACCTGCAGCTGCGCCAGGCGTTCCCGCTTGACCGTCATCGGTACGTCATCCGGCAAGTCGGCGGCCGGCGTGCCGGGGCGGCGGCTGTAGATAAAGCTGAACGAGTGATCGAAACCGACCGTCTCGATCAGCACCATGGTCTGCTCGAAATCCTCATCGGTTTCGCCGGGAAAGCCGACGATGAAATCCGACGACAGGCTAATGCCGGGACGCGCCTCGCGCAGGCGGCGGATGATCGAACGGTATTCCTGCGCGGTGTGGTTGCGTTTCATCTGCGCCAGGACGCGGTCCGAACCGCTCTGCACCGGAAGATGCAGGTGCCCGACCAGCTCCGGCACCTCGGCATGAGCCTGAATCAGGCTCTCGGTCATCTGCAGCGGGTGCGAGGTGGTGTAGCGGATGCGGTCGATGCCGTCGATGGCTGCCAGGCAGGTGATCAGCAGCGCCAGGTCGGCGTTCTCGCCGTCGTGCATCGCCCCGCAGATAGGCGTTGACGTTCTGCCCGAGCAGGGTGATTTCGCGCACTCCCTGCGCGGCGAGCGCCACGCACTCGGCGATGACGTCGTCGAAGGGCCGGCTGACCTCTTCGCCGCGCGTGTAGGGCACGACGCAGAAACTGCAGTACTTGCTGCAGCCTTCCATGACGGAAACGAAGGCCGTCGGGCCATCGGCGCGCGGCGCCGGCAGGCAGTCGAACTTCTCGATCTCGGGAAAGCTCACATCGATGACCGCCCGGCGCGCGCGCCGGGACTCGTCCAGCATCTGCGGCAGGCGATGCAGTGTCTGCGGCCCGAACACCAGATCGACGTAGGGCGCGCGGTCGCGGATAGCCTCGCCTTCCTGGCTGGCCACACACCCCCCCACACCGATCACCAGGGACGGGTTGCTGTCCTTTAGTTCCTTCCAGCGGCCGAGTTCCGAGAAGACCTTTTCCTGGGCCTTCTCGCGTATGGAGCAGGTATTGAGCAGCAGCACATCCGCCAGGGCGGGATCCTGCACGACCTCGAAACGGTGCGAAGTCGCGAGCACGTCCGCCATCCGGGAGGAATCGTACTCGTTCATCTGGCAACCGTGTGTCTTGATATAGAGTTTGCGTGTCATCCAGCTTCAGAAAGTTTCCGGAACCACCTCAATATACTTTGTTTACCGGCCGGATTCCATGCGGGATATCCCCGCCGTTAGAACCGGATTGGCCACGGAAGCACAGGGAATAACTCGGAAAATATATCGATCCAATAAGCTGGAATCACTGAATGCTCGCAGATCTGGAGGTTGACAGCGATGTTTTGTCACCCCGTTTCGGCAGTGGTTTGCACGATTGCTGGCGAACAGGATACCGCGGGCCCTATGACATTCAATCAAGCTGTTCTTTCCCTGAATGAGGGGTTTCAATTATCCAATCTATGCTTTATCGCCATTCCGGTGTGCGCGCCGGGTAATACAGACTATTTTTTCCCGTGTGCTTCCGTGCTCGAAATAGTAGGGAGCCGGCCGGTAAGCCGGGTTCTGTCGTGGACAGCCATTCCTCTGGGATGCACGTCACCGCGCACCTCAAGCAACCTACCCGGGAACCATGCGGGCCGCATGAACGTTCCCCTATTTGGTCTTGCTCCGGGTGGGGTTTTCCCTGCCACGGCTGTTGCCAGACGCGCGGTGCGCTCTTACCGCACCATTTCACCCTTACCGACACCGTAGCGCCGGCGGTATATTTTCTGTGGCACTTTCCGTAGGCTTGCGCCTCCCAGGCGTTACCTGGCACCCTGCCCTGTGGAGCCCGGACTTTCCTCCAGGAAAACGGGTCGGAGTCAACTTCTTCCAGTCGACTCCCGGCATTGAAAGGCATCAATACCAGAAATTGACTCCGATCCCGTTTTCCCAGCGACTGTCTGGCCGACTCCCGATGTGAAGTATAGAGGAATGCGTCGCACCTGAATAACCATTGTCAGCGTAACACTTAAAGTAATTTATAGTAATATTTAATTATATATTGTTTTATTTATTATTATTCACCGAATACCCTAGCGATCACGGTCACGCCAGGGTTTGCGGCAGCCGCGGAAAAGTCTGCCGAGAATCCGGTTGAGAATATTATTCCGCTGGAGACCCGGTATCAGCGCCCGTTGCTCACGCAGGCGGAATTCCTGCTTAAGGCGCTTCAGTCCGGCGTGACTTGCGTCGATAGTCAGCCCCCGGCGCAAGGCCGTATAGGCGCTCTCCCGGAAACCCAGTTTGTGCTCGGCCACGGCAAGGTTGTAATAGACCTCGGCATCAAAGCGCTCGCCCACGGCGGCCTTGCGGCACAGCTTCACGCCGTTCCTGTCACCCATATGGACGCGTGCCAGACCATGGTAGGAGGTATAACGGTTATGGTAGATGTCATCCATTTCGGCCTGATCATCCGCGTCCCGGAAAAAACCCAACGCACCTTCCCAGTCCTGATTCCGGAAGCATCTCAGGCCGCTGACGAAATCAGCGCGCAACCGAACGCGGCTGCCGGATTCCCAAGGATCTATGTGCGCCATCCGCATCCCCCGCTCTGTTCTGCTTGACCCGACTGTAACGCCACGTGATACCACTGTCACACCAGTGACGTGGCTCCGCAGGAATCTGTCTGCGCGCCTCTCACCTCGCGTGAAGCTTAATAAAAACAAGTCAAAACGCAACCGTCCGCTTGCTTGACGCCATCCCGGTCATGCTTCACCCTTGCGCCTTTCTCACCATCCCGGTTCGATCCACCGCAAGGCATTTATCGCGATGAAAATCCTGTTCGCCAGCAGCGAAGCCCATCCGCTCATTAAAACCGGCGGACTCGCCGATGTTTCCGGAAGCCTTCCGCGCGCCATCCTCAACCAGCGGCAGGACATCCGACTCATCATCCCCGCCTACCGGCAGGTGCTGGGACAGGGCAACCGCCTGGAATTCGCCGCCCATCTTGAACTGCCGGGTGTCGATGAGCCGGTGCGCATCCTTTGCGGACGCCTGCCCGGCAGCAAGGTCACGCTCTACCTGGTCGACTCACCCGGCCACTTCGACCGCACAGGCAATCCCTATACCATGGAAGACGGCAATCCCTGGCCGGATAACGCCGAGCGCTTCGGCGCGTTCTGCCGCGCGGTTTACGCCATCGCCGTGGACGCGGCCGGACTGGGCTGGCGGGCGGATATCGTGCATTGCAACGACTGGCAAACCGGGTTGGTGCCGCCGATGCTGGCAGAATCGCCCCGTGCGCCGGCCTCGATCTTCACCATCCACAACCTCGCCTACCAGGGGCAGTTCGACCGGGATACTTTCGATTCACTCGGGCTTCCACCGCACTGGTGGTCGATGGACGCGCTGGAATTTCATGACCAGTTCTCGTTCATCAAGGGCGGTCTGGTGTTCTCCGACTGGCTCACCACGGTCAGCCCGACCTACGCGCAGGAGATCCGCACCCCGGCTTTCGGTTACGGGCTGGAGGGTCTGCTCAAGCACCGCGAGGACACCCTCACCGGTATCCTGAATGGTGTGGATTACACCGTCTGGAATCCCGGCGGCGATCCGCATATCCCGGTCCAGTACAACCGCCGCTCCCTGGCCCACAAGGCCGGTAACAAGCGCGTCCTGCAGGAGCGTCTAGGGCTGCCGGTAAAGGACGCGGCTCCCCTGTTTGGCGTCATCAGCCGTCTGGTCGGACAGAAAGGCATCGATCTGGTTCTGGAAATCCTGCCGATGCTGCTGCAGCAGAACGCTCAACTGGTGGTGCTAGGCAGCGGCGACAAGCTGCTGGAGGCCGCCCTGCGCAAGGCTCGCGTGGAGAATCCGGAAGCCATCGGCCTGCATATCGGTTATGACGAGTCGCTGGCGCACCTTATCGAAGCCGGTGCGGACGCCTTCCTGATGCCCTCACGCTTCGAGCCCTGCGGTCTGAACCAGATCTACAGCCTGCGTTATGGAACCGTTCCCGTCGTGCGCCGGACCGGTGGCCTGGCCGACACAGTCGTCGATACCACGGAGCTTACCCTCGCGGAGAATACCGCCACCGGCTTCTGCTTCGACGCCCCTGCGGCGCCGGCGCTGTGGGAGGCCGTGGAGCGCGCCATCCACCATTACCGCGCGCCCGAACTCTGGCAGCAACTGATCGAAACCGGCATGCGACAGAATTTCAGCTGGCGACGCAGCGCTGAAGACTACATCGAATTGTACAAGCGGGTGATGGGTCAACGCACCCCGGAAGTCGGCGGGTAACAACTTCAGGTTGCCTCTGTATTTCGTGATTTCTCCTGCAGCAACGAATAATTCCGTTGATCGGAAAACCGTTTGCGGACATACCCAAAAAGCACAAGCACCCGCCGCCGGAAGATATTCGCAAATTAAAGTTGTCCAGAGTCCTTATTAAACCGTCATCTGGAAACATTCTCGCGATCGATACTCAATCTGAGCGTTTGACTGAAAACCGTCCATGCCGCGTATAATTCACGGCTCGATAACCTGGATCAGGCCACGCTTCGCCGTGGCCTGTTTGCTTGCATGAACCGAGATACCGCGCCCCCCTTCGACCAGCCCCGCGACCGCGAACTGCGCAGTCGTGTGCGGCTGTTCGGCGACCTGCTGGGGGAAATCCTGCAAGATCAGGCCGGCGAGGGATTACTGAACGCTGTCGAGACCCTGCGCAAGGGTTACATCCGCCTGCGCAGGCAGGAAAATCCGGCCCTTCGCATCCGCCTGTTGCGGCTCATCGAAGGCCTGCAGCCCAATGAACTGACCTATGTCATCCGCGCCTTCAACATCTATTTCAGCCTCGTCAACATCGCCGAGGAGTCCTTCGGGCACAAACAGCGCCGACGGCTTGCCCGTTTGCAGGGCCCGTTATGGTTCGGCTCCTTCAGCCACACTCTGCAGGAATTCCACGACCAGGGCGTGGAACCGTACCAGCTGCAGATCCTGCTGAATCAGGCGCTCTATCTGCCCGTCTTCACGGCTCATCCGACCGAAGCCATACGCCGCACCGTAATGCTGGCATTGCGCCGTCTTTTCCTGACCGGCGAAAAGCTCAACGACAGGCGGTTGACGCGCGAGGAACGCGCCGACATCATCCATGAACTGAAACAGCAGATTCAGGTCCTGTGGAAAACCGACGAGGTACGCCTGCACAAACCGACCGTGGAGGATGAAATCCGCAACGGCCTGTATTACTTTCGAGCGAGTCTGTTCGACGCCGTGCCGCAGACCTACCGCTACCTGGAGAAGGCCGTCAAGCGCGTCTATTCCACGGGAGACGGCGCCCCGGGTGTCACCATCCCCGGGGGACTGCTGCGGTTCGGATCGTGGATTGGCGGCGACCGCGATGGCAACCCTTTCGTCACTCCGGCCACGACCGTGACCGCCCTGCGTCTGTCCATGCGTGAGGTGCTGATCGCCTATCTGCACCGGGTGGAGGAGCTGGGCAATCGCCTCACGCACTCCGAGCGGTTGTGCAGTTTTTCGCCAACACTCCTCGAGAGCATCCGGGTGGATGAGGCGAATTTCTCCGCAGCCTTCGCCGACATACCCAGGCGTTATCTGCACGAACCCTATCGACGCAAGCTCGGTTTCATGCGACATCGCCTGAAACTCAATCTAACGGCAGTCGTCCAGCGGATGGACGATGCAGCCATCGAGCCGGCGGAGCAGCGGATCGGCTACGCCAGCGAGCAGACATTTCTGCAGGATCTGTTGCTGATCCGCGATTCGCTCAATTCCAGCAACGACGCCAGCCTCGCCGAAGGTCAGCTGAAAGACCTGATCCGTCTGGTGGAGACCTTCGGCTTCTTTCTCATGCAGCTCGACATACGACAGGAGTCGACGCGCCATACAGATGCCGTCAGCGACATCTGTAACGCCCTCCCGGACCCGGTCGATTACACTTCGCTCGATGAAACCGGGCGCCAGACCTTTCTCATGCGGGCGCTTGAGTCGGCGCCGCCGGCGCTGAGGCGCGACACGCTCTCCGCCGAGACCCGGCAAACCCTGGAGGTGTTCGAGGTCGTTCAGCGCATGCAAAAGGAGGTCAGCGAAAACGCCTTCGGCAACTACGTCATCTCCATGACCCACACCGCCAGCCATATACTCGAAGTCATGTACCTTGCCTGGCTGGCCGGCCTTGCGGGAAAGACCGGTGATGAATGGTTCTGCAAAATCCGCATCACTCCGCTGTTCGAGACCATCGATGATCTCAAGCACATCGAGGTGGTGCTGACGCAGCTGCTGGGCAACGCCACCTACCGGACGTTGCTGAACTGCGCCGGAAAGTGCCAGGAGATCATGCTGGGCTATTCCGACTCCTGCAAGGACGGCGGCATCCTCGCCTCCAACTGGAGCCTGTACGAGGCACAGAAGAAAATCATCGCCATTGCCGATCACCACCATATCCGGGTGCGACTGTTTCACGGGCGCGGCGGCACCATCGGCCGTGGTGGCGGTCCCACCCACGAGTCGATCCTGTCCCAGCCGCCGGGCACCGTGCACGGCCAGATCAAGTTCACCGAACAGGGAGAGGTACTGCGCTACAAGTACAGCAACGCCGAGACCGCGGTCTATGAGCTGTCCATGGGGCTCACCGGGCTGCTGAAGGCGGGCCTCATTGTGATCAAGCCCCACGAGGAAGACCGGCGCGACTATATGGGCATCATGGACGAACTGACCCGTCTGGGAGAGGCGAGCTACCGCGATCTGGTCGACCGGACCCCGGGGCTGTTCGATTACTTCTACGAGGTGACGCCGGTGACCGAAATCGGACTGCTCAATATCGGCTCCCGCCCCTCGCACCGCAACCGGCAGGACCGTTCAAAATCCTCCATACGCGCCATCCCCTGGGTGTTCGGCTGGGCGCAGTCACGCCATACACTGCCGGCCTGGTATGGCCTCGGCACGGCACTTGAGCAATGGCGCCAGAGTGACGCGGCCCGTCTCGCCACACTGCAAACGATGTACCAGGACTGGCCATTTTTCCGCGCCCTGCTGAGCAACATCCAGATGTCGCTGTTCAAGGGCGAGATGAACATCGCACGGGAATACACCCGACTCGCCGTCGACCGGAAGGCAGCGGATACCATCTTCACCAAGATACACGAGGAGTACCGGCGCACCGTCACCCAGGTGCTGAATGTCTGCGGCGTACAACTGCTGCTGGAGGAAAGCCCGTCGCTCGGACTGTCGCTGTACCGGCGCAATCCCTACATCGATCCCCTGAACAACATCCAGATTACGTTGCTCGCGCGTTACCGCGATTCCACCCTCGACGAGGATCAACGGGAACGCTGGCTGCAGCCCCTGCTGCGCTCCATCAACGCCATCGCCAGCGGGATGCGCAACACCGGCTGAGACCGCGGGGATATGCATTCTCAAGCGTTCGCGGAACTGGCCGCCTATAGGGTATAGTAATCGCACCCTAACCGACCGGAGTCACCTCGCATATGGCAACCCGACTTGCACTGGTTGTCGATGATTCCAGAACAGCACGCATGACCCTGCAGCGGATGCTGGAAAAACAGGGTCTGGATGTCGACACGCTGGAATCAGCGCAGGAAGCCCTGCATTACCTTGTCGAAAAGGTCCCGGATGTGATCTTCATGGATCACATGATGCCCGGCATGGATGGCTTCCAGGCGGTCGAGGCCATCAAAAACAATCCGGCCACTGCCACCATTCCCATCATGATGTTCACGTCCAAGGGCGGTGACCTGTATCTCAGCCAGGCGCGTGCCCTCGGCGCCGTCGGCATCATGCCCAAGGAGGTTCAGCCGGCCGAACTGTACCGGGTGCTCAACAATCTTGGCCTGGTCAAGGACCGACGGGTAAAGTCGGCGGCGGACAGGAGCTCATTTGTCCTGCTCGACACGACCCCCGAGATTGCCGTCTCCGCGGCGCGCGAGGACATTCAGGAAATCGCCCGGAAGGCGGCCGTCTCTGTCTCACAAAACAATGTGATACATTCAAAAATTGAAGAACTGATTGAAGATCATTACGGGGCAGTCAGAAAAGAAATCCGGGATCTTCGGCATCGCCTGGAACAGTTCGGCGAGACCAATCCCACCACCGACAAAACCTATGCCTCGCGCCTGACGCTGGCACGTGCGGGCGGCCTGCTGATTGCCCTCGTGCTGGTCGGCATGGTAATGATTCCCTCGATCTGGCTTTACCGTCAATACGATGAAAGCCGTCGGGAACTGGCCAATACCAAAGTCGAGATCGACGGCCTGCGACGGCTGCAGCTGAAGGCGAAGGCCGCCAGCGATGAACGCGCCTCGCTGCTCGCCCAGCTGGACAAGAAAGCCAGCCACACCGGCACGAATCCCAGCCTGCTGTACGACAGCATCGCCTGGGCCATCAATCAGGGCGGTTCCTATGATTTTCATGAAGAGCCGTTCAGCGACAAGCGCTTAGCAGTCATTTATGAACTGATTTCACGTCTGCAGTCACTGGGCTTCAAGGGTGTGGTTCAGCTGCATTCCCACCTGGGTGAGTTCTGCCTCGTCGGCAATGATGTCGACGGCTATACCCTCGCCGCGCCCGACGTGCCGGTTCATGATTGCACCCTGTTCGGACACCCCCAGCAGCAACTGCCCTCCGCGGGTGAACAGCAGTCGATAGCGTTTGCGAATTTCCTCGCTACCTCACCGCTCGTGAATGGCAGCGGCATCAGCATCGAAATCATGTCTCACCAGTTCAGCGATCCCATGCTGGACTACCCTTCCAGGGATTCCGATGTCACGGCCTCGGTGTGGAACCGCATCGCCGCAGCCAACAACCGGGTCGAGGTGGAACTGGATCCCGCAAAACCGTAAGCACCGGTAATCGATGGGCGGTTACTGCCTGAAGGAAGCACCCGGGCAGGCATATTTTGTGCCTGACCAGAATATGACTGACTCGAGCCCCAACCCCCGTAAATAGCCACGGAAGCACACGGAAAAACACGAAGTATTCATTTTCTTTGTCTTTCCGTGTGCTTCCGTGACCAATACGCATTAACAGGAACAACATCCAATTATGGAATCCCTGAACAAGTCATTCCCGCTTTCGCGGGGAAGACACGTTTATTCAGTGAGTCCTTCACCATAAGTGCCATTCGTGTCCGATTCTCGATGATCTTCTTGTGGAACATACTGGACAAGGTGCGGGTTTGTGGGTTATTGATCGTGTCATTGCGTGATATCGAGACTATGAGCTTGACCCGTCAACTCCCGTTATTGTTGTGGTTGCTGTTGCTTTCTGCTGCCGCATGTCACGGCAGACGAAGTACACCAGTACCGCGATCCGGATACCGGACTGATGTCCTGGCGGGTGCAGCAGCCAGGATTCAGCCTGCAACTGGTTCAGATGCTGCCGGACTATGTGGCGGCGGTATACAGCTCGCGCGGCCTGCCACCGGAACTGATCGAGCGGATGCGCGCGCATTGCGTCTTCGGCACCATTCTGACCAATGACTCGGATGCGACGCTGACCTACCGCGTGGCCGACTGGCACGCGGTCATGCCGACGGCACCACGCATCCCTTCCGGGCCAAGTCCGCGTGGGTGGCGGAGTGGGCGGCAATGGGTGTGGGCTTCCGCTGGTCGATGCTGGCCGATGAGCAGAGCTTCGCCCCCGGCGACTGGATGCAGGGCTTTACCACCGTGGAACTGGCGCCGGACAGTGAATTCGATTTCGTCTTTTCCGTGGACCTGAGGGATGAACGACATGATGGCAGAATGGCGAAGCGTACGCTGCGCTCCGGCGCAGCCGACGTAGACAAATCTACCCCGGTCTGTCCGCCCTCAGCCTGCTGCTGTACAGCGCACTGGCGACGGCGCAGATGCCGGTACCGGAACTGGGTCATACCCTGACCCGCCTGGCGGAACCGGTGAGCGCGCCTGATTTCACGCTGCCTGACATGGACGGCAAACCGCATGCCCTGCACGATTACCGCGACAAGGTGGTCATGCTTAACTTCTGGGCGACCTGGTGCCCTCCCTGCCGCCGTGAGATGCCCTCGATGGAAGCCATTCATCAGGCATTCCAGGACAAGCCGTTCGTGGTGCTGGCCATCAACGAGTGGGAAAACCCGGACCTGGTGTTCCCCTGGATCGGCCAGCTGACGCTGTTCCCCGACTTCCCGATCCTGTTCGACGCGGACGGCGTGGTCGCCGAGCAGTATGGCATCAAGGGTCTGCCGACCACCGTGATCATTGACCGGCAGGGTCGTATTGTTTACCGGGCGGTCGGCGGGCGGGATTTCGACCACCCGGAAGTCAGGCGTTTGATCCTCGACCTGCTGTGAGCGGCTGTGACCCGGCCGTTCGGGACACGAGTCGTGGTCGATCCTGATCGTGATCGGACACCTGTGGCGGCTATGTACGGCGCCTTGCCGGCAATGACCAGTCGTTCCATATCGAATATGGCGGGCCCCTCGCGCAGGACACTAATCAGATCCAGCCCCAGGAAGTAAGCTACGTTGCCGAGATTGTGATGCCCATGATCGAGGATGGCGAAGAACAGGAACCCCGTAACACCGGGATAGGGAGCGATCGGGTCATCTTGCATGGCGTCGAACGCACCGGCAGCGGCCGTGAATATATTATCGACCAGGGACATCCGACCATTGCCAGTATCCCGCTCACGCACTGCCCGGGCGGGTGGCTGGTCTCGCCTTCCATGAACGGGACGACATGATCATGGCGCGCCGTGTCTCACGCATGCCTTCGGGCTGATGTACTATTATGAACGAATATTCGTGGCATGCCTTGCGGCATGCCATTTGATCCAGAGATTACACACGTGAGACTGACGAATATCGTGATAGAAACCAGGGTGGTCACCTATGGCTCAACCGTGGCCGAGGCGTTCAACGAATGCATCCGCTGCGATGTGCTGGGTATCCCCTTCGTGGACGGCGAGGGGCATATCAGGGGGCGGTTCTCTATCGGTCATGCGATCAAGCTGGCCTATATACCGGATATGCTGATCATGAACGCCGATCTTCTGGGTGATCAGCTGGCGAACTTGACGGTCCCGGACAAGAAGGCGGCCGATGTGCTGAAGATGCCGGTGGATGACTTCATTCTGGGCCAGGTAGTGACTATCCATTCCTCATCGCCCTGCGTAAAAGCGGCGGCGCTCATGCAAAAGTACAGGACCACCTACCTGTTCGCCGTCGACGATGACGGCTACAAAGGGGTCGTGAACGTGAGGGGAATCGCCAAACGGATGCTGGATGCCGGCGGATTCTGAAGTGCAGCCGGCGCCGGCCGGAATGACCGATGCCCTGACGCTGGCGGCTTCAGGGCAGGATTCGGCCTGACCGGCGCGGCAGCGGATTCCAGCCGTTCGATAACTCGCCACAACTGTCCACCCGCCCGGCGGACACCTCGCTCCGCGAATTCGTTATCTCAGAGTTTCTCCAGAAACTCCTCGGGCATATCCGTCGCCAGCTCCAGCGCGCCATCCGCACCCGCATACAGCGGATCACTGATACAGGTGAAGCTGCAGGACTCGAATTGTTTGGTGGCCTCGCCGAGATAGCTGTCCAGGCCGCTGAGCTGGCTGCCGCCGCCGGCCACGATGATGTTGTTGCGTACACTCTCCTGGAATTCAGGATCGAAGCTGGCGATGAGATCGATGACGGTCTCGACGATCGCGGGCATGGGACTCTCGCAGGCCTTGCGCATTTCCTCGGTGATATCGAACTCCGTGAATTTGCCGTCTACCGGGGCCTCGACTTTGACTCGCCGTTTCGGCTCTCCCACGAAACCGTGTTTTTCCTTGAATTTGCGCACCATGTTCAGGGAGAAGTCGGCCTCGGGGTGCTTTTCGGTCAGCAGCTTCAGGAGTTGTTCGTCCACGTAGTCGCCGGCCACCAGCAGGCTGCGCTGGTCCTCTTCCGTGGGGACCGTGCCGTGCATGATGCAGAAATCCACGGTCCCGGCGCCGATGTCGATGATCATGGCGTTGTCCAGCGTGCCCAGTCCGTAGGCGACGGAGAAGGGTTCGGAGACGACCATCATTTTCTTGGCGTGATCGGATACCGCGTTCCGGATGGCGATTTTGTTGACCTTGAGCGCCTCGGCCGGTACGCCAACCGCGACGCAGACCTCGTCATCCGGACCGACGCCGGCCAGTTCGATCAGATGGCCGATCAGCTCATGCACCGCGGCATCGTCCCGCTCGGTGCCCTCCTTGATGACGCCGTTCTGCAGCGGCCGGGAGAGATTAAGCGCCAGCCGGTGCTCCAGCGCCTCGCTGCCGAACAGCACACGCTTGCCGAGCATCTTCTTGGCTACGAAATCCTTTGGCCAACCGACATAGCTTTCCACCCATTTCCGGTTGCCATTGCTGGCGGAGACCACCGACCTGGAAGTACCCAGATCAATCCCGACGTACAGCATCTTATCTTTCTTGCTTGGCGACATTTTGTGTTTTACCTCCCTCTATTGTTCCCGGGTATGCGCGCCGTTGAAGGTATTCAACGATCCCCGCCTCCAGGAAATCCGCCACGCTGTCCCGGTACTCAGACCTGCGCAACCGGCTTTCCTCCGCCTTGTTGCTGATGCAGGAAATCTCGACAAGCACACTGGGGACTTCGACTCCCAACAGTACCATAAACGGTCCTGTCTTGGACCCGGCATCGATGAGATCACGGTTGCGGCGTTTCAGATCGTTGAAAAGGTGCGTGTGTATGGAACTGGCGAGTTCCTTCGATTCCTCGGTCTTCAGGGTGTCGCCAATCCTTGCAATGACCTCGCGGAAGTCGCCCATGACATAGTCAGAGTCGTGGTTTTCTTTCTCCGCCAGGTCGAGTGAACGCTGATCCGTGTGCGGTCCAAAGTAATAGGTCTCGACATAATTCAGGGATCCCGCCCCTGGCGGCAGGGAATTGATGTGGATGGAGATGAACAGGTCCGCCCGGTTCTTCTTGGCGAAGGCCACCCGCTCCTTCAGGAAAACCTTCCGGTCCTGCTCGCGAGTGAGCAGGACGCGATAATCCCCGGACGTGGTGAGCTTGTCCCGGAGACGCCTGGCGATATCCAGGGTGACGTCCTTCTCCTTCAAACCCCGCTGGCCCGTGGCGCCAGGGTCGATCCCGCCATGCCCCGGGTCGATAACAATCGTCTGCACCTTGAGATTGAAAAGAACCGCCATGGGCATGCCGAGGCTGGTCAGCATGGTGTCATAATGCCGGGTGGTAATCAGGTCGGTATCCTCGAGAACCTGCGCCGGCTCGAGGCTTGACGGCTTTTCGCTTTCCAGGGCGAGGTTATCTACCGGACTGACCAGCACGGGCATCGGGATCGCCGGCAATTGCAGGGGCTGTTTTTTTACCACCTGCATGGCGATCGGCCCGGACCCGTCTACCGTGACCAGGCGGAAGTTGACTCCGAGCAGGGCGAGAAGCGCCAGCGCCACAACCAGAACCACCTTACCCCGGTATCCCGACCGCTGCACCGGCGCTTGTGCCGCGACAACGATACTCGATTGTCCCTGGCGATGAACGGAGCGGGGGATGCCCGCGTTTTCCTCATAGACACCGCGCAACACTGCCTTTTTGATTTCCGAATGACGACTCATAACCCCGCTCGGACACTGTCAAGGCAACCGCCGCGAAAACCGTCTAGCGGCACACTGTGGACGATGATTTCTTTTTGCGGCGACAATCCGGAAAACCTCAAGCTCAGGTTGACTATATCTTTGTAACACAGTCGAAACGGGTGTATCCGGATAGTAACGCAGTACCGCCAACCCGATCACCCCGGCAATCAAACCCACCCTGCTGCCACCGTTCCCCCGACGCCGTGTTCGGTACGGACATTGTCGGCGTGGCAGTGATAAACACAATGAATTTTTTCACCTGTATCAGGCCGTTATGACGTTATCGTAAGGGCAGGAAGTAACTTTGCGCCCGGAAGCTTCCGCAGGACGCGCCGCTGACGGCAGCGCGGCCTGTTGACCCGGAATTCCGGCAAAAACCGTCTCGCACACCCCAATTGTGCTACCGAGCGCACATCTGGCATATCGAGCAGCAGACTTCTATACTTAACTCACAAGTGAGCCGGAAGCAGGCAATAACAATACGGCAACATAATAAGGTAATACTGTTGGGTACCTTCGAGCAATACTTGCGCAAGGCGGCAGCCAGTATAAACCTGGGTTTCAGGCGGCAAGCCGAGTCCAGGCTGAGCCTGCAGGAACTCGAACGCGAGATACTTGCCCTCACCCTGGAGAATCAAACCCTTGCCGGGAAACTGGAACGGCTCCGGGCTGATCACGAGCGTCTCAGGTCAGAGGAACTCCGGAAGTTCGAAACCCTGGAGCAATTCCACCGGGAAACCGGTATCGCCAGAGCCACGGACGCCAGACGGCTGTCCGAACTGGAACAACGACTTGTCGATGTTCAAGCGGAACGCACGCTGGAGCATGACCGTATCAAGACGCTCGAGGACTTCCTTGCCGAGACAAAAAGTCGGCTGGAAACCAGGGACAACCAGCTCAAGTTTCTACAGGATTCGGCACGCGAACAGCTCCATGCCCTCAAGACCTCACTGGCGGAGGCATCAAGCCGGCAGGAAAGCAAAGATAACGAACTGGTGCACCGACAGGATGCCGCACACGAACAGATCGTGGCACTCGAAACCTCACTGGCGGAAGCATCAAAGCGTTTCGAAACCACGGATAACGAAATAAACGCGTTGCGGGTACGCCTGGTAAAACAGGCACAGCAACTCGAGGCTTCCCACGCCTCCACCATCACGTGGTTTGAAGCAACGACCAACCAGGTCAGGACACTGGAAAAGAAGCTCGAGGTTGAACAAAGTCTGCAGCAGAACCGGTTTCGGGACACAGAGACAAAGCTGAACAAGCAGGATGAGCGCCTCAACCGGGCCATGGCGGCCGCCGGTTTCATACTGGTGCTGGCAGCCGTTGCCGGCGCGATCATCTTCTGGCTGGTACGCTAAGTTCTCCCCAGTGAACCAGGATGGAGGGCATGGCCTCGGGCGCATCCGCCAGTCGCGTCGCGCTCCAGACGGCGGCTCGCCGCGCCACATCGGCATAGTGCTGGTCTCCCGTTACCCGCCCGAGCACGAGCAGCGACTGGATGGCCACGCCGTTGACCGACAGGCTTGCCCCATCGCTCACCTCCTTCTCGCGCAGCCACAGGCCGCTGTCGGCCGTGCTTCGATAGAAGGCGCCGTGAACCACATCCTGGAAGTCCTCCAGCAGGCGATCCACCAGCCGTCGCGCCGTTGTCAGCCAGCGCGGCTTGTCGCTCGCCGCGTACAGACCCAGCAACCCTGCGGCGAGGGCCGCGTAATCCTCGCAGAAACCGTGCACGCCGCGTACACCCTGGCGCCAGTCGCGATACAGCACCCCCGATCCGTTGTCATATAGCTGATCCAGGATAAAGTCGGCCGCCACAGTCGCCGCCGCGGTGTAGCGCGGCTCATCGAGCAGTCGTCCCGCCAGCGCCAGCGTTTCGATCATAAAACCGTTCCACGCCGTGACGATCTTGTCATCGACCGGTACGGCGGGACGCTGCCGCCTGGTGTCCAGCAGCCGCCGCGCCACTTCGGCATTGTTCTGCTCTGCCGTCTCCAGGTCCACCCCGAAGTACCGGGCGAGTGCAGGACTGTCCATGGCCAGATAAAGCACGTTTCGACCCGCGAGTTCACCCGTCGGATCATCCCGGGCATTGCCCGATTCGGACAGGCCGTAACGCGCCACCGCCCAACGGCGCAGTTCGCCTTCGCCGAGCGCCCTGGTCAGCTGCGACCAGTCCCAGGTGTAATACGCCCCCTCCTCCAGGTGACCAGAAGGATCCGCTGCGGTTCGGCTGTCGGCGCTCAGGGCGGACCGGAAACCGCCGGCGGGGTCGCGCAGTTGCGCCAGTGAGAAATCCAGGGTCGAGCGTGCCACACCGGCGTAGCGGTGATCCCCGCTCCGGCGCCAGGCAAACAGATAGGCGCGCGCGATCAGCGCTTGGTCGTACAGCATCTTCTCGAAATGAGGTACGCGCCAGCCGAAGTCCGTGGCGTAGCGGTGAAAGCCGCCCGCCAGCTGGTCGTGAATGCCGCCGGCGGCCATATGGTCCAGTGTATTCAGCGCCATGAGCGCACTGGCCGGATCGTCGTCCTGCAGCAGAAAAAACAACCGCGCCGGCTGCGGAAACCTGGGCGCCGGGCCGAAACCGCCCTGCAGCTCATCGTAGTCGGCCGCCATCCGGCGGAGGGCTTCAGCCGGCAGCGCTTCGCTCAGTTTCACCGACGGCGCGGGCGTGGTCTCCTGCCGGCGCAACACGGTCACCGCCTGCTCACCCACCTCGCGCAGGCGCTTCGCGTCCGTTTTCCAGAGCCCGGCCAGCCGGGTCAGGATCTGCTTCATGCCGGGCCGGCCCTGTTCGTTATCCGGTGGGAAATAGCTGCCGCCGACAAACGGGTAGCCGTCCGGCGTCGCCCATACCGACAGCGGCCAACCGCCCTGGCCGCGCGTGGCGATGACATAGTTCATATAGGCGGCGTCTACATCCGGGCGCTGCTCGCGATCCACCTTGACGGCGACGAAATGTGCATTCAGCAAGGCGGCGATTTCCGGATCGCTGAACGATTCCCGCGCCATCACATGGCACCAGTGGCAGGTGAAATAGCCGATGGAGATGAATAGCGGCTTGTTTTCCCGGCGTGCCTTCGTGAAGGCTTCCTCGCCCCAGGGAAACCACTCAACCGGATTGTCCGCGTGCAGGCGCAGATAAGGACTCGACTCCTGCGTCAACCGCCAGCCGCCGCTACGTTCCGGTGCAGTAACGCCGTCGGACACGGCCGTGAAGAACAACAGCAACGCCACGAAGGCACAGTGTGCAAACCGGCTACCGGTATACCGGTATACCGGTGCATTGTTCGATACAGCAAGCGGAAAGAACACAAAGCGATTTGACTGAATTTCGAGGATTCCCGGCACGAAGCTCCCATCTGCAGTCGAATAGTCACGGAATAACACAGCATTATTGCATGAGACTCTTTCCGTGTATTTCCGTGGCCATATTCACATGACCACAAAACGAACCGGGATACGTCATGAAGAATGCAAAGCTCATTAAAGATTATCTTTGCGTTCTTCGCGTCTCTGCGGTGAATCGGGCTGTTTATGGCTAGCGCCGAAAAAACAGGTTGACGAGGATCGTCAACACCACACTGACGATGATCATCGAAGTGACCGGGAAGATGAACGTACCATGCTCCCGCTCGATGCGAATGTCTCCCGGCAGGTGACCGAACCAGCCCAGCAGCCCAGGAGCGAAGCTGAGCACCAGGCCAAGCAGGACCAGCATGAGGCCAAGCAAAAGAATCAGCCTGCCCAAGGCCATTGCGTCGTCCCCTGTGGTGATTCGCTGGCGTGCTTGCTGTTCAGGCGCAGTCTCCGGCCTGGCATCTTTTCAGGAAATCCGGCAGGTGTTCCAGCTCGAAATTCTTCTTGTTCCATGGTGTGCGGGTAAGCCGATCGCGCAGAGCGTCCCGGACCACGTAAGTCCATGCCTGCAGCGGGTTGCCTTCCGTGTCCGTCAGGCAGACCCGCATCCGTTCGTAGAGCTCACCCTCGAAACGGTCCAGTTTCCTGAAGTGAGCCTCGCCGATACCGGTATAGACCATACCCTCGACACTGGCTTCGGGGTCGGGGGTGATGCCGGGATAGGCCTCCCCACTGACGAGGTAGCAGGCATAATCGTCCAGCACGGCCCTTCCGCCCTCCAGGTGGCAACCCGTCACCGCCGCAAGGACATCGGGAAACTGCAGGGTACCGTAGGAGAAAAGACGCATCGTGAAATCGAAATCCAGGTTAACTTAATCGCAACCGCCGGTAATACGGACATTATCCGGACTGCTTCGGGCGGCTGTCCAGCCCCAGCACGGCACGCGCATTCGCGCTGGTCTGGCGGGCCAGATCTTCCCGGCTCTCCCCCCGCACCTCGGCCAGTGCCGCCAGGCAGTGGGGAAGATACTCCGGACTGTTGCGCATCCCCCGGTGCTGGGCCACGGTCAGATCCGGCGCGTCCGTCTCCAGTACGACGGCTTCCACCGGCAGTGCCTGCGCGAGCTGGCGCAGGCGGCGGGAACGCTCGTAGGTCAGCATACCGCCGAAGCCGAGCTTGAAACCGAATTCGATATACTGCTGCGCCTGCTGCAGGCTGCCGTTGTACGCATGCGCAATTCCGCCCGGGACGCGAATGCGCCTGAGCGTGGCAAGCACCGCATCATGCGCCTTGCGCACATGCAGGATGACGGGCAAAGCCGCAGCCCGCGCCATTTCGAGTTGCGCTTCGAACAGCGCCTGCTGGCGCTCCCGGTCCAATTCTGTCACGTAATAGTCCAGTCCGATTTCGCCCACGGCCACGGGCCGGTGCTCGGCCAGCAGGGCCTCCAGCGCCGCGAGGTCCGCCTTCTGATGCCGCTCGAGATAGACCGGATGCAGACCCAGCGCGGGATAGAGGTCAGGTTCGCTGGCGCAGAATCGCCACAAATAATCCCAGCCTGACGCCATCACCCCCGGAACGATAATTGCCGTCACCCCGTTCTTGCGCGCGCGCGCCAGCACTGACTGCCGGTCCGGGTTGAATTCCGCGACATCGAGGTGGCAATGGGTATCGATGAGTTCCACAGACCGGATTGTATGACGACGGTGCGCTCAAACCCAGCCGTTTTCTGGTATGTTCTGCGCCTCAAAAGGTATTGTCGATCTCATGGGCACAAGGGAACAGGACAACAGAGCGGCGGACACCGAACGCCGTTTCGGTGGCACACGCCGCCTCTATGGGGAACGCGCCCTGGAAAGATTCCGGGAAGCGCACGTCTGCGTCATCGGCATCGGCGGCGTCGGTTCCTGGGCGGCCGAGGCCCTGGCCCGCACGGCCGTCGGCCGCCTCACGCTGATCGATCTCGACCACGTCGCCGAATCCAACATCAACCGCCAGCTGCACGCCCTGACCGGCACGCTCGGCATGGCCAAGGTGCTGGTCATGGCGACGCGTATCCGACAGATCAACCCCGATTGTCGCATCACGGCCATCGAGGATTTCCTCACCCTCGAGAATCTCGCGACCCTGCTGCAAGCGGACTACGATCATGTCATCGACTGCATCGACGGCATCCGTATCAAGGCAGCGCTGATCGCCCATTGCCGGCGCCGACACATACGGCTGGTAACGGTCGGCGGCGCCGGCGGGAAGACCGATCCGACGCGGATTCGTGTCGCCGACCTGAGCCGCACCGAACACGACGCCCTGTTCTCCAAAACCCGCAAGCTGCTGCGGCAGAACTACGGTTTCCCGAAAAACCTGAAACGCCGCTTCAACATCCCCTGTGTCTATTCCGACGAACAGCCGCTATTCCCCGCCGGGGACGGCGGCGTGTGCCATAACAAGCCGCACGGCACCGGTATCGGACGCCTCAACTGTGCCGGCGGTCTGGGCTCATCCATGGCCGTCACCGCCACGTTTGGCCTGGTGGCCGCGGCACGCGCGCTGAAAAAACTGGCAGTTGAAAAACCCGCAATTGCTAATCCGCAATGATGGCCAGATGACACCGGCTCCTTATAAAATGCCGGTCAGTCGCCACCGATCGGACACCTGGGACGCGCAACCAGTCAGCGACAGGACTGACGCGAGCCGCCTATCGCCCGAGACAACAGTCGTCAGGTACAGGGGGATCAACATTACCAGACGCCGTTTCATCGCCTGCGTATACGCTGCCGGACTGTTCATTCTGACCAGGACGTCCGTAGGTCGACCGTCCGTGTACACTCGGCAGTTGACAGCGCTCATGGACCGTCTGACTCCCGCGATCGAGGCGCTCACGGAGCGCACCACCCCGGCCAACTGGGAACTGCTGCATGCCTGTCTCTACTACGCCCTTGCCGGGCAATATATCCTCGCCAGCCGGGGCATACCCACCCGACTGAAAGGCGGGGCGGTACTCTACTACCCGGACACCTCCGTGCATCACGACATCAAACCCCACGTCTGGCTGGAAACCGACACGCACTTCATCGATTGCTCGGCTCTGCCGCGCTGGGGATACATCGCGGTCATACCCCTGCAGCAGGTCGCCCGCAATCCCGCGTCAGTCATCCCGGAGATGACCCGGCTGCTGATACTCGAGGAACGCAATGACCCGGAATTCCTGGACTACGTCGCCAGACACCGCGCCCGTTTCGAGCACATCCTGCGAAGGGCGGAGCCAGGACATGAGTGACTGGAACGAGAGAGTCAGGGACGCCATGAAACGGCGCGGCATGACCAACCTGCAACTCGCCACGGAACTGGGCGTCAACCAGACCACCGTCGGACGGTGGTTGAGCGGCCGCAGCACCCCCGGTGTCGTGACTATCCATCACATCGGCAGTATCCTTGGCATCAAGCTGGTTGAGGCAGACATCACCGAACCCGGCGATGCACAGGAAACCGAACTGCTTGCCGCCTTTCGTCGCATGACGTCGGCAGAGCGCATCTTGCTGCTGCAATGTCTGCGCGACCGGGAGCACCGAAACCACAACGGGCCGGAAGACCCCGACGGCTGAGACACATGGTGACCGCATGGTGAAGATCGGACTGTTACTGATCATCCTGGCGGTAATCGCCGGCATCGTCTGGCAGCTGCGTTCCAGCCCCCGCCGGCGACCACACGCCCGCCTCATGCCGCCACAAATTATCCGCTATGGTCCGGCCGGACAGCTGGAAACGCTGCAACAGAACAGGAATTATTGGGGCGTGGAAATTCATTCGGGCATCTGCGAGGCATCAAAGGCACTGGCTGGCAAACAATTCACTTTCCCCGAAGCCCCCTCCCTGCCGCTTGCCGATTGTGCCGCGAGTTTCTGCACTTGCACCTACGTGGGACTATGGGAACGCCGTAAATGGCATCGGCGCGCGATGCCCGACCGGAGAAAGGCGATCCGCTATCTCCAGGATCACCCGGACCGGCGCTGCCACAGGGAACGCCGCAAGATCGACGTGTGGCGCAACCGGAGCTGGTAGTCGCACTGCGTCGGCAGGCAGGCGATCAACACAACCGACTGGTCAGGAGGCAGGTAACCCGGGGCCTAATCAAGAAGAAGGGACAAAAAAATGCCCGGTCAAAATGGCCGGGGATGAATTACGGAGACGAATACGCTGGTATTCGATGATACATTTTTACCCCATGCTGACACACAGCTGACTCACGGTTTCGATTTTTTCCGGTATGCAGTCCATTAGATGAGGAAACGCGGCCATTCGCGCTTGTTCAGAGGTGTCGCATTATTGACACCCATATGGCCACGGATGCACACGGAAGGTACAGTCTTGGCGCGTTTCAGCCTTCCGGCACGATAGTAACCACTACCCTGCGCTCACGACGCGGTCCGTCGAATTCGCATAGAAAGATATTCTGCCAGGTGGAAAGACCCAGTTGCCCGTCGATCAGTGGAAGGGTCTCGGAGGGACCTACGAGACCAGCCTTGAGGTGCGCGTCGCCGTTGCCATCCTGGGCATCGTGCAACCACACACCCCGGGGAATGATGCCGCGCAGGAAAGTGATGACATCGGTCTGGACACTTTCATCCCAGTTTTCCTGGATCATAATCGCCGCGGTGGCGCCCTGGACATACACCGCGACAAGACCGCTGGCGATGCCGCTGCGCGTCACGACGCCCTTGACCGACGTGGTAATGTCGACCAGGGTTTCCCGCCGGTCGGTTGCCAGGGTGATGATTTCGCGCACCGGCCAAGATATCCGTGACGAGATTCCCCTGCCCCGCTATAACCCTGGCGCGGCAGTCCATTACACGGTCAACCCGTCCGCCGCTTACATCACGCTGCCGAAGCTGGCGTTCTCACTGCCTGCGGGCGGTTCAAGACCGGCGATCCGGCAACCCTGGGCGACCGGCCCGCGGGGAAACAGCGTGTAGAGATACTTGATCCCGCCCTTAGTGTGGAACTTCTCATCCAGTGCATCGTGCAATTCGCGGGCATTGATTCCGGCATCTGCATGCCTGGCGAAATAATCCTGTAAGGCACGCACCGCCTCCCAGTGATCGGTGCCGGCCGTCAAGCCTTCTTTGGTGGCTGTCTGCATGGCGGTATCGCGGGACCAGCCCGTGGGGGCGTGAGGAAAACCGGGGTCCGCGGAGTCAGATTCCCCAGGGTGCAAAATATCATTCATCGTGTCCATCACTTCACTCTCCTCCGTTTGCTGATTGGTGATCTCAAGAGCCGTCGTTTCGTAGACTTTAATCGCGTCTGCTGTCTTCATCAAGCCCTGCCACGTGGCCGGCGCGACGCCATACCAGGCATTTTACCCAAACATGCCTGCCCTGATGCGAGTCGTCGCTCCAGCCCTCACTCGTCGGGCGGTACAGCCAACGCACAGCGTGTGACGGTGCGCGCATGGGCCTGGCCGTTGATCCTGTCCAAAAGCCGACTTCGCCTCAGGTTGACAGGTAGCGACTCCCCACGGAATCGCAAGCCGGTCCTAGATGTGTATCAGGGACCAGGCAATCAAGGAAAATTTCCGTCCGTGCGTCGGGGATCTCCTTGAGATTTTTCGACACCGGGCATTGCTCCATGCGCGCGACGATATAGTCCACATCCTCCCGCGTTGGGGCACCTGATTTCAGACGGACATCAAACCGGATATGCATTTTCCGGACACGCCAGTCTTCGCTGGCGAGCAGGTCGATCGATCCACTTCCCGATTCCAGCCGCAACCCCTTTTCCGCGCAATTCGTCCGCAGGTATCGATGCTGGCAGATCAGAATGGTATACACGAACAGCAGAAATCCGGGTGCGCGCACATTGAGGCCAAGCGCCTCCCATCGCCCGTCGGTCAGCACCTCGACCTCGAGATCCGCGATACTGTTGTCCGGGTCCTCATTACGGCAGAACAGCCGCAAGAGGAAGCTGTGTTCATTCATTTCTCTGCACCCGTATTATATGGAAGCCCTGATGTGTCGTCGAGATTGCCGCGCCGCACTGTTTAAGACATTGCGAGAATCGACGCTTTCCTGGATATAAACGGGAATGCCGATACGCGTCATCAGTCCAGGGCGGTGAGGCGTTTTTCCAGCAGCGACATCATATGCGAACAGGCATCCTGCTGATCCTCTTCGAGCGCTTCGAACAGGTCTTCCAGTTCATCCATGATACTCATGATTTCCTCGCGGCTCTGGTAGCTGTCCAGCTTGCGCGCGATTTCAACAAGAAATGGATTCATGACACACTCCCGATCTGGCATGGACACAGGCAGTGCGTGTCCATTCGAATGGAATCCGGCGCCTGTCTGCGTCGCGTCAGAGGCATGCCTTCCCGGGTACTATAACCGCTTGACGAGACCGCGTGCGAACCACATGGTCCCGGGCGCCTGCCGGCGTGCTGACGGGGGCTGGAGATAATGCGGAATCCAGCGCCGCTTTTTATGTTGATTTGATCAAACAAGAAACATTAGCATTTCCAGCGACTCTCGGTTACACTCGCGACGATTGCACATTATTCAGGTTTTTTCGGAAGTTCCTTGCGGTATCTGCTGTAAATTACCTTTTAATGATATGCAATTGGACACAGTAATTTTTGATTTAAACGAGGTGATTTACATGGCAACAGGTACCGTTAAATGGTTTAACGAATCCAAGGGTTTCGGGTTTATTGCACCTTCCGACGGCGGTGAGGATGTGTTTGTGCATTTCTCCGCAATCGAAGGCGATGGCTTCAAGACTCTGGTTGAAGGTCAGTCAGTGAAGTTTGAGGTCCAGAAAGGACCTAAGGGACTGCAGGCGGCGCACGTTACCCCTGCCTAACCGGCCGTTGTTGGAACCGGCGCAGTAAAGAGAACCCCGCAGTCCGCTGCGGGGTTCTCTTTTTTCGATCAGTATTGACCGGGCATTGCGTGAAGACCGGCGCTTTACGCGCACGTTGCACCGCGCGCAAGTTGATTCAGCGGCGAGTTCAGCAGATTGATCTTGTCGCAGCGGTGCAGCTTCTTGATGGCCGCCTCCCGCCGGCTGGCACTGCCGCGGCTGTGCCCGCTCTCGAGGTAGACCACCTCCACCGGGCGGCGGCCGCGGAAATACCTGGCGCCCCGGCGGTCGGCATGCTGTGTATAACGCCTGGCGAGGTCATTGGTGATCCCCGTGTAGAGCGTGGCATCGGAACAGAGAATGATATAAACCTGCCAGTTCATCGGGTCTATGTTATCCAGGCCGGCGGGTCGTGCCCATGTCTCCCCGTCTCGGCACGGCTGTGCTAGTATGCCCTTCCCTATTTAAACAGTCCTTCTCATCGATTCGTAATTGTTGGTCCTTCCGGTTCCCACTTTGCGACATGGGTCGCAGGACGCCCTCACACAGGAGCCAACGATGCAAATCGAAAAACACCGGGTGGTCACCCTCGCCTACACCCTGAAGGACGATGACGACAGAATCATCGACCAGTCCGATGACGGCAGCTTCTGCTACCTGCACGGAGCCAGCAACATCATCCCCGGGCTGGAAAATGCCCTGACCGGCAAGGCGGCGGGCGATGAGCTGTCGGTGTCTATACCCCCGGAAGAGGGCTACGGCGTGCATGATGTCGAAAAGACCCAGGCGGTTCCGCGCGAGATGTTCCCGGCCGAAGAGGAAATCGTGGCCGGCATGCAGTTCCATGCCCAGGGACCGGATGGTCATCAGTTGGTGGTGACTGTCGTCAAGGTGGAAGACGACCGCGTCACCGTGGACGGTAACCATCCGCTCGCCGGCGTGCAGCTCAACTTCGATGTGAAGGTGCTGGAGGTGCGCGAGGCAACCGGTGAGGAGATCACCCACGGTCACGTGCACGGTCCGGGTGGACACCACCACTGATCGACGGCGGGACGGGCATCACTTCATTTACGGTTACGGATCATGAAGGCGAGCGAACTCAGGAAAGGCGTGGTACTGCTGGTCAACGGACGCAACGTCCTCATCAAGGGCGTTGATGTCCAGTCCCCATCCTCCCGCAGCGGCAGCACCCTCTACAAGGCACGCGGCACTGACGTGGTGAGCAGGCAGAAATTCGAGGCCAGCTTCAAGGGCGAGGAGGTGCTGCAAACCGTGGACTTCGAGCGCCGCCCGGTGCAGTACCTCTACCAGGACACGGACGCCTGCACCTTCATGGACAATGAAACCTACGAGCAATACAGCCTGGACAATACCACGATCGAGGAGGAACGCCATTACATCGATGACGGCCTGGAAGGCATTTCGGCGCTGATGGCCGACGGCGCGGTGCTGGGCATCGAACTGCCCGCCACGGTCGCGCTGGAAGTCGTCGATACCGCACCGGCGATGAAGGCGGCCTCCTCCTCCGCACGTACCAAGCCGGCAACCCTCAAGACCGGCCTGGTGGTTCAGGTCCCTGAATACCTCACCTCCGGCGAGCGCATCAAGATAAACACCATCACCGGGGAATTCATCTCGCGCGCCTGAGCTTGTAGCTGAGGCTGATTCCCGCACCGCGGAAATACTGAAATTGCAAAGAACCCATCAAGCTCCTGCGCATAACCCCGTACGTATCAGCGTCTGGTGATACGGTTTACCCCGTCATGCTGATACGGGGCGTTGAACAAAAGCAGGAAATCATGGACGAGTCATCAGTTATAACAAGGGAGCAGTCTGCATAATCACGTTATTAAGTAATTCTACTTATGGCAACGTGCAAAGGAACGAGCATAAGTCGGTGCCAATCATCAACAAGATCAAGAAAGATGGGCCTATCAAGAAGGTCATTAATAATCAGATTAAGAAGAAGGATGATCTTTACAAGAGGGTTATTCGTGGCGAGCTTCACAAGAATGTTAAGTTTGATTGCCGCTGCGAGAACGCCGGAAACTGTGGTAATTTCGAGGAACGCTATTGCTCTTGTGATGGCGGGAAGTGCGATGATGATCATAACGTACCTGAGCCCAACCCGCTGGCTTTGCTGGGCCTGGGATTGGGAGTAATCGGACTCGTTCGCAGGTTCGTTCCCTCACGCCGCAGTTAAAATCTGACGCGCTGTTTCTGTTTTGGTCTTGGGCCCCTCCATCGAGGGGCCTTTTCTTTTACACAGGCATCTTGTCTTTCAATATTATCGGCACGGCCCATGACCGGCGTTATGGCGTGGCGGGTTCATGACCTCAATCCTGAATTTGCCGGACGAGAGGAATGCAGGCCTGCGACTCACGACGCCGTCGACTGCGCTTCCAGGATTCCCCAACGTTCGTAGCAGGCTTCCAGTTCGCGGGCAATCGCCTCGAGACGCTCGAGGGCGGCACTGATGTCATCCGGGGGCCGTTGATAGAAACCGGCGTCATTCACCGCTGCGTGCAGTTGCGCCTGTTCCGTCTCCAGCGCCTCGATGCGCGCCGGCAGGGCATCGAGTTCGCGCTGGTCCTTGTAGGTGATTTTCTTCGGCTTGCCGGCTGGCTTCGCCTGTGGCGGCAACGGTTTCGCCGGACCTGCCATAGCGTCGGATTTTGATTCCCGCGCCGCCGTCTGGCGCTGGCGCAGCCAGTCGCTGTAGCCACCGACGTATTCGCCGATGCGACCGTCGCCCTCGAACACCAGCGTGCTGGTCACCACGTTGTCGAGGAAGGCGCGGTCATGACTCACCAGCAGCAACGTGCCGTGGTAGTCGAGCAGCAGTTCCTCCAGCAGTTCCAGCGTCTCCACGTCGAGGTCATTGGTGGGTTCATCCAGTACCAGCAGGTTGGCGGGCTGCGCGAACAGCCGCGCGAGCAGCAAACGGTTGCGCTCGCCGCCCGAGAGGGTACTGACCGGGGATTGCAGGCGTTCCGGCGGGAACAGGAAATCCTGCAGGTAACCGGCCACGTGTTTGTTGCGGCCGTTGATGGTCACCGAGAGACGGCCGTCAGCGACGCTATCCATGAGCTTCGCCTGCGGGTCGAGCTGCGCACGCTGCTGGTCGAAATAGGCGACCTCGAGGCGGGTGCCGCGCTGCACCACGCCGCTGTCCGGCTTCTGCTCGCCCAGCAGCACCCGGATCAGGGTGGACTTGCCGACGCCGTTGGGACCGATGATGCCGATGCGGTCGCCGCGCAGGATAGTGACTGCGAAATCCCGGATGACTGTGCGGCCGTCGAAACCGAGGCTGACCTGCTCGACCTCCAGCACCCGTTTGCCGGAGAGGCTCCCCTGCTCCAGCCGCAGATCGGCCGTGCCGGAGCGCTCCCGGCGCGCGCGACGTTCCTCGCGCAGGGCTTTGAGCGCCCGCACCCGCCCCTCGTTGCGCGTGCGCCGCGCCTTGATGCCCTGGCGTATCCAGGCTTCTTCCTGGGAGAGCTTCTTGTCGAACAGCGCCTGGTGGCGCGCCTCGACTTCGAGCTGTTCGGTCTTGCCCGCGATATAGGCATCGTAATCTCCGGGCCAGGACGTCAGCCTACCGCGGTCCAGTTCGATGATGCGCGTCGCCAGCCGGCGCACGAAGGTGCGGTCATGGCTGATGAACAGCAGCGCGCCAGCATACTCCAGCAGGAACTCTTCCAGCCAGGCGATGGCCTCAATATCGAGATGGTTGGTGGGTTCATCGAGCAGCAGCAGATCCGGATCGGCCACCAGGGCGCGCGCCAGCATCACGCGCCGCCGCCAGCCGCCGGAGAGCGTATCGAAGGCGGCATCCCCGACCAGGCCCAGGCGCGCGAGGACGGTCTCTACCCGCTGCTCCAGTTGCCATCCGCCCTGCGCCTCCAGCTCGTGCTGCAGTCGTGCCAGCCGCTCGAGCCCACCCGGCGTGGACGCCCCGCTCAGTTCGGCGGCGGTGTGATGGAATGCGGTAATTAACCGGCCCAGCTCCGGCAGCCCGCCAGCCACGACGTCGAACACGGACTCACGGCTGTCGAGCGCGACTTCCTGTGCCAGATGGGCCACGCGCGTGCCCGGGCGGATCCACACGCTGCCTTCGTCGGGCGCGGCCTCGCCGCTCACCAGGCGCAGCAGCGAGGACTTGCCCTCGCCGTTGCGCCCCACCAGGCAGAGGCGTTCTCCGCGGGTAATTTCGAGTTCCGCCCGGTCCAGCAGGGCGTGATGGCCGAAGGCGAGGGAAAGCTTGTCGAGGCGCAGCAGGGGCATGGGGTCTCAGTCACTGCCAGTCGGCGATGAAGATGTTGGTCTCCCCTTTCACCTTGCCGTTGCGGTTGGAGGCGAACACCAGCCGCTTGCCGTCATGGGAGAACATGGGGAAACCGTCGAAGCCCTCGTAGCGGGTGATGCGCTCGATGGCGCGGGTGTCGATGTCGATCAGGTAGAGATCGAAGTTGCGCCCCTGTGGGTCGTCCATGTTCGAGGCGAAGATGATATGGCGGCCGTCGGGCTGCCAGAAGGGACCGAAGTTGGCGGCGCCGTTGTCGGTGAGCCGGATCGGCTTGCGCTCGTCGAGGTTGATGATGTAAAGCTCGAGTTTGCCGGGGCGGATCAGGCCCTGCCGCAAAAGCGCCCGGTAATCCTCGAGTTCCTTGCCCTCGGGACGGGAGGCGCGCCACACGATCCATTCTCCGTCCAGGGAGAAGAACGCTCCACCGTCGTAACCGGGGGTGTCGGTCAACTGCTCGACCCCGCTGCCGTCGGGGTTCATCATGTAGAGTTCGAGGTCGCCGCTGCGCATCGAGGTGAACACGATTTTGTCGCCCGACGGTGAATACACGTCCTCGGCATCATAGCCGTCGGTGGTGGTCAACGGAACCGGGTCCTCGCCGTTCGGCCCCGCGCGGAAGATGTCATAGTCTTTGTACAGCGGCCAGACGTAGCCCTGCGAATAATCCGGCTTCGGCGGGCAGTGATCCTGGCGTCGGTGGGTCGAGGCATAGATTATCGAATGGTTGTTCGGCGCAATGAAGGAACAGGTGGTTACGCCGCGACCGGATGAGATTTGGCGCACGTTGCCACCGTCGGCGTCCATGCGGAAGATGGCATCGCAGGCCAGCCCGTCGCGCGTCGACTGGAAGATCAGTTCCCGCCCGTCGTGGGAAAAATAGGCTTCCGCGTTCTCGCCGCCGAAGGTAAGCTGGCGCAGATTTTTGAAATGGGTCTCACCGGGCAGGACCAGACCATCCGGGGCCTGCGGTGGCGCGGTGTCCGCCCAGCCGCGGCTTGATACGAAGATCAGCAGCGTGGTCGCGATACAAAGACTTCTGTTTGTGTGCATGGCTTGGCTTCTGTCGATTGACCTCAACGGGCCGTTACCCGGGCACTGGTACGTTTTTCTCTGCCGTTGCGAAGGTAGCGGATACCGATCTCCTCGCCCGGCTGCAGTTGTTTCAGCGCCTGCGCATACCCCTGCAGGTTGTCGACCGGTGTCCCGTTCACTTCGACGATGATATCACCCGCTTGCAGACCGGCCTGTGCAGCCGGAGTCCCGGCGCGTACCCCGTCGAGACGCACGCCCTCCCCGTTCCAGGTGTAATTCGGCGTCGTTCCCAGGCTTACGCGACGCGTCGGCGCGTTCTCCGGTGCGGCGGCAGGTGGCCCGGTGGTGCCCGCGGTCACGGTGAGAGGTTGCGGGCGGTCGGCGAGATGGTCGACCGTCTCCTTCAGCACCTGTGCGACCTTCACCATCCCGGCCGGGTCGAGCTTGTCGAGGGTATCACCGGGACGATGGAAATCCGCGTGCGGACCGCTAAAAAATTGCACCGCCGGTACGCCGTCGGCGATGAAGCTGGTCTGATCCCCGGAGCCGATGTCATCGGCCACCGTTTTTATTGGGACTCCGGTGACGTAGCCCGCCCCTTGCAGGATGTGCACCCACTCCTCCGCCGTGCCGGTGGCGAGAACCGTCAGCGGCCGCTCGCCCAGGCGCCCGACGGTATCGAGGTTCACCATGGCGATCATGTGTTCGACCGGATAGACGCCGGACTGCTGCAGGTAGTGCCGCGAACCGAGCCGCCCGGCTTCCTCGCCGGTGAAGGCGACGAAGACGATGCTGCGCGGATGCGGTCGGCCGACCAGGGCACGTGCCAGTTCCAGCAGCACCGCGACCCCGCTGGCGTTGTCATCGGCGCCGGGGTGGATCTGGCCGCGGCCCCCGCTCTGTCCCCCGTACTCGCCCAGGCCAAGGTGATCGTAGTGCGCGCCGATCACCAGACTTTCACCGGCTCGCTGCGGGTCGGTGCCTGGCAGTACGGCGATTACATTGTGCAGGACCGCTGTCCTGTCCAGTTCCGCCACCCGCTCCTCCCAGGTCTGCAGGAAGCTGCCGCCATCGCCGCCCGGCTGCAGGCCGGCCTCGCGAAACCGCTCCGCGATGTATGCCGCAGCCCGATCCAGTTCGAACGTGCCCAGTCCCCGGCCCCGCATAGTGGGCGATGCGAGCACGCCCGTGTCGGTCTGCAGTCGGTCGGTTGAAAACACGCTCGGCGCCGGCACCAGGGGCGCGCGCGGCGCCAGGCGCATGTCACCACCCTTGGCCGTGACACCATCCTGGGCCAGCGTGGCCGACAGCGGAGAGTGCACCACCGGCCATTGCCCCTTGAGCACATTGACGGGTTCCTCACCGGTGAAGACGAGATAGCTGTAACGCCCGTAGTGCGGCAGCTTGCGACCGAGGCCGGGCAGCGCCGCGGCCTGATCGGCGGCCAGCCAACCGAGCGCCTGATCGGGATTGGCGGGATGGCGCGCCATGACAACCACGGCATGGCTGACGCGATTGAGCGGCGTACCGGCGATCGTCACCGCATCACCCTGGTCGCTTAAGGGGTAGTCCGCTAGTGCCGCGTCCAACGAGGGACGGAAACGGTTGTTCCAGCCGAACAACCAGACCGCTCGGTCAGCCGGCAGTGCTGTGAGTTCATTATCGGCGACGATGCTAAACCGCTCCGGATTGGCAGACTTCCAGCTCGCGGCCAGTTCGGCGTAGGCACCACGCAGCGGTTCGGGGGCCGTCGAGGGCAGCACGATGGTGATCTGCTCCGCGCCCATCGCCTGGCTGATCGCCGGCGGGATCTCGTTGCGATTGAGGCGGCGAAACACGTCGAACTCCGGATCGACGGTGAGCTGCAGCGGCCGCGCCGGCAGCTTCAGTTCCAGAGTCTGTTGTTTACTATCGAGTTCCACCACGCTCTGCCAGGCTTGTTCCCGGCCTTCCAGCCGGATGGCAACCGGCACCCGCAGCGTGTAGGCTGCACCCTCCTGCACCTGTTCGATCCGGGCGGTGAGCACATGGTACTGGCCCTCGGAGCGAACGTGCGTCTCGCCGACGCGCAGCTGCGGCGCCCCCTCGCGTCTTACCCATTGTTCGAAAAAACCGGTGAGCGGCTGACCGCTCACTGTGCTGAAGACCATCTCGACATCTGCAAACCCGGCGTCCCGGAAACGGTATTGTGCATACAGGGCGCGCAACCCCCGGATGAAGGTCGCATCGCCCAGCTGCAGGCGCAGCATGTGGAACAGCATCAACGCCTTGCCGTAACCGACCGCCTCGGTCGCGGCGCTGTAGCGACTGCGGAACGCCGTCAGCGGAAAATCCTGCTGTGTGCGCACGTAGTCGGCGTAGTTCTGCAGCACACCGCGCCGATAGTCGACCCCCTGCCCCTGCTGCTCCTTGATCAGGTGGTCGGCCAAATAGCTGGTCAGGCCCTCCGACCAGTTGCCGCCGGCAGTGTCGACATAGACGCCGTTGCCCCACCAGTTGTGCAGGATTTCGTGGGGATAGGAGGAATGCAGGATGAACGGCAGGCGGATAACCTTCGAGCCGAGCAGGGTGAACGAGGGCATGCCGTAGCCGGTTTCCCAGAAGTTCTCCACCAGGGCGAACTTCGCGTAGGGATAGGGCCCGATCAGCTGGCTGTACAGGCGGATATAGTCGGCGCTCGCATTGAGGTACGACTGAGCCAGCGCCGCATCGGGTGCGCGCAACAGCACCATGGCCTGCACGCTGTCCACGATCTGCGCGTATTCACTGAAGCGCCCGGCGATGAGGTAGATTTCCTGCTGGGGATGGACGCAGCGCCACTGTTCCCGTATACCCGACGGGTCGTGCACCTGCGACAGGCGCTCACCCTGGGTCATGCCGCTCCAGCCCGGCGGCAGACCGAGATCGAGATCGAAGGTCAGCCGTTCTCCCGTCACCTGCGGATACCAGTAACTTTGGGCGGCGAGAAACACCCCCTGCTCGTCGATCATGCCCGCGGTCTCGCTGAAGCCGCGCGCGTAATCCTCGCCCTGCGACTGCAATGCATGCCGGATGCGGCCCTGGTAGCGCAACACGAAGTGGCCCTGCCCGGCCGGCAACAGCAGGCGGTACCGGCGTGGTGTCAGATCAGCCGCTGTATCCGGAGCCGGTGGTGTTTTCACCGTCAGCGGTTCCAGTCGCACACCCTCGGTCACCACCTCGGGCGTCATATCCGGATGCAGGTCGAAATCAAGTGTGGCGGCAGTACCTGTGCGGGTAATGGTATCGACCACCTTGATGGAATGTTCTTGCGGGCTGATCTGTACCTGCAGGGCATGGTGCAGATCCGCCCACGCCGCCTGCGGCAGAAAAACCGCGCATACCAGACACGCCGCCGAGCAGCCTTTCTGCAGTTCCCTGACGCGCGCTCGCCGGGCTGAAACGGATACACTCATGCGTGCTGCCTGCCCTGCCGGAAAAAGGATAATCCGAATGACATTTATCAGTACGTTTCCATAGTCGATCTCCACCCGGGAAACCCCATCGCCCACGGACCAGGCGCGCAGATTCGTACGGGGTACCTGATATAGTAGTCAACTTGCCGGATACTTTGCGGAACTTCCCGGCGGCATACCAAAGTGTACCTCAGCGGGCAAGACGCCTGTCCGGATTGCGGTTCAGCCAGGAATTTGCCACCCTGCCTGGGATGTGGCTGAAGCTTGCCGGGACTGCGCAACCTGTGGCTTGCAGCGTTCCCAATGACCAGGATGAAACAATAATGGTGGATCGGAATCTTCTCAAGGAACTGCATATCGAGGACAGCGACCGCGACGGCGGTGGCCGGCATCACTGGCTGCGGGTGGTCATCGTGGTCGCGCTGCTGGCTGCCCTGGGCGGCGGCGGGTATTACGCCTTCCTCAGCCAAGCGCTGGCCGTCGCTACCGCAACCGCCGAACCGCCCGGCTCCACCGCGGACGCGATACCGGTCCTGGAAGCGGCCGGCTACATCACCGCTCGCCGCGAGGCCACGGTCTCCTCGAAAATTACCGGTCGACTCGCGGAGGTGCTGATCGAGGAAGGCGAATCCGTCGAGGCCGGTCAGGTGCTCGCGCGCCTCGATGATGTCGACGCCGTGGCGGCGCTGAAACTGGCGCGGGCGCAACTCACCGCGGCGCGGGCCCAGCTCGGCCAGATCGAGGCGCAGCTCGAGCAGGCGCGCCGCGATGCCAGGCGTCAGCAGGAACTGCGTGAGAAACAACTCAACTCGGAACAGACGCTGGAAACCGCACGCACCCAGGTGCTTACCCTGTCCGCCGAGCTGGAGGCCCAGCGCGGGCAGGTCGGTGTGGCCGAGGCACAGTTGCGGGTCGCTCAGGTGGAGCATGACAACACCATCGTGCGCGCGCCCTTCGCGGGCGTGATCGTCGCCAAGGCGGCGCAACCCGGTGAGATCGTTTCCCCCATTTCGGCGGGCGGCGGTTTCACGCGGACCGGCATCGGTACCATCGTCGACATGGACTCGCTGGAAATCGAGGTCGACGTCAACGAAGCCTACATCAATCGCGTCAAACCGCACCAGCCGGTCCAGGCGGTACTGGATGCCTATCCCGAGTGGAAAATACCGGCGTCGGTCATCGCCATCATTCCGACTGCCGATCGTAGCAAGGCCACCGTCAAGGTACGTATTGCCCTTGAGCAGAAGGATCCGCGCATCGTGCCTGATATGGGGGTGCGCGTGGCCTTCCTTGACGATCATCCCGGCGGGAACCCGGCGCAGTCCCTGCGGGGCGTTCTGGTGCCGGCAAGCGCCATTGTTCAGCGTGACGGCGCCAGCGTGGTGTTCGTCGTACAAGGCAGACGTGCCCGCCTGCGTCCCGTCACTTCCGGTGCGGGGGGTGGCGATTTTCGTCTGGTGGAAGACGGATTGAATTCCGGTGAACGCGTGGTGCTCGACCCACCCGCGGGCCTTGGCGACGGCATGCGCATCGCCCCGCGCGCACCGGGCACCTGACGGCCATGCCGGACGCTAACCCCCTGGTCGCCATCCGTGGCGTCAGCAAGGTCTATGAACGCGGCCGTCAGAAAGTCGAGGTGCTGCACCACGTGGACCTGGACATACCCGCCGGTGACTTTCTCGCGCTCATGGGTCCGTCCGGTTCAGGCAAGAGCACGCTGCTCAACATGATCGCCGGCCTGGATGTGCCCAGCGAAGGCAGCATTCACGTCGCCGGCCGGCGCATCGACCGCCTGTCCGCGAATGAACTCGCCCGCTGGCGCGCCGCGCACGTCGGTTTCGTGTTCCAGTTCTACAACCTGCTGCCCGCGCTCTCGGCGCTGAAGAACGTGGAAATGCCGCTGCTGCTGACACGCCTGGCTGCGGCGCGGAGACGACGCCACGCCGCCGTCGCGCTCGAACTGGTCGGCCTGAACGACCGCGCCATGCACAAGCCCGGTGAACTCTCCGGCGGCCAGCAGCAGCGCGTCGCCATTGCACGGGCCATCGTCTCGGACCCCACCCTGCTTGTCTGTGACGAACCCACCGGCGATCTCGACCGCCACTCTGCCGAAGAAGTGCTCGCGCTCCTGCAGCGCCTCAACCGTGAATATGACAAGACCCTGGTCATGGTTACACACGATCCCAAGGCAGCCGAATTCGCGCGCCGCACCCTGCACCTGGACAAGGGCACGCTGGTCGAACAGGACCGCTGAGTCACCATTATGAAATACCTTCCCCTGCTTCTCGCTGCATTGTTTCGCAAAAAAACGCGCACGGTGCTGACGCTGCTGTCGGTAGCCGCGGCCTTTACCCTTTTCGGCATGCTGGACGCAGTGCGTGTCGCCTTCAACGCTCCGCAGGGCGTGGCCGGCATCGACCGTCTTGTCGTTGCTTCGCGCTTTTCCATCATTCAACCGCTGCCTTACGGCGACCTGGCGCGCATCGAAAAGGTTTCCGGCGTCAAGGCCGTCGCCTACGCCAACTGGTTTGGCGGTGTTTACCAGGATCCTAAGAATTTCTTCGCCAACATCGCCGTCAGCCTGCCATCCTATCTCGATATCTACCCCGACATCGTGCTGCCTGAAGAGCAGAAACAGGCATTCCTCAATACCCGTACGGCGGCCATAGTCGGTGAATCGCTGGCACGGCGCTTCGGCTGGAAAATCGGCGACCGGATACCGCTGCAGGCGACTATCTTTCCCCGCAAGAACGGCGGCAACATATGGACTTTCGACCTGGTCGGCGTCTACCGCGCCGCACAGCCGGAACTGCGCGGCATCGAGCAACAGCTGCTGTTCCGTTATGACTACTTTGACGAGGGACGCCAGTCCGGCCAGGGCACGGTGGGCTGGTATATTGTCAAGGTGGAGGACCCGTCCGATGCGGACCGGGTGGCGCAGGCAATCGACCACCTGTTCGCCAACTCGGCGGATGAGACCAAAACCCAGAGTGAGCGTGAGTTCCAGCTCTCGTTCGCCAAACAGATCGGTGACATCGGTCTGATCGTCACCGCCATCATGGGCGCCGTGTTCTTCACTCTTCTGCTGCTCACGGGAAACACCATGGCACAGGCCATCCGTGAACGCATACCCGAACTGGCAGTGCTCAAGACCATCGGCTTTACCAACCGCGCGGTGCTGATCCTGGTGCTAAGCGAATCGGTGCTGCTGCTGTTCCTGGGAGGCGTCGCCGGTCTGCTGTCCGCCGGCCTGAGCCTGCCCCTCATCAGCGCGGCCAGTTCCGGCCAGCTCGACCTGGTAATGCCGGCGCAAAGCTGGCTGCTGGGTCTGTGCCTCATGCTGCTCATCGGTTTTATCGTCGGCCTGCCGCCGGCGCTGCGCGCCATGCGGCTGCGTATCGTCGACGCACTGGCGGGACATTGACCCGTGCGTCGCGTCCCGCCCCGGCTGCGTGCCATAACGGGAATGCCGCTTGTCCTGGCTGCCTGCGGCATTGTGATCGCCGTCCCCGTGCTGGCGTTGATCGCCGGCGTTGTTTTCGCGGTCTGGCTACCCGGAACCAGCAGCGGCCGTCAGACGCTGGCCATGACCCGGGTCGGACTCGCCACTATCCCGCAACGCATCGGCGCAACCTCGGTCGTCGTGGTCGGTATCGCCGGCGTGGTGGGAGTGCTGATCGCTCTGCTGGCGATGGCCCAGGGATTCCAGGCGACGCTCAAGAGCGCGGGAAACGTGGAGACCGCAATCGTGCTGCGCGCCGGCGCCAATGCCGAGTTGTCCTCGGGACTTGACCGCAGCGCGGTGATCCTCATCGCGCAGGCGCCCGGCGTGCGCCATGACGCGCATGACGTACCGGTCACCTCGGCCGAGGTAGTGGTAGTCAGCAATGTGCCAAAACGCTCTACGGGGACCGATGCGAACGTGGAGGTGCGCGGTGTCGGAGCGCAGGTGTGGAGCCTGCGCCCGGAAGTGCGCATGATCGACGGCCGCCGTTTCAAACCGGGACTGCGCGAGCTGATCGTGGGCCGGGGTGCGCTGGCGCAGTTCCGCGGACTCGAGACCGGTAGCACGGTCCAGCTGAACGGCCAGGCCTGGAAGGTGACAGGCGTATTCGCCTCCGGCGACAGCCATGAGTCCGAGATCTGGGGTGACGCTGAATCGGTGGCCGCGGCCTATCGGCGCAGTAGTTTCCAGTCCGTGAGCGTACGTCTGCGCTCCGCGGACGCCATCGACGCGTTCAAGGCCGCGCTTACCGGCGACCCTCGCCTGCGGGTTGACGTGGAAACCACGCGCGATTACTACAGTAAACAGTCGCAGCGACTGACCAGGATCATTCGTGCCATCGGCTTCGGAGTCGCGGCGATTATGGCCCTGGGCGCCGTGTTTGGCGCCCTCAACACCATGTACGCCGCGGTCGCCTCGCGCACGCGCGAGATCGCCACCCTGCGCGCGCTCGGCTTCTCCTCCCTGCCAGTGGTGGTATCGGTGATGCTCGAGACCATGCTGCTGGCGTTCGCCGGCGGTGTGCTCGGCGCCGGTATCGTCTGGGCGATGTTCAACGGTTACACAGTTTCAACACTGGGCGCCAATTTCAGCCAGGTAGTCTTCCGGTTTCAGGTGTCACCCGAGCTGCTGCTGCGCGGGCTGCAATGGGCGCTCGCCATCGGCTTCCTCGGCGGACTGTTCCCGGCGCTGCGCGCCGCTAATCTGCCGGTCACCCAGGCACTGCGGGAACTCTAAGGCAAAAGTCATCCCGACTCTGCAAGAATGAGGTATGGCGAACCTTCCTCAGCGACAGAGTAGTGACTGAATACGGTGCCGGAGACGACTGATTGATGCTGTTCCCGCACTTTCCGGTGTCATCAACGTGAAAATCCGTGTCAGCAGCCCCTTGTTCTCCGGTACTCTGCCGGGGATCCACCGCACCAGGATCAGACTGATATTATCCCCCGTCGAGCCCCCGCGCTGCCTCGCCATTTCGACGAGATGCCCCGCACCCTCGTTATCGAGGGTAAACCCTTCCAGGCTCGTGACCACTTCCTGCGGCTCGACGTGGGACCAGAATCCGTCGCTACAGAGCATGAAAATATCGTCCGCCTCGACCTCAGAGGCGCCGAAATCAGGTTCGGGTGGTTCATTGCCGCCCAGACGCATATAAAGCTGGTTCTGCAGCGTACTCGTCGCCGCGTCTGTTTCCTTGAGGCGCCCCTGGGCAACCATGAGCTGTGCGACGGAATGGTCCTGGGTCCGGTTGAGCAGCTTGCCATTGCGGAAGTGATACAAACGACTGTCGCCGACGTGGGCCCAGTAGGCTTCAGGGCCATTCAGGTAGAGCACCACACAGGTGCTGCCCGGGGACCGCGGTTCGTCCCTGCCCAGCTTATTGATCCCATGGTGGGATTCGAGACAGAGTTCCTCAAGAAATACCCGGGGATCGGAGATCGACCCGGCATTGAAACGGCGCCTGGCGGTCTCAATAACCGTCCTGGCCGCCAACGCCCCGTCCCGGTGTCCCCCCATGCCATCGGCGACCACGACCAGATGGGTTTCGCCACTGTTCAAACTCAGCATTTCCAGGCAGTCCTGCTGTTCGGAACGCCCGCCGATATCCGAAGCCAAACTATATTGCCATGGCATGATTCACGTTTCCTCGTCGCATCTGGTGCGTCGCGTCATTATCGAATGCCCGAACGTAACCGGTCATGGAAAGGATCCGCATACGCCATCACTTGTTGACAGAACTTTTCTGAAGTTCGAGCAACCGGCTGTTATGCGGATCAACCATCAACCCGATATGCAGGTATTCATCCGCTTTTCTGTACTCGAGCATGTTGCGCGCCCACACCACGAGATCGGCATAGGTATCCGCTATTCTGGCCACTCCCTTCAATGCCTCTTCGTTGTCCGGATCCTTCTTCAGGATCATCTGGTAATAATAATAGGCATTGTCACGTTTGGGCTCCGTGTAACGGAGTTTCTCCATCGACTGCCTGGCCTGCGCGAGATACCGTTCAATCTGCGGTGCGGATTCTTTCTGTGGGTGCTGCGCAGACTTCTGCTTGTTGATTGTCACAACCGCCGTAGGGGTTCCTGATAGCATCCTGTCAAACGCCGACACCATCAACGGCATGGTCTTGAGAAATACCAGGGCTATGGCCAGCAGTATCGTCATTGCTCCCGCGAAGCGAAGCGTGCTTTCGTCGAACAAGTGCGCATTAAACTTCCTGAATGCGAGTCGCGTGCCATTGCCGGCGCCCGGGATTTCGGCCTGCCCTCGTGATCGCGCGTCAAAGGCGTATCCCGACGACAAGGACATCATGGAGGCGGTCGATCCGGGGTGTCGGAGATGCTCGATGTATTCGATCATCTCCCCGGCCGTGGCGAAACGTTCTTCGGGGTTTTTAGCGATCATCCGGTCGATCAGATCCTGATACCGGCCGAGTTCGTCGGGCAGGGTAGGAATGGGATCGGACAGATGGGCAATGATGATCTGGATGTCCGAGTTACCCGTATAGGGTTTTTTGCCCGTTAGCATTTCATAGAAGATGATGCCCAGCGAATAGATATCCGCGCGCCCGTCCAGCGGCTTGCATTCGGCCTGTTCCGGGCTGATGTAGTAGGGACTGCCCAGTGCGGTGCCGTCCTTTGTCAGCCGGCTGTCGGCCTCGGTTTGCTTGGCCACTCCGAAATCGGTGAGTACCGGTGTTCCATCCCGGCGGAACAGGATATTTGCCGGCTTGATATCGCGGTGAATGATATCTTTTCTGTGCACGTATGCCAGGCAACCCCCGATCGCCTCCACCAGATCCAGAGCCTCGTCAGGATTCATGCCCCTGATTATCCGATCCTCGAGATTGCCGCCCTGAAGATATTCCATGGTGAAGTAATGCCGCTCGCCTGCAACACCGATGTCGTAGATGGTAATGATGTTGTGATGATTCAGTGAAGCGATGATCCGCCCCTCATTGACAAAGCGGGCGGACTGGAAGATATCGTTGAACTTTTTCGGCAGCTTCAGAACGACACGCCGGTCGAGTGAGTCCTGAACGGCCAGATAGACGGAGGCCATGCCTCCCTCGGCGATCGGTCGCAGAATCCTGTAGCCGGGGATCTTCAGCGTCATGGCTTAGGGTTTTTCTGCGGGCCGGTTATAGAACGTCAGGGACAAACCGCGCACGGTAAGCCGGTCGCTGTCTTCGAGCTTCATCGGCGCGAAAACCCCCATGCCATTGATCCGGACCCTGCCCCGCCTCTCGGGGACGACATAAAACCCGTCGTTCTTGCATACGACCCGTGCGGATACGCGCGGCGCAAACCAGCCGGTGGTAGTGATATCGGCGTCAATGGCCTTGCCGATTTTGAAGTTCAGTTTGGTCAGTGGATACTTGGAACGCCGGTGCTCCATACCCGTCAACAACAGGTAGGCCGCGAACTTCGCCTGGCGTTGCTTCATCAATTCGCCGAGATTGGAAACATCGACTTCTACGGTTGAACCCAGAACCACCTGCTCGTGATCACCGGCCGGGGTTCGGTGGGAGTCCACCTGTGATTCCGCGTTCATCAACTTCAGAATGTGTTTGGATATGATGACCTCGTCACCTTCAGTCAGCATGTGGCGGGAGACCCGTTTGCCATTGACGAAGGTACCGTTCCTGCTTCCGCTGTCCTCAATGAGGAAATCGTCACCTTCTTTTATGATCTTCGCGTGATGCGCCGATACGCCCGCGTTATCGATCTTGATATCGCTGTCGGAATTGCGCCCGATCGTGGTGACGTCGGAGAGCAGTTCCACTTCGTCCTTCAGCAGATCCCTGTAAAATACCTGGATGTGAGCCATCTATCCGTCCCCTGACAGTTAAATTCCGATCCGAGAGCAGGTTTTCTGAAATCCCGTGCGGCAGCACCAATACCGAAACCACGGGCATTGCCGACGGGCCGCCACACTGACAATTCCTGGTTATTCATAGTGCGTCGAAATCCTGCGACCCGATTCCCAACCATGTAATCAACCATGATATCGACCGTGTTGCGGGTAACCTGAATATCGGAATCTGCCTGAACGGAACGAGTCTGCCGCATTCCCGGGGCATGCCGGCGAGGGCATCCGGAATCTGCGAATCCACCGGGAGGAACGCAATAAACGGCAGAAGAGAGTGCGATTAACCAGTGTTTATCCGTAAAGGCATAAACTCACCGCAAAGACGCAAAGAACGCAAAGCAATTCTCTAACGAAAACAATAAAATTTACTTTGCGTTCTTTTGCTTTGTGTCTTTGTGGTGATAACGGTGTTTATGTGCGGACGCTAACTAATTGTTATGTTTCTGTAATATATCGGATTCGACGCAGCGACCTGCGGATGCCACCAGCGGTTACCGCAGCGTGATCTCGTAGCTCAGTTCCTGCGTCGGCCGGTACCAGTGCTGGCGTCGGACCTTGAGCGTGACGCTGTCGCCGGGCCGCTTGTCCCAGGTCGCCACGCGCAGGTCGGCAAGATCGGCAATGCCCTCGCCGTTGATGGCGATGATCTGGTCACCGGGCTGGAGACCGGCCAGTTTGCAGGGGCTCTTCGGAAGGCACTGGTCAATACTGAGTTTTCCCCCTTCCTCATCGAGCAGGGCGCCGAACTTCCCGGAGGGCGGTAATGACTGTTCCTGAGGCAGCAGGAGATAATCCGCCAACCCCGGTTCCAGCGTGCCATCCCAGTCATTGAGCACGATGGCGCTTTCCACATCGAGGCGGCGCGTCAGACGCCGGGGTATGCCATGGCCATAGGCGAGATGCCCGGCGCCGGCAAGCACCACCAGGGTGTAATCGGGATGGGCACGCAGGTAGTCGGCGGCTCGTTCCGCCATACCCTCATCCCAGAGCAGCTGCACATCGATGAAATTCTCGAAACCGTGCCCGCCCCTGACGGGGTGATGATCGAACACCTTGCGCAGGCGCGCCTCATAGGCCGTGTCGGAACGGTCGATTTCCTCCGGCAGCTCCTTGCGTTCCGCTTCCGTCAACCCCGCGATTCCCTCTCGTCCGACCTTGCTGGTCAACTCGGCCGGCAGGTTCAGTGCCACTACCGGCAACCGGTTCTCGCGGGCATACTCGAGGATCGGGGCGTACAGGCGGAAATCGAAGCGCCAGCGCCGGTAGTATTCGGTATCGCGCAACAGTTGCTTCTCGTCCACCCGTCCCGCGATATAGTCATCGAGGCTGCTCTGGAAGGGTTGCTGAAACATCTCCATGCCGATTGCCAGGCGCGGGTGCACGGCATGCAGGCGCCGGATAAGCTCCAGCTGCATCAGGTGGTTGTCGTAACGGTCATGGGTCTCGCCCACCAGCACCACGCGTTTGTCCGCCAGCACGGGAATAATGCCTTCGAGGTTCGTGGTGGCGCTGAGATCGAGCGCCGTGGTGAGTTCCGGCGCCGGGTGTTGTTGCGCTGCGGCGGCTACCGGCGCAACGCTGTGTCCTGTCATATGCGGACTCTTCGGGCCAGGTGATGTGAGGGTGGCGCATGCGGAGAGGACGACCGGCAACAGCAGTAACCCGGCATACCGGCAGAGACGTGAATCCGGACGAGACATACGGGTGTCAATCATCGGCTGGGACATGGTTCCTTATCTTCGGGCAACCCCTGGTTGTAGTGTGGACACTGCGCAGGTCACGGAAGTTCGGACGATTTACTCATTGGACAACCCGGCAGGGACAGCGGCGGGGCCGGATCCCCGGGGGTCGCCTCAGGCGCGAGCAGCGGTTCCAGGTAAGGCCAGAGCGTATCGAGCAGTATCGGTTGCGCTCCGGCGTTCGGGTGGATGTTATCCTCCTGCATCAGGCGCCGGTCTTCGGCAACCCCGGCGAGGAAGAACGGCACCAGCGGGACCTGCTGCTCCGCAGCGACCTGCTGATAGACCTCGTGAAACTTCCCGGCATAATAACTGCCATAATTGGGTGGCAAACGCATGCCCAGCAACAGCACACGTGCGCCCTTATCCCGGGCGGAGCTGACCAGATGCTCGAGATTGTTGCGCATCTCACCAAGGCTGATGCCGCGCAGGCCGTCGTTACCGCCCAGACCGATAATGACGATGGCGGGCCGGTACTTCGGCAGCGCCGGTTCCAGGACCGCAATGGCCGCGCGGGTCGTCTCGCCGCTGATGCTCAGATTGACCACACGGAAACGGCAGGACCTGGATTGCAGGCGCTTGTCCAGCAGTTGAACCCAGCCCTGCTCCGTATCGATTCCGTAGCCCGAGCTGAGACTGTCACCCACCACCAGTATGACCGGTGGTTGATCGGCGCCAGGACTGCAGACCGGCAGGCACAACAGCAACAGCAGGAGAAAAGGTTTCATGGAAAGGGATTGTAACGCGATGCTGCTGCAAGCGCGCCAGCTCAGTAAATGGGTCACCGGCCCCGAAGGACGGCTGGATATCCTGCGCGGGGTCGATCTCGATATCGCCGCGCATGAGGCAGTGGCGATTCTCGGTGCTTCCGGTTCCGGAAAAACCACCCTCCTCGGTCTGCTCGCCGGGCTCGATGCGCCCAGCGGCGGCGATGTCACTTTGCTGGGCAAGGCGCTGCACACCCTTGATGAAGACGCGCGCGCCGCGCTGCGCGCCGGGCGGGTCGGTTTCGTGTTCCAGTCTTTCCAGCTGCTGCCGACCCTGACCGCGCTGGAAAACGTCCACCTGGCGCTCGAACTCGCCGGCTGTAGCGAGCGACAGACCCGCGCCGGGGAAGCCCTCGAGCTGGTCGGGTTATCCCGGCGACTGCAGCACTACCCGTCGCAGCTTTCCGGCGGGGAGCAGCAGCGGGTGGCCATTGCCCGCGCCTTCGCGCCGCACCCCGAGGTGCTGTTCGCGGACGAACCCACCGGCAATCTCGACCAGTCGACGGGCGATCCGGTGATCGAACTGCTGTTCAGCCTGCGCGCCCGCTACGGCACCGCACTGGTGCTGGTAACGCATGACGCCGCGCTGGCGCAGCGCTGCGAGCGCCGCTACCGGCTGGACAACGGGATACTGGCCCCGGCATGAGACTGCCCGTCCCGCTCGCGCGCCTGCTGTCCGGACAGTACCGGCGCGCCCCGGAATTGCGCATCCTGGCGCTGTCCGTCGTGCTGGCGGTGGCCTCGCTATCCTCTGTGGGCTTTTTCACCGACCGGGTGCAACGTGCGATGTCGATGCAGTCGGCGGAATTGCTGGGTGCGGACCTGGTTATCGCCTCGTCCACCGAACCACGCGAGACGCTACGTCAGTCCGCCCGTGAAGCCGGTCTGAAGGTGACGGAGACGGTGAGTTTCCCCAGCGTCGCACTCTACCGCGACACGACCCTGCTCACCGAAGTCAAGGCCGTCAGCGCGGGCTATCCGTTGCGGGGCCGGCTGAAACTGGCCGCACAACCCCTGGGCGAGGAATTCACGGTTGAGGGCATACCGGCGCCGGGCGAAGCCTGGGTGGAAGCGCGCGTGCTGCAGCAGCTGGGCGCCAATATCGGGGATGTGATCCAGCTCGGCGAACGCGGCTTCACCGCCAGCCGCGTGCTGAGCTACGAGCCGGACCGCGGCGGCGATCTGTTTCAGCTCGCTCCGCGCGTGCTGCTCAACGCCGCCGACCTCCCGTCCACCGGTCTCATCACGCCCGCAAGCCGGGTGCGCTACCGCCTGCTGCTGGCCGGTTCTGAAACGGCGATCACGGCCTACCGCCACCGGCTGGCGCAACACCTGGAGCCGGGCGAACGCCTGCAGGACGTGCGTGACGCCCGGCCGGAATTGCGTGCGGCGCTCGACCGGGCACGGCAATTCCTCGGTCTTGCCGCCGTTACCGCGGTGCTGCTCGCCGGGGCGGCCATCTCGGTGGCGGCGCGTCAATACGCGGCACGTCAGGCCGACACCAGCGCGGTGATGCGCTGCCTCGGCGCCAGCAGCCGCACCATACTGCGAAACTACACCGTTCGACTGTTCAGGCTGGCGCTGGGTGCGAGCCTGGCCGGCTGCCTGCTTGGCTTCCTCGCCCAGGAACTGCTGGTGCGGCTGCTGGCGCACTGGTTCACCACCACGCTGCCGCCGGCCTCGGCGTGGCCGGTGCTGGCCGGCATCGGCGCCGGGCTGGTCACGGTCGGCGGATTCGCCCTGCCCTACCTGCTCACTCTGACGCGGGTCCCGCCGCTGCGCGTGTTGCGACGCGACCTGACTGCGCCGCCACCATCGGCGTGGCTGGTGCTGCTGCTCGCGTTCGCGGTGCTGGCGGGATTGCTGATCCGGGTGGCCGGAGATTTCGAACTGGCGGGCTGGCTGCTGCTTGGAACCGGCGCCACCGGTCTGTTGCTATGGCTGGCCGGTCTCGGTCTGATTCGTGCCCTGTCCGTATTTTCCTCCCGTGGTCATCTCGCGTGGCGCTTCGGACTCGCCGGACTGGCCCGAAGCGGCCGTCTGGGCGGCCTGCAGGTCGCGTCTTTCGGGCTGGGGATCATGGCCCTGCTGATCCTCGGGATCGTACGGATAGACCTGCTGCACAGCTGGCAGGCAAACCTGCCGGCAACCGCACCCAATCAGTTCCTGATCAACGTGCAGGCCGGGGAAACAGAGCCACTGGGCGCGCTGCTGCGCGCGGGCGGAGTCTCCCTGGCCGGTTTCTATCCCATGGTACGCGGTCGCCTGAGCGCAATTAACGACCAGGCGGTACGGCCGAAGGATTATGCGGAACCGCGCGCCCGGCGTCTGGTCAAACGTGAATTCAACCTCTCGTGGGCAACGCGCCTGCCGGAGGACAACCGCATCATTGCCGGCCGCTGGTGGCCCACCGGCGAGGCAGACGGTGACGGCTTGTCCCTCGAACAGGGGCTGGCGGAAACGCTGGGCATCAGGCTCGGCGATCGCCTGCGTTTCACCATCGCCGGGCAGGAACTCAACGCCCGGGTCAGCAGCCTGCGCAGCGTTGCCTGGGATTCGTTCAGGGTCAACTTCTTCGTCATCCTGCCTCCGGGCATGCTGGAACGGTTCCCGGCGACGTACATCACCAGTTTTTATCTGCCCGAGGATCGCGGCGAGCTGCTGACCCGGCTGATCCAGCGGTTCCCGAGCGTTACCGTCATCGATGTACGCGCCATCATGCGCCAGGTTCGCGCCATCATGGACCGGGCCACCCTGGCGATCGAGTATGTCTTCGTGTTCACCCTGCTCGCGGGTTTGATGGTGCTGTATGCCGCGATCCAGGCAAGCCGGGAGGGGCGCCGTCACGATACGGCAATCCTGAGGACCCTGGGCGCCAGCCGCCGCCAGGTGCTGGCAAGCCTGTTCATCGAATTCACCACGCTCGGGGCGCTGGCGGGACTGCTGGCCGCCGCCGGGGCCAGCGCCGTCGGCTACGTGCTCGCCGCGCGGGTGTTTGAACTGCCCTACCATGCCAATCCCTGGGTGTGGCTCGCCGGAACGCTCGGCGGTGCACTCGGCGTGGGCCTGGCCGGGACAATGGGCACCCGTTCGGTGCTGCGACAGCCGCCTCTGCTGACGCTGCGCGGCGGTTGAGCGCGTTTCAGCCTTTATTTCGCTCCGATCGAACGGATGACGCCTTACGCGTGCGTTATACTCCGGCCCACGATATGAATATGCGACCCTTTTCCCTGCCCCGCGGCGGCCTGCCGGGCGCCCTGCTGCTCCTGCTGCTCGTCGCCGTCGTCTGGTCGTCGCTCTACACGGTGCCGAGCGACTCTGTCGCCGTGGTGCAGCGTTTCGGCAAATACCTGAAGGAGGTCAACCCGGGTCTGCATTTCAAGCTACCCTTCGGCGTCGATGTCGCGACCATCCTGCCGGTCAAGCGCCAGCTCAAGCAGGAATTCGGCTTCTCCACGCCCGGCGCGACCAATCCCTGGCAGAACTCGCGTGAACCCGGCAGGGAAACCCAGATGGTCACCGGCGATCTCAATGCGGCCCTGGTGGAATGGGTGGTGCAGTACCGCATCTCGGACCCGGAGCATTTCCTGTTCAATGTGCGCGAACCTCATGAAACGCTGCGCGCGGTCTCCGAATCCGTGATGCGCGAAGTCGTGGGCGACCGCACCGTGGACGAGGTGATCACCGTCGGCCGCCAGGATATCGAGATCGAGGCGCTCGCCAGAATGCAGGCGCTCGCGACCCGCTACGAGATGGGCGTCAGCATTGACCAGGTGCAGTTGAAAAACATCAATCCGCCCGGTCCGGTGCAGGCTTCCTTCAACGAGGTCAACCAGGCGCAGCAGGAGAAGGAAAGACTGATCAACGAGGCGCGTCGGGGCTATAACAAGGTGATACCGCTGGCCGAAGGCGAGAAGGATCAGCGCATCCGCGAGGCCGAGGGCTACCGTTTGAAGCGCATCAACGAAGCGGAAGGCGATGTCGCGCGTTTCAACGCCGTACTGGCCGAATACCTCAAGGCGCCGGAAGTCACCCGGCGGCGCATCTACCTGGAGACCCTGCAGGTGGTCATGCCGGACCTGCGCTCCAAGGTCATCGTCGATGACCGGGTGCGCGGCATCCTGCCGCTGCTCAACCTCGACGCAGACAAGGCGGCACAGCCATGAACACGGACAGATCACTCATACTCCTCATCGTGCTGGCGCTGGCCGCACTGGTGCTCACCGCGTCGCTGTACACCGTAAACGAGATCGAGCAGGTGATTATCACCCAGTTCGGCAAGCCGGTCGGCGAGCCCGTCACCACCGCCGGGCTGAAGATGAAGGTCCCCTTCATCCAGGAAGTCAATTCGATCGACAAGCGCATCCTGGAGTGGGACGGCAGCCCGTCCGACATGCCCACCAAGGACAAGCTCTACATCTCCGTCGACCTGTTCGCGCGCTGGCGCATCGTCGACCCGTTGCAGTATTTCCTGCGCCTGCGCGATGAACGCAGCGCCCAGTCCCGGCTGGATGACATCCTCGGCAGCGAGACCCGCAACGCCGTGGCCAAGCATGAACTCATCGAGATTATTCGCACCACGAAGGACCGGGTGCCGCTGCAGGACGCCACGCTCGCGGATCCCAACAACGCCGCCGTGGGCACCCTCGTACCGATCCAGAAAGGGCGTCAGCAGATCGAGTCCGACATTATGGAAGCGGCGGCGCCGAAGGTGCGGGTGTTCGGCATCGAACTGCTCGACATCCGCTTCAAGCGCATCAACTACAACGCCAGCGTGCAGCCGAAGATCTACGACCGGATGATCAGCGAACGCCGGCAGATCGCCGAACGCTTCCGCTCCGAAGGCAACGGCGAGGCCGCGCGCATCCTCGGCAACCGCGAGCGGGATCTGAACCGGATCCAGTCAGAGGCCTACCGGCGCGTGGAAGAGATCCGCGGCGAAGCCGATGCGAAAGCCGCCGCGATCTATGCCGCGGCCTACAACCACAGCCCCGGGGCGGTGCAGTTCTACGAGTTTATCCGGACCATGGACGCCTACAAGTCCATCATCGCAGACAACACCACGCTGATCCTGTCGACCGACAGCGATCTGTTCAAATTCCTGCAGAATATGGGACAGTGATGACGCGTGGGCGGAGCACCGGTCCGGTGCGGCACGCCGGGAACGATACTGCACGACGCCCCCTGCTCTGCTAATCTGTGAGCAGGCATCATGGTTTCCAGGGGCGGAAGGATAACAGAGCGACCCTCAGGGAGGACTTTACATGCGGACGATCAGACAGGTACTGGAGGAAAAGGGCAGCGAGGTTATAGCCATAGAGCCCGGTGCGTCGGTCTACAGCGCGATCGAAATCATGGCCGGTAACGGCATCGGCGCCCTGATGGTCATGGACGGGACCCGACCCGTGGGGTTGATCTCCGAGCGGGACTATGCCCGCAACGTGACCCTTAAAGGGCGTTCGTCCAGGGACACGGAGGTCAGGGAAGTCATGACAACGCATGTCTACTGTGTCCGCCCGGAGCAGACAGTCGAGCAATGCATGGCCCTGATGACGGACAAGCGGGTCAGGCATCTGCCGGTGATCGAGGACGACCGGGTGACCGGCATCGTCTCCATCGGCGATCTCGTCAAGTCCATCATCGCCGATCAGCAATTCATCATCGAACAGCTTGAGCATTACATCTGCGGCTGACCGGGGTATACCGCTCCGGTCGCTCCGGCATGCCGGAAACCCCGCAACCCGGATACAGTGCGCCTGATTTCAACGACGTCGATTCCGGCTATGCCTATAATGGTCCCGGCGTGCTTCGCCACTCCGGTTTATTGAACGATGTCCGAAGACTCTTACGCTGCGATTCAGACACGCCCCCCCGTAAAGCCCGGAGAGATACCCACGGGCGGTTACACCTGGCGCTGGGTGCTGGATCGTGTGCTGATGCACCGGCGCAAGCTGGTGGTAGCCAACGTGGTCGCGCTGGCCGGGGTGATCGCCACGGTGCCCATTCCCCTGGTGATGCCGCTGCTGGTCGACGAGGTGCTGCTGCACAAGCCGGGCCCGATGGTAGCCGCGATGAACGCGATATTCCCGGCCGGCTGGCACGGCCCGGTGCTCTACATCCTGACCGGGCTGGTGGCGACGCTGCTGCTGCGCGCCGCCTCCATCCTGCTCGGTGTCTGGCAGACGCGTGAGTTCACCCTGATTGCAAAGGACGTCGTCTACCAGATGCGCCGGGCGCTGTTGCTGCGGCTCTCGCGCATCTCCATGGCCGAATACGAGACACTGGGCTCCGGCGCGGTGGCCTCGCGCTTCGTAACCGACCTCAACTCGATCGATGAGTTCGTAGGCGTCTCGGTAAGCAAGACGCTGGTGGCGGCGCTGCTGCTGGTCGGCGTCAGCGTGGTGCTGCTGTGGATGCACTGGCAGCTGGCGCTGGTGATCCTGTGCATGAATCCGCTGGTCATCTACTTCACCGTGGTGGTGGGCAAGAAGGTCAAGACGCTCAAGAAACGCGAGAACAGCGCCTTCGAGATTTTCCAGCAGGCGCTGGTGGAGACGCTCGACGGTATTCAGCAGATCCGCGCGGCGAACCGCGAACGTCACTATCTACTGAGGGTGATCGACGCAGCGCACGGCATCCGCACCCACTCGGCGGCGTATTCCTGGAAGAGCGATGCGGCCGGGCGTTTCTCGTTCGGCATCTTCCAGCTCGGTTTCGACAGCTTTCGCGCGGTCGCCATGCTGATGGTGGTGTTCTCCGACCTGACGGTAGGACAGATGATGGCGGTGTTCGGCTACCTCTGGGTCATGCTCTCGCCGGTTCAGGAGGTGCTCAACATGCAGTACGCCTGGTATGCGGCCGGCGCGGCGATGGGGCGCGTGAATGGTCTGCTCGCCCTGCAGCAGGAGCCGCGTTATCCCCACGAGAGCGATCCCTTTGCCGGCAAAACGACCGTGGGCGTGCGCGTGGAGCAGGTGAGTTTCGCCTACCGCGAAGACGAACCCGTCCTCAAACAGGTGTCGCTTGATATCGCGCCCGGCGAGAAGGTGGCGCTGGTAGGCGCGAGCGGCGGCGGCAAATCCACGCTGGTGCAGGTCATGCTGGGACTGTATCCGCCGACGCAGGGGCGACTCTACTTCGATGACGTGCCGGTCACCCGCATCGGGCTCGATGTGGTGCGCGACAACGTCGCCGTGGTGCTGCAGCATCCGGCGCTGTTCAACGACAGCGTGCGCAGCAACCTGACGCTCGGTGGCGATGCCGACGAGTCCGCACTCTGGCAGGCACTCCAGGTCGCGCAGCTGCAGGACGTCGTCGAGGCCATGCCGGACGGACTCGACACCCTCGTCGGGCGCAGCGGGGTGCGCCTCTCGGGCGGTCAGCAGCAGCGTCTGGCCATCGCGCGCATGCTGCTCACCGACCCCAAAGTCGTCATCCTCGACGAGGCCACCTCGGCGCTCGACACCGAGACCGAGGCGCGGCTGCATGCGGCGCTGCGAGTCCACCTGGCCGGGCGCACCCTGCTCATTGTCGCGCATCGGCTCTCCGCCGTGCGGCAGGCCGATCGCGTGTATGTATTCGAGGACGGACAGATCGCCGAGGAAGGCGGGCACGCGGAGCTGATGCAGGCCGACGGGCTCTACGCCAGCCTGTACCGCAGCGTTCAGCACTGAGCGTGGCGCGCGGTTTTCCGGGAGTCTGCCGGATTCCTGGTCAGGGATTCTCGCCCTTCGATTCCCACTGGGCGGCGATGGTGATATGGATCAGCCCGATCTGGCGCGCCGCGTCCATGGCCGTCACCACGGCCTGGGTCGGTGTCTTGGCGTCGGCGCTGATAACGACGATCATCTCCTTGTCATCGCCGCTCACCTTCTCCAGCGCGCGCTTGACGGTATCGACTTCCCGGTTTACCACTTCCTGGCGGTCGACGTAGAAATTTCCCTCTTCATCGATGGTGATGTCGAGTGTCTTCGCATCCTTGTCCGGCAGTTTCTGTTCCGAGGCCTGCGGAAGATTGATGGAAATATCCGCTGTGTGCTTGAAGGTCGTGGCCAGCATGAAGAAGATCAGCAGCATGAGCAGAATGTCGATGAGCGGGATCAGCATGATCTCCGGCTCATTACGGACGCGCGGGCGCAGGTTCACGGTTTGCCCAGCATCGATTCGCGCAACGGCGATTGATCCGGACCTTCCTGCTGGGTCAACGCGGCCTCACGTTCCCGTTCACCCTGCAGCACTTCCACCATCTTGATCGCTTCCTGCTCCAGCGACATGGCGAACCCATCGACCAGGCCCTGGAAATAGCGATAGAAAATCAGCGAGGGAATCGCCACCGCCAGACCGGAGGCGGTCGCGATCATGATCTTGGAGATGCCGGCGCCGAGCGCCTGCGGATTGCCGACGCCGTGGGTGGTCATGCTGGAGAATACCTCCATCAGACCGACCACCGAGCCGAGCAGTCCGAGCAGCGGCGCCACCGCGGCGATGGTGCCCAGGGTGTTGAGAAAGCGTTCCATCTCGTACACTTCAAGGCGCCCTGCCTCCTCGATGCTTTCTTTCATCACGGTGCGGCTGTGGCGCCGGTTCATGAGCCCCGCGGCAAGTACGCGCCCGAGCGGTGAGCTTTCCCGCAGGGACTGGACCGACTCGGTGGTCAATTCATTACGCTTGTACCATGTCCAGATCTGCGCCACGACGTACTTGGGAAGTATCCTGCCGCGACGCAGCGCCCAGAAGCGCTCGGTGATGATGGCGATGGAAATAACCGAACAGAGGATGAGCGGCCACATGAGCCATCCACCCGCTTTAATGATTTCATACACGGCGGTGATCCTTGATTAACATCAGTGGGGATATCGGGGTCGCGACACTGTAACAAACTCCCTCTGGCGCGGAAAGCGCCCTGAAAGTCGCCGTTTCTCAACCTGTTCCCAGCGCCTCGGTCAGGATCTCCTGTGCCTGGGCGACGATGGCCTGAAGATGCGTCGTGTCGCTGAAGCTCTCGGCGTAGAGCTTGTAGACGTTTTCGGTGCCGGAAGGGCGCGCGGCGAACCAGCCGCCGGTGGAGACCACCTTGAGCCCGCCGATGTCGGCGTCGTTTCCGGGAGCGCGGGTCAGCTTGTCGGTGATCGGGTCGCCCGCGAGCGTCGTGGCGCTCACGGCCTCGGGCAGCAGCTTGCGGAAGGCCGCCTTCTGCGCGGGGCTGGCGGGCGCGTCGATGCGCGTGTAGCACGGCGTCCCGAACTGTTCGGTGAGCAGGCGGTAATACTCGCCGGGATCCTTGCCGGTTACGGCGCGGATCTCGGCGGCGAGCAGGCCGAGGATGATACCGTCCTTGTCGGTGGTCCACACGCTGCCGTCGCGGCGCAGGAAACTCGCCCCGGCGCTCTCCTCGCCCCCGAAGCACAGCGTGCCCGCGAACAGACCGGGAGAAAACCACTTGAACCCGACCGGCACCTCGTAGACCGTCCTTCCCAGCGACTTCACTACCCGGTCGATAATCGCGCTGCTCACCAGCGTCTTGCCCACCGTTGCGGACGCGGGCCACTGCGGGCGGTGGCGGATCAGGTAGTCGATGGCCACGGCGAGATAATGATTGGGGTTCATCAATCCCGCTGACGGCGTCACGATGCCGTGGCGGTCGACATCGGCATCGTTGCCCCAGGCGATGTCGAAGCGGTCCTTGAGCTTGACGAGGTTGGCCATGGCATAGGGACTCGAGCAATCCATGCGAATCTTGCCGTCGTGGTCGAGCGTCATGAAGCCGAAGGTCGGATCGACGCGGGGGTTGACCACCGTGAGGTCGAGACCGTAGTGCGCGGCGATGCGCGGCCAGTAGGCCACGGCCGCGCCGCCAAGCGGGTCGACGCCGATTGACAGGCCGGCCTCACGCACCGCCTCCATGTCGATGACATTGCCGAGGTCGGCGATATAGGGTCCGACCAGGTCCTCCTGGTGCAGGGACGCCGCCTGCAACGCGGCGTCGTAACTCATGCGCCGGACCCCGGCGTTGCCGGTGCCCAGCAAATCGTTGGCGCGGTCCTGTATCCAGCCGGTGACATCGGTGTCGGCCGGGCCGCCGTGCGGCGGGTTGTACTTGATGCCGCCGTCGGCCGGCGGGTTGTGCGAGGGGGTCACCACCACGCCGTCCGCGCGGCGCGCGCCATGGTCGCGGTTGTACACCAGGATGGCCCGAGAAATGACCGGCGTCGGTGTAAAACCGTCGTCGGCCTGGATCACCGTCTCCACCCCGTTGGCGGCGAGCACCTCGAGCGCGTCGCATTGCGCCGGACCCGAGAGCGCATGGGTATCCTTGCCGAGAAACAGCGGACCGTCGATGCCCTGCGCGGTGCGGTAGTCGCAGATCGCCTGGGTGATGGCGAGGATGTGGTCGCGGTTGAAACTGCCGTGCAGCGCGCTGCCGCGATGGCCGCTGGTGCCGAAGCTCACCCGCTGGGTGGGATCCTGCATATCCGGTTTGCGCTCGCGGTAGTCGCGCTGAAGCGCATCGACGTCGATCAGGCTGTCTGCGGGCGCGGGCTGTCCCGCCTGGGGGTGTATTGCCATTGCTGCTCCTTGAAATTCGTGTTTTCCGCAGAAAATACATGCAGTTACTGATTCATCGACCTGCGCCGGCAGGTGCGCCATGATACGCTTCCGTGCCATTGTGTTTCAAATAGTTGCGGGATGGTTTCGGGAAATAAATAACCCGACTCCATCACCCCACCCACAATCGCCGAGCCTGCAGCCGGTTAGACGACCAATCAGGTAGTTCCCCCAATAGTCGTGTTTGTTTCAAGCCATTTCAATTAGCTGGCCATTGTAAAGAAACTCTTAAATTGTGATGCATTGAATACGTTGCTTCCACAGTACCCACAATACTGCGATTGTGTTGTTTTTTTGACGTAAAACCAGCCAGATTAGGGCCGTGAGAAGAATTGATTTTGCGAAGCTGGCGACATGAAGAAATCACCCCTGTTGTGTGATGTAAGCGCTTCAGCTCTTACTCTTATCAGCACTGCAGCGTACGCAACAGCATATAGATGAAACACAGGGAGGGGAATTTGGCTTTTAAACCTATTGCTGGTGCTATATGTGCCTGTATAGCAGTTGTTTCTATTAATGTTAATGCGCTACTTATCGATAATGGTAGCTACACCACTGATATAGATGTCGTGCAAACGGTCTTTGTTGGCCGTTTTTGGAAGTAGCGGATGCCTAGCGCAAACGGCAATTTGCTGCATTCCAGCCATAATCGACCCGGGTTCGCATGCCCGGTTTGGGGCATTCCGGACATAAACGTACTTCTGGAATGTTCCGCTTTCAGGCCAATTCGAGACATGATGTACAGACCCCCTGAAGCTACGGCCTGAATCGCTCCCGCCGCCCTCCACATGCGGGATTTTCCAGAAACGCTATTTCTCGATTATCATACCGACTTGCTACGGCACGGTTCTCGTCATAAATCTCTGTGGCTCGCAGCGATGTTGCCACGATTGAATACAAAGGATGATCGATTTGGACCGACCTGTATTGCAATATCACTCAATCCGAGAGAGGTGGAAATCCATGACTCAAGAAAAATCCGTACCCAGTGCGGCTGATTATATGACGCGGCATGTCCACTTCGTCACGCCCGATATGCAGTTGAGCGACGTTGTCCAGTTCTTGTTGCAGCACGAAATCTCCAACGCACCCGTCGTAGAAAAGCAGGATCAGAAACAGGTGTTGATCGGCTTCATCTCAGAGCGTGATTGCCTGGAATTTCTCTCGAACGAAGCATTTTATGGCTGCCCGTCTCCACCGCAAACCGCGCGAACAATCATGCGGATGCACCCGGTTTGTGTTTCCCCCGAGACGGAGTTGTTCACGCTCGCTTCAATTTTCTCCAGTCATGGCTACCGCCATCTTCCCGTAGTCGAACACGGCGAGTTGATAGGCATCATTAACCGCCGCGACGTATTGAAAGCAATAAATGAATACCACCAAGACGCGGTTAAGATTAAGTCTCACGACGAGCAACGGTTTCGCCCCGATGTGCGGAAGATCGTCAATTTGCGTTTCCTTGCGAAATCTCTGTAGTCCGAGTTGCCATACCACCAGCTCTCTCTGAACATCCCGGGATACCCGACGATGCGAACGTTCGAATTTATAAAATGAAAGTGACCATGCCCCATGCTTTCGCGTGCCTAGTTAGTATTACTCAAGCGTTCCGCGACGCCGGTTTCCAGGAAGCAGGGTTCGGTTGGGTCTCCGAAAACGGCAGCCTGAGAATCGCCATTCTTATGAACGCTTATGTCTTCTTTGCTGCATTCCTTTCATAACCGTCTGGCGTCAGCATGTCCGCTTTAGGACACAATCGAGATCTTTTCAGCAGTAAGTGGCATGTCTTGTTAAGGGTTGTAAGATGCCTGCCCCAAACCGCAGACCTGTCAGCCTGCACGAGCACTCAACGGGCAGGCGTCTGACAAGCCTCAAGGGAGGAAACCGCGGGATGCAACTCCGCGGTCATGGCGAGCAATAGCGTTATGGGGATTAGAGTTTTGACTTTTCGGTGCGGTGTATAAAAGTCACGTCACCGAGTTGTTCATGTTCATCATCGTGTCGGTTGCATCCCAATGACACCCGTTTTCCCGCCTACAGTGATGGCAAAAGATCGCAAATCCATGCCACCGACAATACGGCACTCTTACCGTGTTTGACCGATAAGAATAAAACAGGTAGCTGGCGGTGGTGGCTTTCATGATTCACCAACCCTCACAGGGGGGCACGGGGCAGTTGTCCACGCATGAAGGTATCAATGATAATCATCGGTGCGCCACAGTCCGGGCAGACATAGGTTACTGACTCATCACTGCCATCGGCGATATCTGCATCAGCCGTCTCGATTGTTTTTTCAACCATCAGCAGCTCACGGGCACGCGCCAGGTTGTCCTTTCGTGTGGTATTGGCAATCAACCCATAGTGCCGGATGCGGCGGAACCCTGAGGGCAGGACATGCAGCAGAAAACGGCGCATGAACTCATCGGAGGTGAGTGTCATGGTCTTGTGTCGGTACCGTTCTTTCGCCCGGTAGTCCTTCCACTTGAAGGTGACACCCTGTTCGTTCAGTGCAATGAGACGGCTGTTGGCGATGGCCACCCGATGGGTGTAGCGGGACAGATAGGCCAGCACGGCCTTGGGGTCCTGCGAAGGGCCGCTTGGCGTAGACGACCCAATCGTCGATAATCGTGCAGGACTGTTTCCCGAACCACTCGCCGGCCTTCCACCACAGTTCGTCCCGCAGCCGCATGAACTCCTCGCCTGGACAGTCGTGGAACCGTGTGGATCTCGGTTGGTTAAATTCGGAAAGTTTCGGATATTTACTGTATTATGATATTGAATCAATGGCTTGCTAATCAGGCCGTGTATTGCCATTGTTGGCTCCTTTGTGCTCAGGACGCCTCAAGACTGCAAGGTTTATCCTGTAGGAGCGGGCTTGCCCGCGAACCTGTTGATCATGGCGCCGTGTTCGCGGCGAGCCCGCTCCTACCGGTCAATATCGTTTCAAATAGTTAAAGGTGCGCTTTACTGTGCTCACTGCGTATCCAGGAACGGATAATCCGTGTAACCGTGTTCATCCCCGCCGTAGAACGTGGCGGCATCGGGAACGTTGAGCGGCGCATCGCGCGCGAAGCGCTCCGGCAGATCCGGGTTGGCGATGTACAGCTCGCCAAAAGCAATCAGATCGGCATCCCCGCTGGCCAGCGCCGCGTTGGCGCGTGCCTTGTCATAACGGTAATTCGTCATATAAAGCCCGTGCCAGCGTTCACGCAGCCTGCCAAGATTGAAGGCCGGGCCCGCCGCATCCGGTGCATCCCGCCCCATCTCGGTGACGTGCAGGTAGGCGAGATCGTAATCGTCGAGCCGTTCCACCACGTAGCTGAAGGTCGCCTCCGGGCTGGAATCCCGCATGTCATTGAACGGCTGCAGCGGCGAGAGGCGCACGCCGACGCGCTCGGCGCTCCATACCGCGGTTACCGCATCAACGACTTCCATCAGCAGGCGGGTGCGGTTTTGCAGGGAACCACCGTAGGCATCATCACGCCGGTTGGTGCCGTCACGCAGGAACTGATCCAGCAGGTAGCCGTTGGCCGCGTGGATTTCGACGCCGTCGAAGCCGGCGCGCAGGGCATTTTCCGCCGCCCGGCGGTATTGCTCGATGATCCCGGGAATCTCCGCGAGCTCAAGCGCGCGGGGCGTCACGAAGGGCTGCGGCCCCGTATAGGTCATGGCCTCTCCCGCCGGCCGGATGGCCGAGGGAGCCACGGGCACTTCGCCGGGCGGCAGCAGGGAAGGATGGGAGATGCGCCCGACGTGCCAGAGCTGCAGGAAGATGCGCCCGTCCCGGTCGTGAACGGCCCGGGTCACCCCTTGCCAGCCCGTCACCTGCGCCTGCGTATGGATGCCCGGCGTGGCCGGATAGCCGTGTCCCAGGGGGCTGATCGGCGAGGCCTCGGTGAGAATCAAACCGGCCGAGGCACGTTGCGCGTAGTAGGTCACATTCATCTCCCGCGGGACATCACCCGGGCCGGCGCGGTTGCGCGTCAGCGGCGCCATGACGATGCGGTTCGGGAGCATCAACGGCCCGACCTTGATCGGCGTAAACAGGTCCAGCTTCGGTTTGTTCGGGGAAGTCATGGAATAAGGTCCCTTGTCACGCGTCAGTCGACATCGATCTCGCGGAAATCACGCACCTGGTGGTGGGCGGCTTGCGGATCGGGTGAATCGTCACGCACCAGCCAAACGGTCCGGCAACCCGCGGCGGCGGCGGCATCGAGTTCGGCCTGTATGTCCGAGAGAAACAGGATCTCCGCGGGCGCAACGCCAATGGCCGCGGCGATCGCGCGGTACGAGCCGGTTTCCTGCTTGCCGCCCACGGTGGTGTCGAAGTAGCCGTCGAATAACGACGTCAGGTCACCGGAACCGGTATGGGCGAACAGCAGTTTCTGCGCCTGCACCGAGCCGGAGGAATAGACATAAAGGGCAAGACCGCGCGCCTGCCAGTCGTGCAGCGCCTGCTCCGCATCGGCATAGATGTGCCCCTGAAAATCGCCGTTGCGGTAACCGTTTTCCCAGATCATGCCCTGTAGTGCCTTGAGCGGTGTGATCTTGCGGTCCTGATCGATCCAGGTGATGAGTTGATCGATTACCGCCTCCTGCGACAGAGCCGAATCGCCCGCCTCCCGGCGGACTGCATCGAGTTGCAGCGCCACGCCGGCGTCCTGCGCATGATCGCGCACGAACGTTGCCAGGTGGGCGCGGGCATAGGGAAACAGCACGTCCTTGACGAAGGACAGCGACGAGGTCGTCCCCTCGATGTCGGTGACGACCGCCTTGATCACGCGCACCCTGCCACGTAGGCATCGAAATCCGGAAAGCGGCTCGCGATGTCGCTGCCGGTGAAATCGGCCAGCCAGCCTTCCGGCGTGGTGAAGAAGCGGATGCATTTGAAACAGGGATTCTCACCCATATCGAACCAGTGCGTGGTGTTGGCGGGCACGCTGATGAGATCACCCCGCTCGCACAGCACCAGGCAGACCTGCCCGTCCACGTGCAGGTAGAACAGGCCGCGGCCGTCGACGAAGAAGCGGATCTCGAAGTCCTCGTGGGTATGTTCAGCCAGGAACTTGCGGCGCAGCGTCATCTTGTCGGGATGGTCGGGACCCAGGCTCACGACGTCGACCGACTGGAAGCCGTGGTCGGCGTTGAGGCGCTCGATCTCGTCCCGGTAGGCTTCCAGCACCTCGTCCTGACCGGCGTCCGCCGCCAGCGGACGGTTCGCGTGCCAGCGTTCATACTGCACGCCGAGTCCGCCCAGCGTCGCCGCGATCACCGCCTGATCGGTCGTGGTCTCCCCTTCCCTGCCGTCGCTGGTGTATATCGTCAATGTAGTCATAAACGCCGCATGCCTCCCGCCCGCAATTCACAGTCAAACAAAAACTCGAAGGCCTCGACATGGCGCTGGGCATCGTCCACGGTAGCGCCCCAGGTGTAGAACCCGTGGCCGCCGATCAGATAGCCATGCACCGGCGCGGCATGCCGGTCCATCCAGTCGTCCACCTCCGCCGCCAGTGCCGGGATGTCCTGACGGTTGGCGAACACCGGCACCGTCACCGAGCACTCGTGGGTGTCCACACCGGGAAAGGCCTTGAGCAGCTCATAGTCCGCCAGCACCAGGTGTTCGAGACGTCCGCGCGCAAGCAGCGTGGCATTGACCGAGTGGGGATGCAGCACCGCCGCGGCATCGGGAAAGCGGCGATAGATCTGCAGGTGCAGGGCAGTCTCCGCCGACGGCCGGCGGCCGTCGAGGGAATGCCCGGCGGCGTCGATGAGCATGATGTCATCGACCGTCAGCCGGCCCTTGTGCCGGCCTGAGACGGTGATGGCGATGCGACCGTCGGCGAGGCGTGCCGAGAAATTCCCGCTGGTTGCAGGCACCATGCCCATTTGATACAGCGTACGCCCGGCCTCGATCAGTTCCGCCGCGCGCTGCTCGAATTCATTGACACCGGTCATTTCGGGTACTGCACATCGTCACAAAGGACAGCGAATATACCACAACCCGGCAAGGACGGGCCGGGCGGTGATGCCAGCCGTCGCCTGTGCACAAATCGCCCGCAGCAGCGGGCCTGCCCGCGCATCAGTGTGGAGCGATCGCCGTCAAAGCGCATCAGGCCAGCTTTGTATCTCCGTTATGGCCGTGTTATATAGAGATAATCTGCTGATACATGGCTGATTTTTATAATGACTGACACGCCGGAAGACAAACCCGACTTTTCAGGATTCTGGCAACAGCAAGCCAAAAAGGGAGAATAACAGTGAAGCCTGTGATGGCCGTGATAGCCGGTGTTTTGATTGATTTACTCGGATCGATAATTATTGCAGTACTGATTGGATTCGCCCTGGGCTTCTACCTGCTGTCACAGGGCGTTGCCGAGAGCGAGCTTGAGGCTGTACTCACCGCCAGATTAACGCAACTTCCATGGAATGTCGCTCTCATTGCTCTTGGCGCCGCAATTTCCGTACTGGCCGGGTTTGTCACCGCAAAAATCGCGAAGCATGACGTGTACGCCTATGCCGGTGCAGTGGGCTGTATTTCAGGAATCTTCGGTTTCTGGACGGGTTACAATGACACGTCGATGCCTCTGAATATTGCTCTTGCGTTGCTGACAATTATCGCCACCGTTTTTGGTGCCTTCCTGTGGTTGAGAAAAAACCCGCCATCCATGACGACCATACCCACACAATAAACCACACGGACTGGCACAAGCACCGAATCAGAAGAGAAAGCCCTGGCGCCCGGACCATACGGCCAGATTCCGTCGCTCACGTGCCGGTATGGCAGCTACCGATGTTCTCCGTACCGTTTCCCTCAGGCAAAAGCGTCACGACCCGGATCTGCGGCTGTAATGGTAACCCGGTAGTTGTTTCAGGAATCGACACGGTCTGTGGCCATACAATGCCGGTCTGATCGGGGGCAACTGCCTTGATGAGTCTCATGCGTTCTGACAAGTCAGCA
>CAVXNM010000031.1:0-121641 GCA_963763115.1 uncultured Gammaproteobacteria bacterium
CCGCGGGTGGAGACGCCACGAGTGAACGGATGGTGTGGTCCGTAGTCCATACTGCACAGGCGCTTCGAGTGAATACCGAAAAATTGGTTATCCTTACGTGTAGGGGCGGGCTCTTGTGCCCTTTGGGCGTGCCCGCGAACAGGTCGTTTCGACAATAACCACCTTACAGGCATCCCCGCTCCTGCATTGACTTCGCTTTACATACGTCAGAACACTCATATGATCAGGAGGATCCGCATGCTCGCCTTGAAAAATAACGCCCGCGAAAACCGTCATGAACTGATGAGTCGCCTGGCGCAGGCCCGTATCCGCACCGACCGACTTTTCGATCTGGTCAGGCCCGATGCCCTGTACAAGCGACCGGTTGCCGAGCGGCACCGTCTCCTCTTTTACCTCGGCCATCTCGAGGCCTTCGACTGGAACCTGTTTTGCGATCGTCTGCCCGGGCTGAAAGCCTTCGCGCCGGAATTTGACCGCCTGTTCGCCTTCGGCATCGACCCCGTGGGGGATGGTCTCCCGACCGATGCGCCTGCGGACTGGCCTTGTGTCGCGGAAATTCATCGCTACAACCTGCGTGTACGCGAGACGCTCGATGCAGCACTGGCGCACGGGCTCGCGGACGCGGACTCGCCCGCGGAGGAGTCGCCGGAGCTGATGCTCAATGTCGCCATCGAACACCGTCTGATGCACGCGGAAACGCTGGCGTACCTGCTCAACCGTGTGTCGCCGGAACACAAGCTCCGCCCCCGACACATCCCGCACACCATCGCTCCGGAGGTCGCACCCGAACTCGTCGATATTCCTGCCGGCATTACCACGCTCGGGCGTGCGCGCGACAGCCACGGTTTCGGCTGGGACAACGAGTACGGCGAGCAGTCGGTTGAAGTACCCGCCTTTACCATCGACCGTTACCCGGTCAGCAACGGTGAGTATCTCGATTTCATGGTGTCCGGTGGCTACGAAGAACGCGCCCTCTGGTCGGAAAGCGACTGGCGGTGGCGCTCCGAACAGGATATCAACCACCCCGCTTTCTGGACCCGTCACGACAACCGCTGGTATTACCGCGGCATGTTCGATCTCGTGCCGCTGCCGCTGCAGTGGCCCGTCTACGTGAGTCACGCGGAGGCGAGCGCCTATGCCCGCTGGGCCGGCAAGGTCCTGCCCACCGAGGCGCAATGGCAGCGAGCGGCCTGCGGCACGCCGCAGGGCAGCGAGAACGCCTACCCGTGGGGTGACGCCCCGCCCCATGTCCGCATCGGGAATTTCGACTTTCTCGGATGGGATCCCGTACCGGTCGGCGCCTTCCCCGAAAATCACAGCGCTTTCGGCGTTGCCGGGCTGCTGGGCAACGGCTGGGAGTGGACTTCGACTCCCTTTGCCCCCTTAACCGGGTTCCGACCGTTCATGTGCTACCCCGGCTACTCCGCCGATTTCTTCGACGGGCGACATTACGTCCTCAAGGGCGGCTCCGCCCGTACGGCGGCCTGTATGCTGCGCCGTTCGTTCCGCAACTGGTTCCAGCCGCACTATCCCTACGTCTACGCCGGATTCCGCTGCGTGAGTAACCAAGCCCGCTAAGGAGGAAAACACCGATGTTGCGACAGACACAGCCCGCCATAACCGGCAACAACCTCGTCGCCGAGATCCGTGATGGACTGACCCGGCCCGGACAAAAAGAGCTGCCCTCCAAATTCCTGTATGACGAGATTGGTTCGGCGCTGTTCGAAGCTATCAGCGTGCTGCCCGAATACGGCCTGACCCGCGCCGACGTGCGACTGTTGCGACGACATGCCCCGGATATCGTTTCACGCCTGCCACTGCCGGCCATCGTGGCAGAGCTGGGCACCGGCAGCGGCAAAAAGACCCGCTGGCTGCTCGAGGCGCTCGCCCTGCGCCGGCCGTCGTGTTACTGCCCGATCGAGATCTCGCGCAGTGCGCTGGCCATGTGCCAGCGCGAACTCGGCGATATCGAGGCAATCAGTATCGTGGGCTACGAAGGCGAATACCTGGATGGCCTCGCGCAGGTGACCGCTCGTCGGCGCGCCGGCGAGCACCTGTTGGTGCTGTTTCTCGGCAGTACCATCGGCAACTTCGAACGACCGGCTGCGGTGAAGTTCCTGGGTGAAGTCCGGCGGATTCTGCGAACGGGGGACTCGCTGCTGCTCGGCACCGATCTCGAAAAGCCGGTCACGCAGTTGCTCGCTGCCTATGACGATCCCCTCGGGATCACAGCCGCCTTCAACCTCAACCTGCTCGCGCGCATCAACCGCGAACTCGACGCCGACTTTTCGCTGCCGCGATTCCGGCATCTCGCCTGCTACAACCCCGCCGCGCGCAGCATCGAGATGCACCTGCGCTCCACCTGCTCGCAAACCGTCACCCTGCGCGCAGCAGGACTTACGCTTGCGCTGGACAAGGACGAGACGATCTGGACAGAGAGCTGCCACAAGTACGCGGCCGGTGAAGTGCCGCTACTTGCCGCGAAGGCCGGGTTCCACTGCGAGGCGCAGTGGCTCGATCACGAGTGGCCCTTCGCCGAGAGTCTGCTCATCGCCGACTGAACCGGCGTGGCGCGTCGATGGTGATGCAGGTCGAATTGCGCCAGGCGACACCCGTGGCCGGCTGTAGCGTGAATTGATGCAATTCCCGATGAATCCAGTCTTACCTTCAGGCGAAGACTGATCCTGGCGGCGAATGTCTGCTCCGTCTTCCGGATTTATATTCCCGGACGCTGAACTTCCGGGTCGGAACCTGCCCTGCTGTTATTTCCGGCCACCGGTGGCTTTCTTCCCGGCCGGGTTTGAAGCCGGCACTTCCACGCCCTGGCTGTGCAGGTAGTCTTCGTAGGTGCCACAGAAACTCACCACACCCGCAGGTGTCAACTCAATAATGCGCGTCGCCAGCGACGAGACGAACTCGCGGTCGTGGCTGACGAACAGCAGCGTGCCCGGATAATTTTCCAGCGCGGTGTTGAGCGATTCGATGGATTCCATGTCCAGATGGTTGGTCGGTTCGTCCATGACCATGATGTTGGGCTTCTGCATCATCAGTTTCCCGAACAGCATGCGTCCCTGCTCACCACCGGAAATGATCTTCACGGACTTTTTAATGTCGTCCTGCGAGAACAGCATGCGTCCCAGCGTGGCGCGCACAGCCTGCTCGTCGTCGCCGGATTGCTTCCATTGGCTCATCCAGTCGAACAGATTCAGGTTCATGTTGAAGTCCGCGGCATGATCCTGCGCGAAGTAGCCGAGGCTGGCGTTCTCCGACCATTTGACCGTGCCGTCCCGCGGCAGCATCTCCCCCACCAGCGTGCGCAGCAGCGTGGTCTTGCCGATGCCGTTGGGTCCGATGATGGCAACGCGTTCGCCGACCTCGATCATCAAGTCGAGACTGCTGAACAGCGGCGTCCCGTCATAACCCTGGGCCAGGCCTTCCACTTCCAGCGCCAGACGATAAAGCTTCCGGTCCTGATCGAAACGGATGAACGGATTGACGCGGCTCGACGGCTTGATGTCCTCGAGCTTGATCTTCTCGATCTGGCGGGCGCGCGAGGTCGCCTGCCTGGCCTTGGAGGCATTGGCGGAAAAGCGGCTGACGAAGGCCTGCAGTTCTGCGATCTGAGCCTTCTTCCTGGCGTTGTCGGCGTACTGCCGCTCGCGCGCCTGGGTTGAGGCGGTCATGTACTCATCGTAGTTGCCCGGGTAGACGCGCAGCTCGCCGTAGTCGAGATCGGCCATGTGCGTGCAGACGCGGTTCAGGAAATGCCGGTCATGCGAGATGATGATCATGGTGCTATTGCGCTCGTTGAGCACTTCCTCGAGCCAGCGGATGGTGTTGATATCGAGGTTGTTGGTTGGCTCGTCGAGCAGCATGATGTCGGGATCGGCGAACAGTGCCTGCGCCAGCAGGACGCGCAATTTCCAGCCAGGCGCCACCGCGCTCATCGGTCCGGCGTGCTGCTCGATCGGAATGCCGACGCCGAGCAGCAGTTCGCCGGCGCGCGCCTCGGCGGTGTAGCCGTCCAGCTCGGCGAACTCGACCTCCAGATCGGCGACCTTCATGCCGTCGGCTTCGCTCATCTCGGTGAGACCATAGATGCGGTCGCGTTCCTGTTTCACGCTCCAGAGCCGGGCATGCCCCATGATGACGGTATCGATTACCGTGTGATGCTCGAAGGCGAACTGATCCTGGCGCAATTTGCCGATGCGCTCGTTGGCATCGACCGAGACATTGCCCGCGGTCGGTTCGAGATCGCCGCCGAGTATTTTCATCAGCGTCGACTTGCCGCAGCCGTTGGCGCCAATCAGACCGTAGCGGTTACCGTCGCCGAATTTGACCGAAATGTTTTCGAACAGGGGCTTCGCCCCGAACTGCATGGTGATATTGGCTGTGGTTAACACGGCGTGAATCCAGAGTGGGTGATAACGCAAAGTTTGTTATTGTCTCACAGACGCCACCCCGCCGCGAGGCGCCATCAGGCATGTGGTTCAGCCCCCGGGACTACTTATTTTTTGCTCGATATGACCCTGCTTCTGAAACCACCGGGCCATAGGCCAGCAGGCGGTGCCAGCAGCCTGCACATCACTTGACCAGTGAACCCCGAGCCAGACGCGGCTACCACAAGCGGCAACGAGGCAAAAAATCGAACAGCCAAACAGGTAGATACTCAACCTGCGTGCTGCAGTTTCGGGAGTACGGTGTCCTCACAAACGTTCCGAGAGCGCCCGTGCGGTGGCCTTCAGTACGTCGACCCATTCGTCGCGACGCCGTTCGATGGGCGCGGAGATCGACAGACCGGCCACAATCTCGCCGTCGTTGTCGTGCACCAGCACACCGATGCAACCCACACCCGCCTCGGCTTCCTCGTCGTCGTAGGCAAAACCGGTGCGCAGGCAGCCGGAGACATGCTGCACCAGCTGCTCCTCGTCGGTGAAGCTGTAACGTGTATAGCCCGGCAGTCCGGTACGAGCCGCGTACTCCCGGCAGGCCGATTCACCCGCCTCGCCCAGCATGAGCTTGCCCACCGCCGTCACATGCAGAGGGGCGCGACTCCCGATGCGCTGCTCCACGCGCATCATGCGTTCAGGCAGCGCTCGATCCAGATACACCACCTCGTCGCCCTCGCGCACGGTGAGGTTCACCGTCTCGCCGATCCGGTCGCGCAGCGCTTCCATGAGCGGGCGGGCCTCGCGCCGCAGGTCCTGGTGTGACGCCACGCGACTTCCCAGTTGCAGCAGCCGGATACCCAGCCGGTAGTTGCTGCCTGCACGCACCACCAGATCGTTTGCTATCGCGGAGGCGAGAATGCGGAAGGCCGTAGAGGGATGCAGCCCGGTATCAGCGGAGAGCACCTTCAGACTGACCGGATCGCGATGGCGGGCAATCGCCTCCAGCAAGGCGGTCAGACGGTCAATGACCTGGATGGAGCTGGCTTCGGCTTGAGTCATATTTCACATTGTGAAATCGATTGCGTATTGCGAAATACTAGTTCATGGCCTAAGGTGAACGCAACTGGAATTTTCCCGAGGAGCCTACCATGAACACCGCCCCCCAACTCAATCTGTCAGAAACCGACTTTCGCGATGGGATTCAATACTTTGCCGATCCATGGGCAGGATTCGACAGGCTCGGGGCGCAGCCGGTGATCGGCGCCGGCCAGACCGCCATCCCCGATCCGGCCGCCCCCACCGCGGCATTCCAGACCTTGCTGGCTGCCGATGCGCTGCGTTACCTGACCCTGCAGATTTGCGGCAGCAAGTCCTCCGGCCACCCCGGTGGCTATGCCTCCTCCGCCGAGGCGCATGCGGCGCTGATGATGCTCGGCCACAAGCACATCGTCACCGAAGTGGGCCATCACGCCCCCGGGTACTACAGCGCCATGTTCCTGGACGGTTCGCTGGAGGCGATGGAGATCCACACCGTGTCCGAGCTGCGCACGCGGTTTCGCGAACGCCACGGACTGCTCGGTCACCTATCCGGCGCCATCCCCGGCCTACTGGCCCCGGCCGGCCCGCTCGGGCAGGGGCAGCACTTCGCCATGGGTGGCGCCCTTCTCAACTCCGGCACCCTGTTTCCGGTGACCATCGGCGACGGCGGCCTGGGCGAGCCCTACATCCTGTCGTCATTCATGCATTTCAGGACCGCCTTTCCGCAGGTGACCAACTTCCTGCCGGTACTGGTGTGGAACGGCTACAGCCAGGAGCATCACTCCATGGTGTCGCTGATGTCCAACGACGCCATGATCGCCTACTGGAAGGCGCATGGTTTCGAGGATGTGATCCTGGTCGACGCGAAGGCGTTCGACGACAGCGGCCAGGACGGCACCTATGTAGACAGCACCCGTTTCTCGCCGTCGCAGCGCCTCGCCTTCCAGGGCGCGGTGCTGGAAGGCATCGACCGGGCAGCAACTCAGGCGCTCTCCGGCACGCTCACCGCCTTCATCATCAAGCAGCTCAAGGGTGCGGGCGTGCACGCGCTTGGCGCCAGGGCGCACAACCTGTATCCGGCCGACACCCTGGATGCCGAACATATCATTAACGGTCTCAAGCGCCGCGCGTTGAATGCGGACGCCTGGACCCTGGTGCGGACCAATCTGAGTCGTGCCGGCGGCGGCCCCGCCGCCGAAACCGTGGCAACGGAGCGCGAACGCGCGCTGCCCGATCTCGGCACGCTGCCGTTCAGGGAGTTCCCGTTGGGTGAAAATCAGGTGCCGGCAACGGCCTTCGGCGCCCTGGTCGGCGCCGTGGGTCAACGCGATCCGCAGTTCATTGTCAGCAATGCCGACGGCAACGAGGCCTCGGCGATGAAGAATATCAACGATGCGCTGAAGATCCGCCATCCCACGCCTGACGATCTGTACAACCAGTCGCCAAACGGCCAGGTATACGAGCCGCTCAGCGAAGACGCGTGCGCGGGTCTGGCTGCGGCCATCGCGCTGTTCGGCGGCCGCTCGCTGTGGCTGTCCTATGAGAGCTTCGCCATCAACGGCTGGCCGATTGTGCAGACGGTGTCGCAGGCGATGGCCGAACTGCGCCGCAGGACGCCTTCCCAGGTGAGCATGTTCACCGCCGGGGCGCTGGAACAGGGCCGCAACGGCTGGACCCATCAGCGACCGGAAATCGAGTCCTATTGCGCGGCCATGATGCGCAACGGTAATCATTTCCCGCTGTTCCCCTGCGATGCCAACATGATTCAGGCGGCCTACGGGTGGGCGCTCGCCACGCACAACAAAACAATCGCCATCTTCGCCTCGAAGACCGCCCTGCCGGTACGCACCACGCTGGCCCAGGCGTGCCAGGCCATCGAGGACGGCGCCCTCACCCTGTACGAAACCGCACCTGGCAACGGTCCGCTGATGGTGCTGGCGGTGGCCGGCGACATGGTGCTGCTGCCCGCCTTCTGCGCCCGCGATGCGCTGGAACAGGCCGGCATCCGGGTGCGCATCGTGAGCATCTCCAACCCCCGCCGCCTGTATCGCCCGGGCGACCTCGGCTGGAACACGGTGAGCGAACCGGACGGCCGCTTCATGGACGATGTGACTTTCGACGCACTGTTCCAGGGTGATGCCCTGCTCGCCGTCAGCGGCGGCCCGAGCGCGACCCTGGAACCGGTGCTGCTGCGCAGTTCCGCCAGACGCGATGTGCTGTGCTGGCAGCGCGGCGAAACCGTCGCCTCCCCGGCCGAGCTGATGCAGTTCAACGGCGTGGATGCCCCGACCATCGTGGAGCGGGCGAAAGCCTTGCTTGGACTGCAGTAATGCAGGGTGGGCTGGCGTTCTTTGCATAACCCACCAGGCGTTGCGCAGCAACACAACTCAATCTTATCGAGTGCCTGACCCGCCCTACACAGAAGGTGGAACCGACCCTTCGAGTCAGAGAATATGAGCGAAACCAAACTCGTCGTGCTCGATGACGACCCGACCGGGTCGCAGACCGTGCACAGCTGTCTGTTGCTCACGCGCTGGAATACGGACACACTGAGGGAAGCCCTGCTGGACGCGGCACCCCTATTCTTCGTGCTGACAAATACGCGCGGCATGGATGCGCTGCGGGCCGAAAGGATCACCCGGGAGGTCTGCCGGAATCTCAAGATCGCGCTGAATGCGCTGGCGCGTTCCGGGCGCGTCATCGAACCGCTCGTTATCAGCCGTTCCGATTCCACGCTGCGCGGCCATTACCCGGTGGAGACCGATGTGATCGCCGGGGAGCTCGGGCCGTTCGATGCGCACTTCCTGATTCCGGCATTCATCGAAGGCGGTCGCATCACGCGCGACGGCGTACATTACCTGCTCGTCGACGACAAACCTGTGCCGGTCAACGAGACCGAGTTCGCCCGGGATTCGGTGTTCGGATACACGCATGCCTTTCTGCCGGATTATGTCGAGGAAAAGACGCGCGGCCGCATCCGTGCCGGGCAGGTCGAACGCTTCAGCCTCGCGGATGTACGCGGTGGTTGTCTTGCACGGCTGCAGGCCCTGTCAGGCAATGTCGCGTGCGTGGTCGATGCCGAATCGCATGGCGATCTGGAGGCATTCGCCAGTGACCTCAAGGCAGCGGCCGCACTGGGCAAGCGGTTCCTGTGCCGCAGTGCGGCGGGTATCGTGAGCGCGCTGGCCGCTCTGCCGCCGCAGCCGGTTGCGGCCGGGGAGATGCGCCGTTATGTGCGCGGCGGGCAACCCGGCGCCGTGCTTGTCGGTTCCCATGTTGACAAGACCACTCGCCAGTTGCAGCAGTTGCTGCAGGAGCCCGATATTGCACCGGTCGAGGTGGACGTGTCGCGCCTGCCGGATCAGGCGCAGGATCTGCGCGAGAGCCTACTCGAACGTATCGCCACGGCGCATGTGCGCGGCGCCACTGCGGTCATTTTCACCAGTCGCAGGGAACTCATCTTTGCCGATGAGCAGACACGTCTGGCTTTCGGCGAACGGGTCTCCGCCTTCCTGATGGAGATCGTTCATCATCTGCCGGCGGACATCGGTTTTCTGATCAGCAAGGGCGGCATCACCTCCAATGACGTGCTGTCGCAGGGGCTGTCGCTGCGTACGGCACGCGTGCTGGGCCAGATCCTGCCGGGCTGTTCGGTGGTGCGCTGCCCTGGAGATCACCCGCAGTTCCCGGACCTGCCGGTGGTGATCTTCCCTGGAAATGTCGGTGATGACAGCGCGCTCGCCACCGTTTACCGGCGTCTATCAAGGCCTGTTTATGCACGACAACAGGCCGGTTGGTAGAGGCGTACACCGCGCTTCCCGGAGATGCCGTCGATGACATCGAACGGGTATTCGAGGCGACTTGCTGCCGCACCATCGATAAGCCGGGCACACCTGGCGAGATCTGCCGGGAATGTACTCTATAATCCTGTCGCGCGTTCCTGTAGGCCGGGGGCGGGTATGGCTTTTTTCGCGCCTCCTGTAACGGCGCCACCGCCACCCGGGGGATATATTTTGTTGTGGTATTCCAACGGCTTTCCTGTATAGTGGACAGTGTTGCAGTACAGCTCTTGTGGTTAGTTCGGTAGTCCCTCCAGTTTCCTTGGTTGCCTCTTCCGCTATATCTCTTACAGAAATGAACTGCACAAACATCGCAATTCAACTTTATATAGAGGTATTTCCGTGATTACAGGTACAGTAAAGTGGTTCAACGACTCCAAGGGTTTCGGCTTCATTACCCCGCAGGACGGCAGCAGGGATGTCTTCGTGCATCACTCCTCCATACAGGGTAACGGTTTCAAATCCCTGGCCGAGGGCCAGCAGGTGCAGTTTGAGGTGGAACAGGGTCAGAAAGGTCCGTCGGCCGTCAAGGTTCAAGCCATCTAAACATCAAATTGCGCCATCAGCTTGCAGAAAAGACCCCGCCCCGGCGGGGTCTTTTTTTTGCCTGCAGGGAGAAGGTGAGACCGGGAACCGGTCGAGAGACTGGCCTGGACCAGGCAGATACAGCCGCTCCTGTGCATCCTGTACCCGCGGCATTCGTGCCTCCATGCACAGCATCGTGGAGCTCAGGGAGGCGCGGGAACGAAGTCATGTCACCGTACGCGCCGGCAGGCAGCTCAGCAGTCCCTGCGGGTGGCGCGTCTGAATGCGGCACTGTTCCGGTCAGCCGGGGTCAATCGATACGGCGAAGTCACCCGATGCAACAGGAGCGTGCACGAAGCGTGAACCCTGTCTCGGCAGGAATCCGGCCAATCGTTATTCTGGTTTCCAGGGTAATGCCTGAATGGTATTCACACGCTCGGTCGGGGTATGGTCATGTCAGAGACGGGATGGAAACATTCACTCCTGCAGCGATTCGATACCGGAGTCAATTCCCTCGCGGAGATCTGTCCCCGCGGCTATCTGCTGGTGGCAACCGCGCTTGCACTCGCCGGCTATGGCTGGCTGCTCATGTTTCCCTGGCTGGTACTGGCGGGCATCTCGGGCGGTTATGAGGCGCTGACCGGTCAACCGGCTGTGGTCTGGAGCCGGCTGCTCATCTGGTCGACAGTGGCGGCAGGCGCCGCGCTGGCATCCTACCGCATCGCGCGATTCAGGCCGACCTTGCCTGCGGGCATTGTGCTCGACAGAAAAAATGCGCCCGCGCTCTTCGAACTGGTGGACGAACTGAGCCGACATTACCGTCGTTCGGTAATTGACCGCGTGGTGATAAACGGTGAATTTGCACTTGTGATCGAGACCACACCGTGCAGCGCCCTCCCCGTATGGTCGATAAACACGCTGGTCATCGGGCTGCCGCTGATTCAGGGTCTTTCTCCCGCCCAGTTCCGCTGCGCGCTGGCGCGACGACTGGGTCAGTTTTCGAAACACCGCAACATGATGGGAAACTGGCTCTATCAACTGCGACGGATCTGGTCGCAGTACGCTATCGCAACCAAAACCGCAGACCCCGGCTTCCAGCCGGTGCGGTGGTTTTTCCGGGTTTTTGCACCCTTCTACGAACGGATCAGCCTGCCCGCCGCCCGTCTTGACGAACTGGCGGCAGACAGCTACGCGATGGAGGTGTGCAGTGACGAGGAGATGCTGGACACGATCACGACCGAGACGGTATGCCGACTGTACCTCGAGGAGAAGTACTGGCCGACTTACAGGAAACTCACGGCGCGCCTTCGGGAACTCATGCCGAAACCCCATGCGGGCATGGCTTCGGTATTGCGCACCGGGCTTCAAGGCGACCGGGGCCAGGAATGGCTCATGAAAGCCATGGAGCGGGAACCGCGACACGATGATCCCATGCCGTCACTGGCGAAACGCGTGGAAAACATCGGTCATCGAAAGCCCCGCATGAGCGGGATTGCATCCGAGTCGGCGGCGACGGTCTTTCTCGATATGGCCATCGGGGAACTTGACGCGACGCCTGGCCGTGAGTTGCCCAAAGACGAGTTGCAGGAAAGCGTGTGCAACCCCTCAAGATTCTAGCCGCGCACATTCATGTCGTCGCTGGTTCGCTGGTTAAACCGCCGGCACACAACCGTGGACACTCCGGCTGCGGGCAACCAGACTCACATCACCACCCGCAATAACCGGCCTGCCCCCCGCAGCTGCGGCACAGCTTGCGCGAACTGATTCGGTAACTGTCAGGCACGCACAAATACCCTCTCTGGCTTGCGGCACCTCATCAGGCGCAAAATACCGGTTCCACGGATAAAGGCCCTGAGTGTGTGATGAGCCGAAGTGCCCTGTCCCTCGCTGCCCTGCTGACAGGAATCATCTTCTTCTGGCTGACGGTGCTGGCCCTGGACATTCCCGTACGCCTGGATGCCCTCCGGGGTCCGATAGAGACGGCGGCATCCCGTGCGCTGGGCCGCGAGGTCCGTGTGCTCGGACAGATTGAAGTACGTCCCACACCCGGTCCGACCATCGTAGTGCCTGATTTGTAAATCACCGACCCCGGCGGGCAGGAGGGTGTCGTCCTTCTGCTGGCCGACAGGGTGGAGGCAAGACTCGGACTCATTGACCTGCTGCGGGGCAGCCCCTACATCACACGGCTTCTGATTCAGGACGCCAGCATCAACCTTCAAATACGCGGCGATGGAACACGGAACTGGCACACTGCCGATATCCAGACAGCTGTCGATCTCGCGCCAACAGTCGGACCTCCAGCCACCCGGACGCTGGCGATCCGGCAGCGGGAGCTGAAGGATCTGTCCCTGCACAATATCGTGTTGTCCTATCGGGATGACAGAACCAGCCAGCATTATCAGCTCAAACACGACGAGGTCAGCGGCAACGCCATGCCCGGGCAGCCCCTCGATCTGCTGATTCATGGCAGTATTCGACAGCAAGCCTGTGTTGCTCACCTGTCAGGCGGAAATCTGTCCGAACTGCTGGCATACCCTGCGAACTGGCCGCTGGAAATCACGATGGACATGGGGAGCGCACACCTGGCGCTGAACGGCGTCTGGACGCATCACAACCGGTTCAGGGCCCTGCGCTGGATTTTGAGCTGCACGGGGAGCGGCCGCCCACTGCTGGAGAATCCGTGATGCGTGGCCGGCTGGCGGCTTAGAACTCCGGTCTGGAACTCACGGTCATGGAAGCCAGATTCGGGCACTCGACGATGCAGGGCCGGGTATCCGCCCGCTTCGATGCGCCGCGCCCCCACATTTCCGCCGAGCTGCAGTTTCCGGTACTCGATGCGGCGCTCCTGTCCGGTGCCGGGACTTCCCCCCATCACCCGGCGGGCGGATCACCAGCGGGGCGTTCGGCGGATATCCCCGGGTGGCTGGAAGCCGTCGATCTCGATGCCGCGATCACAATCCGGGAGTTCGTTCATTCCCCGCTCGATATCCGTAATACCAGCGTGAAGCTGACAATGCGGGACGGAGACTGAATGCGCCGCTGAATGCGCTCATTGCCGATGTGCCATTCCACGGGGAACTCAGCATGAAACAGCAGCGCGGGAGTCCCTCGCTGAATCTGACGCTGGACGCCAGAAATGTCGGCGCAGGAAAACTCGCCGAGAGCCTGACGGGGATCAAGGGCATTCGGGGAAAATTCAACCGCATCGAGTTCCATGCCGCCACCCGCGATACCGGTGCGGAGAATTTCCTGAACGGGTTCGATATCGGACTGAAGGTAACCGGCGCGAAACTCTCGTACGGTAATGACGCCGGGGGACGGCCTGTCGGTCTCACACTGGATAATCTGGCATTGACGATGCCCCGGGGGAAAGAACTATCGGCGATCGCACACGCCGGCCTGCTCAACGAGCCGTTTGCCATCGAATTCGCCGGAGGCGCTCCGGGAAACCTCCTGAGGCAAGAAGAATGGCCTGTTGACTTGTCCGCCACCGGTAACGGAGCCACACTCGGCATCAACGGCACGCTCTCTGATGCGCGCGGTGATTCACAAGCCCGGTTGAATCTTCACGTCTCCGGTGAACGCCTTGGCGATCTGGCCAACTGGTTCGGGGTATCGCCCTGTGTGGAGATGCCCTATACGGTCCGTGGTCAGCTGATTATTTCTGAAAATCTCTGACACCTGCAGTTTCTCCAGGTACGACTGGGTAAAACACAACTCGATGGCGACCTGGACTGGTCCGTGGATGAGCGAACACCCCTGCTTCACGCGCTGATGCACTTCGATGCGCTGGACCCCGACGATCTGGACGCAGTCATGCCGATAGTGGGTTCCGGCAATGAGCGGAGCGGGAAAAAGGGTATTACCACCGATATACCCTTACTCCCTCGACGGATCGAGATCAAGAATGCAGACATCAAGCTGACTACAGAACAACTCCTCATCAAGCCCGTGGATTTCACGGAAGTTTCCCTCTCCTGCCAGATCCGCGGAGGGAAATTGATGCGTTCCCCCTTCCGTGCCCGTATCGGTGCCACCAGTTTTACCGGTTATCTTGACCCGTCGGGTATGGCCACGGATGTGGTGTTTGAAATCGAGGGGGAATGACAAGGATTCCGGAAACAGGCTGAAGACCGGGTCGATCCTTCAAGACATCAGTTGAATCACCCTGTCTGCTCCGGCTCACGCTTTTCCTGCATAATATGATCATGCCAACATCGCTCATATACTCATTCATGTCTTGCACGTCGTTGGCCTGAATACATTAGAAGAGTCTCCGACGTAAAAAACCCGTTATTTTCTGTACTATGAAACTGTCATTGAGTCCCGCTTTTTTCCCTCAGTGGGTTGGAATAATCCTGTAGCCCCTTCCCCATGCAGCGAATTCTCGGCGTCTTCACCAACCTTTTTCCCGTCTGGGTGCTCCTCTGCTGCGCAGTGGCGCTCTTCGAGCCGGCCGTCTTCACCTGGTTCAGCGGGCCGCTGATCGTCTGGGGCCTGGGTATAATCATGCTGGGCATGGGAATCACCCTGAGCCTCGATGATTTCAGGCAAGTCATGAGCATGCCCCGTTCAGTGGGCACCGGCATCGCCGCACAGTTCATTCTCATGCCGGCATGCGCCTGGAGTATCGCACACATACTCAACCTGCCCGTGTCCTATAAGGTCGGTCTCATCCTTGTGGCCTGCTGCCCCGGGGGGACTGCCTCTAACGTGGTAACCTACCTCGCCCGCGGCAACGTCGCCCTCTCCGTGCTCATGACCATGTGCTCGACCGCGGTCGCCATCGTGTTGACGCCGTTGCTCACTGGATGGCTCGCTGGTCAGTATGTCCCCGTCAACGGCTGGCAGCTGTTTGCAAGCATGATCAAGATCGTGCTGCTGCCGCTCGTGCTCGGCATCAGTCTCAACCACCTCTTCCCGAAAGCGGTCAGGTTCGTCCTTCCGGTCGGGCCACTGGTCGCGGTCGTGGTCATCGCCCTTATTTGTGCCAGCATCATCGGATCCAATGCCGCGGCCGTGCGCGAGTCAGGACTGGCTCTGCTGGGGGCGGTCTTCATACTGCACGGTGCGGCCTTCGCCTCCGGTTACGCCTTTGCCCGCCTGTTCGGATTCGGGCCCACGGTCTGTCGCACGGTCTCGATTGAGGTCGGCATGCAAAACTCCGGACTGGCCACCGTGCTGGCGCGCACCCACTTCGCCAACCCGCTCACCGCCATTCCCTGCGCCATCTCCGCGGTCGTGCACTCGGTCATCGGCAGCCTCCTCGCCGCCCTCTGGCGCCTGCGCCCGGCTGAAGACAACCGCCTCGTCCGCCCGGGGCGCTAAAGAGTCCTTCTGGATGTAGATCGTCAATCAACCATCTTCGTTTTTTCTTCATATTCGGTAGCATCGGCGAGTCGATGAAGTAACGATCAATCGGGTTCTTGATCAGCAGCTGGCTTTTGCCGTCGTACGGAGATGGGCCTTGCGATGCCTTACGCCCGTTCAGGGTCTGAAGTTCCCGGGAGATTCCAGAAGGATTTGGTGTGGCGATCAGGTTCAAATCGATAAGCGAATGATGCAAGTATATGTTGTGTCGGTAAAGGCATTCCCGCCTTGGAACGAGCAGCTTCCTGACAAGCCGCAGCGATACTCCTGGTTTCCTTATTCGAGTCCAGGCAAGCCAGGTCAAACGGGAATGCGCTCAACCCGAACCTCAACCTGAAGTTCCGGCCGCGCATTCGCCGAACCCACAAAGGAGCCCGCTACCGGGGGAATGGCTTCCGGGTGGCGGTGTACCGCCACCGCGATGTGGTCACCGCTGACCACCAGGCCACTGGTGGAATCAAAACCCCGCCAGCCGGAACCCGGCAGAAACACCTCTGACCAGGCGTGGGTGGCGGTATGGCCCTGAGCCACGGCCTGGTTAAGCACGTAACCGCTTATGAAACGGCTGGCAAGACCACAATGACGACAGATCTCGATGAACAGGGTGGCGAAGTCCCGACAGGATCCCCTGCCCGTTGACACGGTCTGTGCCGGCGTCTGGACACCGGGTTCCTCGCGCATCAGGTAGTCGAGCTGGTTAGCAATTTTGGTGTTCACCGAGTTCAGCAAGGCAATCGTATCCCCACTCGTTCCCGGAATGCAGACATCGGCGATCCAGTCCTTCAATACCGCCTGATCCTGGGAAAATATAACGCTTTGGTAAGGTGCCAGATCGATCTGTTCTGAAGGGTCGTACTGGAAGGGAAAGCTTCGCGCGCTGTCTTCGAGCACAAACTCCAGCGGGTCTTCTTCATAGTGTTCAACGACCACTTCACTGGAGATGACGAGGTCCTCGGCAGGCCGCAGGAATTCGACGACTGCAACCGAATTTCCGTAGACATCGCGCTTCCAGCGGATCCTGAACCCGGGGCTGATCTGCAGCCTGGACGACTGCACGCGTATATCGTGACCCTCACGCGGCCTCAGATGAAGAGTATGCGGTAACAGTGTTACCGTCTCCGCGTAGTGGTAGCGTGTCAGATGCTGGATTTGAATACGGCGCACACCCCCGATTGTAGGACACCGGCTCGTCGAAAGGTATCATCCGCAGCCAGCTTGCGGGAAACCCGGGAAATGCGGCAGGATTGCACGCAATCTTTTGACAGCACGGCGGAACTGGGAAACACTCCACAGCGTGGAATTCGACAACGGCACTTTCGATGCGGCGATTCGTGCCCACGACGAGGCCATCGCGGCCTGCGGTCTCGATATCTGGATCGGCGCCGAACCGACCTTTACCAACCGCCGCTCCGAATCGCCCGAATGGCTCACCGATGCCCTGGGCGAAACCAAGCAGACCTACGCCTGCCATATCATTGAACGCCTGCGCGACAGCAATCCCGGCTCGATCATATTGCGCACCCTGGGTCGCCAGTATGCCGGTGAGACGCGAGCCCGCTGGAGCCTGGGACTGTACCAGCGACGCGACGCCCGCGAACTGGCCGACAGGCTGCCGACCGACCCCCTGGGTGTTTCATGCCCCTGCGATGCGGAACGCATAACCGCGTTCTGGCAGTCCTTGACCGGTGCGCTCGACCGGGATGGCTGGGCCGCGACAGGTTTCCGGGTTGACGGGGACATGGGCCTGCGCGTGCTGTTCCGCTGCGACGGCCAGCAACCGGAGGCCGACCCGGCAACGGATCCCCGCCTCGGCCGAGCTTCGCTGCACACCCGGGCCATCCCGCCGAGCGGCGTCGTGGATGATCTCGCCGCCGAGGGGTCGTATCTGGTCGCCCTCGGCTGCGCACCCACGGGACCGGGCGATAGCCTGCAGCCCTGCATCGAACTGCCGGGTTTTCCAGGTGTCGAGACGTTTATGGCTTTCGTACGGTGCGTCGCATTGGCGGCACGTAAATCCGGCCTCGGCGAGCTGGTATGGCGCGGGTTCCCTCCGCCGGTGGACGAGACCGTGGCCTGGACCACGCTGACGCCCGACCCGGCAGTGGTGGAGATCAACGAAGCTCCCGCCGTCAGCACCACCGAGTTCCTGGACATGAGCCGCACCTTGTTCGCCGCGGCGGAGGCCGAGGGCCTCGCGCCCTACCGGCTGCAGTACAACGGGGTGATTTCGGAAAGCGGCGGCGGCGGTCAATTCACGCTCGGCGGTTCCAGTCCGGCACGCAGCCCGTTTTTCGTCGCACCCCGGCTGATGGCGTGCCTGGTCGTGTATCTCAATCACCACCCGGCGCTCTCCTACTGGTTCGCCCCCGATTATATCGGCAGTTTCAGTCAGTCACCGCGCGCCGATGAAAACGTGCTCGAATCGTTCAGTGAACTGCAGGTGGCGCTGCGGCATCTTGCCGCAACGGCCGCGCCGGAGCCGGAGTTCATCTGGCGTAGCCTGAGTCCGTTCCTGGTCGACACCTCGGGCAATGCCCACCGCTGCGAAGTAAATATCGAAAAACTCTGGAATCCCTATCTACCCGGTCGCGGCTGTCTCGGCCTGGTCGAGTTCCGCGCCTTTCGCATGGCAATGGATGCGGAGTCCGCAACGGCCATCGCCGCGATGCTGCGTGCGCTGGCGGCGATGCTGAGCCGGCAGGCTGAAAATCAGCCGCTGATCGAGTGGGGCAGCCGGCTGCACGACCGTTTCTCGCTGCCCTTTTACTTGCGGCAGGATCTGCGCGCGGTATTCAGCGACCTCGAGGCCGCCGGACTCGGGCTGGGCACCCCCATCACCGACCGCCTGACGGCCGATGACTGGCGCCATATCGGACACGTCGAATTTGCCGGCTGCCGGGTCGATGTCGACCGGGCCATCGAATTCTGGCCGCTGCTGGGTGATGCTACCACACAGCAAGGCGGTTCACGCCTGGTTGATGCCAGCACCACGCGCCTGCAACTCACCCTGCGATTTTGCGGCGCTCATGGCCCTGATCTCGGCGGCTGGCAACTGCTGGCCAATCGCTTCCGGGTCCCGTTGCGCCGGGAACAGGACGAGTCCGGGCCGGTGTTCATCAGGGGACTTCGCTATCGCGCCTTCGTGCCCTGGACAGGCCTGCATCCGGGTATGGGATCACAGGGACCGATTGTGCTCACCCTACTGCCGCCCGGTGCGGAGCGCGGGCTGCGCATGACCCTGCACGACTGGCAACCGCAGGAGGAACCCTACGACGGCCTGCCCGACTCGATTGAGGAAGCGCAGCGGCGGATACGCGAGCGCTTCGTGGTGGAAGAATTTGCGGTAATCGCGGCGCCCGGCGCCGTCACGCCGCCGGACGATGCCCTGAGTGACTATTGTTTAGACCTGCGGCGCATCTGAGCGTAATGTCCCCGTTCGCCCTGATACTGAAATGGTCACCGGGTAGCATTGCCAGCCCATACGGGCAACGCAGGGCCGCTCGATAGCCATGCGCACACTCCCCCGCAGGTTCTATGACCGCGACACGATCGTTGTAGCTCGCGAACTGCTCGGCAAGTACCTGGTCCATGTATCGCTGGGCGTCGAACACATCGGACGGATCGTAGAGGTCGAGGCCTACCTCGGACCGCATGACCTCGCCGCACACTCCGCACGGGGGCGCACCGCGCGAACCGAGGTCATGTTCGGACCGCCCGGCCATGCCTATGTTTACCTCATCTACGGAATGCACAGCTGCATGAATGTCGTCACCCGGGAGGAAGGACACGCCTCGGCCGTGCTGCTGCGCGCCGTGGAACCGGTGCAGAATATCGAGGGGCGCACCTCGGGACCGGGATTGCTGTGCAGGGCGATGGGGATCGACCGGCGCCTGAACGCGCACGACCTCCTGAGCACGGACTTCTATATCGCCGCGCGTGCCGGCGAGGCACCGGTAACGATCGTCAGGCGGGAACGCATCGGCGTGGACTACGCGGGACACTGGGCGAAACGGCTGCTGCGCTTCTACGTCAAGGGCAGCCCGTTCGTGTCGAGACGCTAGCTGACGGGGTTCGGCAAGAGTCAAGCAGGCACTTGGCTAACCAGACCTACCCCGGCGCGATGCCGTCGAATTCATACCCCGTGTACGTATTCATACTTCCTGCCACTCACCCAGGTTATTGACGTAAAAACCCTGCCCGCTCGGGAGCACGGGATGACCGATCGCGATACAACCGTCGAGCGTGACGCTCGCCCAAAGCTCTTCGGGCTGGATCTCCGGATCAAGTCGACGGCGTACCTGAAACTCCCGTTCGACACAAACTGCAGCAATTTCGATGGCTTTTTCGAGATACGGCGTCAAAGTGATCATGGTATCTACCCCCTCTTCAGTGCTGCCCTCATCCCTTGCAATGCAGTGTCCGTGCCAGGCCCGACTCAAATAACAAGTAGTTTTTTACTAATTGAATTTAATGAAAATGTTTTGGCATCCGAAAGGCCTTTAGCCAGGCTCTGGATCACATCGACCGCAGAATATCGAAGCGTCGCCAGCTATCGTGACAGTGGATTTGACGAAACTGCGTTGAGTTACCCATACAGCGCCATTATTTCGACGCATCAACTCATGGCTGCAGCGCGCCGCAGAGTGCTCGTTGACTCTACCGACACTCGCAAACGTTCGTTGAAGTTCCAATTCCTGGTGAGATATCCTCCCCCGCCATTCGCGCGGCTCCCTGGTCGCTCAGGTCTGCCCTATGCGCAATTTCCACGCGACAATCGCTGACCGACCCTCCCGTTTCCGGTCCATGCTGGCGCTGGCCTGGCTGCTCGGTCTGGCCAACATTTCGATGACTGCAGCTGCACACACCGCGGCGCGGGTACAGGAAGTGACTGGCCATCTCGACGTACAGGATTCCCTGGTCTACGAGCTGCCTCGACTCAGAAAGGGCGAGACACTTTATGTCCATGCGGAAGGCATCACCAGCAATCTCGACCCCAGTGTAGGGGTACTAAAACCCGCGGTTGACGTGGACATCGCGCGCGAGCAATTTCGCACTGAGCTGGAGAAAATCCTCGCCGATCAGCCCGATTCACCGCAGGCCCTTGCCCCGCTCTTCGAAAAATATTTCCTGGCCTGGGACGACGACTCGGGCGCCGGCTATGCGGCACATCTGAAACTGGTGATCCCCGCGGATGGCGACTATCAGCTCGTGCTCGGCAGTACTCCCCTGAGGCCGAGCTTCGGGGATTACCGTCTGTTGCTGGGTATCGACGCACCGCAAGTGCTGGGAGACAAGGCGGCGTCAACCGGCGACACCCTTGCGAGGCTGAAACAGGCGGTGTGGCAGGGTGAACGGCGGGTGCAGGAGATTTCGGGCACTCTGCTGCCCGGACAGGAATTCACCACCGTGGAGCTGCAGCGGATTTTCACCGGCGAGACCCTCTCTGCCGTTCTGGAGACTGCCCCGGACGCGACGATGCCGGGACTGGTCCTTTACGACTACGGTGACAAGCCGCTGGCCGCGGTGCCCGCCGGTGCGCATGACAATCGGATTACGCTCCAGTACACCTTTGAGGAAAAGGATGAGAACCCGCGTCTGAAATTTAAACGTCCGCCCGGTCCGGAAGATGCCACGATCAACTTCCGCCTGCTGGTCGGGGTCAATGCTCCGGATGTTCTGACGGGACAGGCAGCCGCCGCGGGGAAACCCGTCGTACGGCCGGTGACGCCGGTCAAGATCGGCCTGCGCATGGACCAGATCACCGGGGTCGACCAGCGCTCGGAGAATTTCGGGGTGGTCGTCAGCCTGCTGCTCAAGTGGCAGGATCCCCAGCTTGCATTCGACCCGGAGAGCTGCAAATGCCGCCTGAAAATCTTCAACGGCGATGCCTTCCCGCAATTCGTCCTGGCGCAGGATACCGACTGGCCGGATTTCGTGCTCTTCAATCAGCAGGGCAACCGCTGGTCACAGAAACGCCTCGCCACCATCTACCCGAACGGACAGGTGAGCTACCTGGAACGTTTCGGCGTGACACTGCAGGCGCCCGATTTCAAGTTCCGCAAGTTCCCCTTCGACGACCAGACTTTCGCCATACGGATCGATCTGGTAGAACCGGCCTGGGACTATGCCTTTCGTGAACTCGAAGGATTCAGTGAAGTGGGCACGCGCCTCGGCGAGGAACAGTGGCTGCTGACCGGTTACGATACCCGCATCACGACCGAGACGGACACCGTCGACTTCCCGACCTCACGCTTTACCTTCCGGTTTCATGCGACGCGGCATCTCGACTATTATGTGTACCGCATCTTTCTGCCCATCATGATCATCGTACTCGTTTCCTGGTTCGCGTTTTTCCTGCGCGACTATGGCAAGCGCGTCGATGTCGCCGGGGCCAATCTGCTGCTGTTCATCGCCTTCAACTTCACCATCAGCAATGACCTTCCCCGACTGGGTTACCTCACTTTCCTGGACGTCTTTCTGCTAACTGCCTTTGTCATCACCAGCCTGGTTTTCCTGCTGGCGGTATATATGAAACGCATGGAGACCGACGGGAAATCGGAAATGGCCCACCGCATCGATGCTCACTTGATCTGGATGTATCCCGTGGCTTATCTGCTGGGAACGGCGCTGACGCTGTGGTTCTACGTATAGCCCGATTTCCTGGAGCGAGAGGTAACCCTCAAGCTCCTCAGACAGTTCGACAACCCCGTTCAATCCAGCCGCTTTCGCAACGAAGGCCGTCTCATCGCGGCTGACCCTGACAACGAACGCCTGTTGAAACTCAGGCAGACCAGCGCTTGATCGGATGCCCCGAGACGCACCCTGGGCAGAATGAAATCGCTGTTCCAGTGAGTCACCAGCAGCGGCGCGCCGGCGGCTGCCAGTCGACCTTTCGAAACCGCCCGTTGTCACGAAATTCATTGCACGGCAAGGGGGATGTCCGCAGCCGGTATCGCCGCCTTTTTCCTGTCTGACCGCGAAGCCGGATGCTAGAATGAGTCCGGACCCGTGCATGATACCTGCACGGAACTAATCGGTGCCGGTCGCGGACTACACTCTCGTAGCGCCCGTTCGCCGAGCCCGTTCGCCCCGCAAGGATCTTTATGAAACAACGATTACTACGCCCGGCACTGGTCGGCGCCAGTCTGTTGCTCGCCGCCTGCAACCAGGCGACGTCACAGAACCCCCAGACACCGCCGCCACCGGAAGTCGCCGTCATCGAAGTCCATCCGCAGAGCGTACCGCTGACCCGTGAACTCGTCGGCCGTCTGGCGCCGACACGGGTCGCGCAGGTGCGGGCGCGGGTGGCCGGCATCATCCTCAAACGCGCCTACAAGGAAGGCACCGACGTCGAGCAGGGCGAGGTGCTGTACCTCATCGACCCTGCGCCGCTGGAGGCGGCATTGCATGCGCAGGAGGCGGCGCTCGCTAGGGCGCGGGCCGACGCCGCCAACGCCGCGGCAACCGCCAAACGCTACCGCGAACTCGCCCAGAAGCAACTGATCTCGACCCAGGACCTGGATAACGCTCTCGCCAGCGAGCGCAGCACGGCGGCAGCAGTCAAGCAGGCGCAGGCCGACGTGGAAAGCGCCCGTCTCGATCTGGGCTATGCCACCGTCACCGCGCCCATCGCCGGTCGCGCCGGACGCGCACTCGTGACCGAGGGCGCCCTGGTTGGCCAGGGCGAGGCGACCGAGTTGACCACCGTCGAGCAGATCGATCCCATTTACGTGAATTTCAGCCAGTCGGTGACCGAGTTGCGGGAACTGCGGGGTACCGCAACCGCGCAGGACCCGGCGCGGGTGGACGTACTCCTGCAGGACGGGACGCCCTACCCGCAAACCGGCACGCTGGACTTCTCGGATCTTGCCGTCGATCCCGGCACGGGCGCCGTGTCGCTGCGCGCCGTGCTGCCGAACCCGGACCGTTCGCTGCTTCCGGGCATGTTTGTCAACCTGCGGCTGACGAGCGGCGCAATCGACAATGCCTTCGTGCTGCCCCAGGCCGCCGTATCGCGTGACGGCCAGGGCGCCTATGCCCTGACCGTGGACGCCGAAGGCAAGGTCGGGCAGCGCCGGCTGCAAACCCACGGCATGACGCGCACCGGCTGGATCGTCACGGGCGACCTGTCCGACGGTGACCGGGTGATCGTCGAGGGACTGCAGAAGGTGAAGCCGGGCGCCACCGCCACGACGGTGCCCGCGACCACGCCAACTGCCGATGCGGCCGATGCGGCCGATACCGCCGCGCACTGAGGCGACACGCCGATGCCAAGCTTTTTTATCGACCGGCCGATCTTCGCCTGGGTCATCGCCATCCTCATCACCCTGGCCGGCGGCGTCGCCATCTTCGAGCTGCCGGTCTCGGCCTATCCGCCGATCGCCCCGCCCCAGATCAGCATCAACGCGGTCTATCCCGGCGCGAGTGCGGAAGTGATCGAAAAAACCGTAACCTCGGTGATCGAGCAGCAGCTCACCGGCGTCGACAACCTGCTGTATTTCGATTCGACCTCGCGTTCCAACGGCACGGTGCAGATCACCCTGACCTTCATCAGCGGCACCGATCCCGACATCGCCCAGGTGCAGGTGCAGAACCGGCTGAGCATCGCCCAGCCGCGCCTGCCCCAGGGAAGTGCTGGAGAATGGCATCACCGTCGCCAAGGCGAACAACGACTTCCTCATGGTGGTGGCGCTGCACTCGAAAGATCGAAGCTTCAATACCTACGCCCTCAACAATCTGATCGCCTCGCAGGTGCTCGATCCAATCCAGCGCCTGCCCGGCGTCGGCAGTGCTAGCCTGTTCGGCGCCGCCTATGCCATGCGCATCTGGCTCAACCCGGACAAGCTGCGCGGTTACGGACTGAGCGCCTCGCAGGTGCTCGATGCGGTCCGTGACCAGAACGTGCAGATCGCCGCTGGCTACATCGGTGCGGAACCGGCCCCGCCGGGCCAGGGTTTCAGCGCCTCGGTCAATGCCGCCAGTCGCTTCACCTCCCCGGATCAGTTCGGCGACATCATCCTGCGCACCAACCCGGACGGCAGCAGTGTGCGTCTCAAGGACGTCGCCCGGGTCGCGCTCGGAGCCGAATCCTACGGCCATGACGTGCATCTCGACGGCGATCCCATCGCCGGCTTCGCCATTCTGCTTGCCCCGGACGCCAACGCACTGGAAGTGGCCGATGCGGTGCGCGCCAAGATGGATGAACTCGACGCCTACTTCCCGCCCGGGGTGAGCTGGCTGGTGCCCTACGACACCACACAGTTTATCCAGATCTCCATCCATGAAGTCGTGTTCACCCTGGTCGAGGCCGTGGTGCTGGTATTTCTGGTGATTTTGCTGTTCCTGCAGAACCTGCGCGCGACGCTGATACCCACACTGGTGGTGCCGGTGGCGCTGACCAGTGCCTTCGCGGGCATGTACATCGCCGGTTTCTCCATCAACGTGCTCACCCTCTTCGGCCTGGTGCTGGCCATCGGCCTGGTGGTGGACGACGCCATCGTCGTGGTGGAAAACGTGGAGCGCATCATGACCGAAGAAGGGCTGTCGCCGAAGGAGGCGACGCGCAAGGCCATGGACCAGATCACCGGCGCGGTGATCGCCATGACCACGGTACTGGCGGCGGTGTTCATCCCGATGGCGCTGGTCGGCGGCAGCGTGGGCGTGATCTATCGCCAGTTTTCACTGACCATCGCGATCTCCATGGCGATCTCGGCGCTGATGGCGCTCAGCTTCACGCCGGCGCTGTGCGCTACTTTGCTCAAACCGGTGCACGACGAACCGAACCGCTTCCTGCGCGGCTTCAACCGTCTCTACGGCGGATTGACGCAGGCCTATCTCGCACGCGTACGCCAGTCGATCCGCCACACGCCGCGCTGGATGATGGCCTTTGCCGTACTGGTGGGCGTGGCGATCCTGCTGTTCACCCGGCTGCCGACCAGCTTCCTGCCCGAGGAGGACCAGGGCTATGCGCTGGTGATCGTGCAGCTCCCGCCCGGGGCCAACATGGAACGCACCGGCGAGGTTCTGCGGCAGATGGAAGTCATCATTCAGAAGCACCCGGCGGTGGAAAAGGTGCTCGATGTGGCGGGCTTCAGCTTCATCGGCCAGGGCGAGAACGTCGGGCTCGGCTTCATCCGCCTCAAGAACTGGGACGAGCGCCGCGCGGCCGATGAACAGATCAACGCCTTCATCCAGTGGGCGAACGGCGCGTTGCAGGCCATCAAGGGTGCACGCATGTTCGTCATCAACCTGCCCACCATTCGCGGTCTGGGGCGTTTCGGCGGCTTCGATTTCCGCCTCGAGGACCGCGCGGGGCTGGGCTACGAGCAACTGCTGCAGGCGCGTAACACCTTGCTGGCAAAGGCCGCGGAGTATCCGACGCTCTACGGCGTACGGCCCAACCAGCTGGAGCAAGCGCCGGAACTTCACCTCGAAGTGGACCGGGTGCAGGCACAATCCATGGGACTGTCTCTGCCGGATATCTATGACGCCATCCGCCTGATGCTGGCGCCGGTCTACGCCAACGACTTCAACTACGAGGGTCGTGTGCTGAAGGTGCTGCTGCAGGCGGATGCCGACTTTCGCAGCCGCGTCGAGGACCTGAGACATTACTACATTCCCGGAAGCCAGGGCGGCATCGACAACATGGTGCCGCTCTCCAGCGTCGTGTCATCGAGCTGGACACTGGCGCCACCTGCGATCGATCACTACAACGGCCACCCCGCGATCCAGATCAACGGTTCCGCCGCGCCGGGTTACAGCTCGGGACAGGCCATGGATGCAATGCAGGAAATCGTCACCAAAGACCTTACCCCGGGCATCGGCTACGAGTGGTCCGGCCAGTCGCTGCAGGAGATCATCTCCGGCCAGCAAGCACCCGTTCTCTTTGCCCTGTCGCTGCTGGTGGTGTTTCTTGCGCTCGCCGCGCTTTACGAGAGCTGGTCGATTCCGGTGGCGGTCATGCTGGTGGTGCCGCTCGGCGTGCTCGGCGCGCTCAGCTTCACCTGGCTGCGCGGCCTGGAAAACGACGTATATTTCAAGGTCGGCCTGATTGCGGTGATCGGTCTGTCGGCCAAGAATGCCATCCTGATCATCGAGTTCGCTAATACCATGCGCCAGCAGGGTCGCGGCGTGCTGGGGGCCACGATCGAGGCCTGCCGTCTGCGCTTCCGGCCGATCCTGATGACCTCCATCGCCTTCATTCTCGGCGTGCTGCCGCTGGCTATCTCAACTGGCGCCGGCGCCAACAGCCGGCATGCAATCGGCACCGACGTGATGGGCGGCATGGTCGGCGCCACCCTGCTCGGCGTGCTGTTCGTGCCGGTGTTCTTCGTGGTGATGCGCCGCCTGCTCGGTGACCGGACCGATGGTCATGAAGCGGGCGAACAACGGGAGAAATAAGCGTGCAGGCGGCGGTCGGATCGTCGTGTGTTTTGTGGTCATGAATCAGTCGACCCCGGTTCAGATGCTGTGAAGCCTGTCATGGGATTCTGACGAAGTCTCATGCCCGGCGCCGGGTCGCCGTGACTACATCCCTGCAGGCTTGACGGCAGCATCCCTACACCGCAACTCCCACCTTCGCGGGAATGACCGACCTAATCAGATCATCCATTAGGTCATTCCAGGGTGCTGAGAACCATCTCCAAGACCTGGGCCTCGGCTTCGGTCCAGTTTTCGAGCGCGGTTCTTTGGCGATCTGTTTCATGCAGTTCGTAGGCCCGTTGCGCAATCGAGGCGTGGTGCCGTGTCACCAGATCCTCGTGGCAGCCATGATAGGCTTCCCAGGCGGGGACCGCGCCCGGGCGCGCGGTGTGAATCAGGCCAATCGCGCATTCGGGCGACTGGCCGTCCATCCAGGTGAGATACCCCAGCACCGTCAGGGGCGCGCGACCCAGCCCCGCGGTACAGTGCACGTAAGTTCGATGCCCCACTGAATGCAGGCGAGCCAGGGCCGCGACCGCGTAGGGCAGACGCTCACGCTGGTTCGGGATGTCGAAATCCCGGACCGGACAGCGCTGCATGGCGAGTCCGAGGCGAGTGCCGTGCCGGTGCATGGCCTCGTAGTCGATGTCCCAATACGCCAGACACTCGTCATGCTGCAGCGACAGGACCGCGGATACTCCCGCGCCTGCCTGGATGCGGCCGAGATCCGCCGGCGTCATCGGGCAGGTCCCCACCACGATGTGCGGGGAGATTTCCCCCCAGTTGAGCGACCAGGTCCACATGGCGTTCGAGCAGCTTCAGTCACCCGCATTTGTCATAAGCCATGCCGAGGCCGCATCGTGTTCCACCGCCGGGAACTGCCTGACCTCGGCCGCAACAAAATGGGACGCAAGATGTTCCGCCAGTTCGCCGATTGCCGAATCGGTCACCAGGGCGACGCGTCCGATCTGGCGGTGATGATCGTGAACAAACCTGAAATGCCGGATCATCGCCCCGAAATTCTCCCAGCCGGGGAAGTGTGGGGCTTCGACAAGGAGCCCGACCAGCGCCCCGTGCAAGGCGATGAAAGGATCGATCGCCTGTGCAAGCCGCTCGAAATCCTCCTGTTGCAGCACACCCTGCGGGCGGACGTAAAGCACGGCGTTATCCGTGTCCAGGTGATGTTCAATCATGTGATATTCCAGACTCCTGCCCGTCTATGGATGACCGGGCATCTTCGAGGTGGCATTCAATATTACAGGAAAATCCGGTATTACTTTACGACGCAGGAGCGAATGGGCATGTGCGTCGGGCACAGGAAAGCGGCCTGGGGGTCTTGCGCCTGTCGTACGGTTAGTCCAGCCCGATGCGGCTGACGAGTCCGTCCTGTACCCAGCGACGCAGGTAGCGCGCCGCCTGTGCGGCCACCTGCGTCTCGTCGATCCACTCGCACAGCCCTTCACACATTGCCTCGAAGCTCTCGCCCCGCCGCAGCAAATCGAGGGCGCAGGCTTCATCAACAGGCGCGGAGCGGAAAAAGGTTTTCAGATCCCTGCGCCAGATAATCCAGGCCAGCGGACACTCGGCGGCGACCGGCGCTTGCGGCGGCTGCTGCTCCTCGATGGCCTTCCATAGACCAGGCACGTTCCAGAGCAGATCCAGCCGCTGCAGCGAGGGATGCAGGTCAAGATGCATGTACGCCCAGGACTCGGGTGGAATTGCGGTCACGTCCACGACGTCGATCTGCGGGCTGTCGAAAGCGTCGAAGGACAGACCCAGTGCCCACTCGAAGGCAGCCATCTCCGCGAACACCGGCAGCGCCCGCCAGCGATCGTCCTGGCGGAGAAACCCGGCGAGATGCTGACCGAAATAGCGGATGGAAAAATGACCGGAGGGATGGGCGTCGAGGTAGGCGCATCCGATGCGCTCGAATTCCGCGTCGCCCGCGACCGTATGCAGCGCGGGGAAATCCACCCGCAGCGCCTCCAGCAGCCGCAATCGATAGGCATCGGAATAGATCGCGAGCCGGGTTCGCACATTCACCCGCGGCGTGCCGACGATGTGCTGTGCGATGCGGGAATCGCCGAGCAGCAGGTGGGTCTGGAGCTGTTCCTGAAGCTCGCGCAGACGACCGCCGCTCATACCGCGCCGGCCCGTTCCGGTGATTGACCGGCCACGTCGCCGGCAACGCGGCGGGCCTGGTCGAGTTCCTCCAGCAACTCGTCGAGCGGCGGGATGTTGTCGTCCCGTTCAATCAGGGTGGACACTGCGCCGAAGCGCCGGCAGGCGTCGGCATAGAGCCGCCACACCGGAGTAATCACCGGTTCGTCGTGGGTATCGACGAGATAGTCGCCGTGATTGCGATGCCCGGCGATGTGGAACTGCTGCACCCGTTGCGCGGGCACACCCCGCAGGTAGTCACGCGGATCGAAGTCGTGATTGAAGCTGCTGACATATATGTTGTTGATGTCGAGCAGGATCAGGCAATCGGCGCGTTCAGTGACCGCATTCAGGAACTCCCACTCGCTCATGCAGGAATCGTTATAGGTGAGGTAGCTGGAAACGTTTTCGATCAGCAGACGGCAACCGAGGCAATCCTGCACCGCCCGAATGCGGTCGCTCACATGGACCACGGCCTCTTCCGTATAGGGCAGGGGCAGGAGATCATGCAGGTTGCGCCCGTTCAGCCCCGTCCAGCACAGATGGTCGGAGATCCAGGCCGGCTCGATGCGATCCGCCAGTGCCTTCAGCTGTGCCAGGTAGCCGCAGTTCAGGGGATCGGTGCTGCCGATCGATAGGGACACCCCGTGCAGGACGACCGGGTAGCGGGCGCGGATCGCTTCCAGAAAGTAAAGTGGTTTGCCGCCGGGGACGAGATAGTTCTCCGTCAGCGCCTCGAACCAGTCGACAGGCGGCGCGCTGTCCAGTATTTCCTGATAGTGCTGCGTGCGCAGACCGAGCCCGAAACCGAGACCCGGGTACCGCGCCTGGCAAGGCGCTACATTCGCCATGTCGCTCCTGTCCGTGCGCCGTGCAGGTGCGGGTGGTTTGGGAATTTGCGGATAATAACGCCAGGGAGCCAAACGGGCTCCCTGGGTTCGATAACGGGTGTTACTCCTCGACTACCTTGCCACCCTTGGTAATGCAATCTTCCTGGCTGGCATGCACCCAGCCCTGGCCCTTGCAGCTGTTGTGGCCCTTGCAGGAATTGCTGGCGGTAGCGCATTCGGAGGTACCCTTGCAGGCGTTTATACCCATACACTTCACCTCCGCGCTTGTTGCGGTTTCCTCTGCGGCTGTCGCGATGTTCGCGGCGCCAAACAATGCAGCGGCGGTGGAGGCCAGAAGAAGTCCCGTCATTTTCTTGCGTGTCATCATCATAATAGTTGTTCTCCATGAACCTGGATAAGTTGCAGGTAATTCCCGGAATATCTCCCGTCAGCTGCGTCCGTTCACGATTGTCGTGTGCCCCTGGGTTTGGCCGTGGCATTGCGCGAGAGACAAGAGTGAGATTAGCTGATTTGCACAAAATTACCAGTCATGCCATGGATGAACACTACGCAGGAATATCGTCACGCTCCTCGATGGCCTCGATGAAACGCAGTCGTGGCGAGCCGTCCGTGCACTCTACTTGGTAGCCTTCGGACCAGGAAAGCCATTTCTGGATTTCGTCCCGGCGTGCGTCGGCATCGTCGCCCTCCAGGAATATAACCAGATAGGGCTTGTGACACCCGGTGAAATGCTGCAAACGGTGGCGCGGGTTGGTCAGTTCCCTGACCCGGTAGGGAAGACCACCGTTGGCGTTGATCTCCACCGTGGGGCAGGCGACCAGCAGGAATCGCGAGGGCAACCGCCCCTGATCCCGTTCCCAGCGTTTGAGTGCTCCGGATACGAAACCGGGGATGCCGATCGCGCTCCAGCTCCCGACATTCGGTGGTAACCCAATGATTTCCGGATGTTTCATGACGAATTCCATAGTTCGACTCCTGGCGATAGTCCCATTGCATTACGGTTAACGTCAGTCTATACGAAATTTTTACTTATTCCGCATACTGTATTAAATAATTATTTTATATCTTGGTTATTTCAGTAATATGTGAAATATTTTTATATTTTATTCTATTTAATAGGAATTTAATTCATGGATACGACCGATCGGAAAATTCTGCAACTTCTGCAAACGGATGCCAGCCAGACAGTCAAACAGATTGCCGCGCTGTTACCCCTGTCGGTGACGCCTTGCTGGAAGCGCATCCAGAAGCTGGAAGCGGAGGGCTTCATCCGTGCCCGGGTCGCGCTGCTGGATCCCGTGAAAGTCAACGCCAACGTCACGGTATTCGTAGCGATCAAGACCGATCAGCACAGCCGGGAATGGATAGAACGCTTTGACAAGGTGGTCAACGACCTTCCGGAGGTGATGGAGGCCTACCGCATGAGCGGTGAAGTCGATTATCTGCTGCGCGTCGCCATCGACAGCATCGCGGCCTATGACCGGTTTTACAAAACGCTGATTGATCGCATCGAACTCTCCAACGTCAACTCCAGCTTCGCCATGGAACAGATGAAGTACACCACCGCCCTGCCCATCAACCTGGATGTCTAGCCCCCTGCATACAACGGGAAAATACCCGGCGTGTCGGTGCCACCCATTACTTGACTAATTTACTCAGGCTTACTATACAAAGAAGGTACCAGGGAATGTCGTAAGCGGCGTGTCCACATCCCGCGGGCGAGAGGCCCATGTCGCCTACCGGATACTCTGGCTATTCAACGAAGGAGTTAAACGACCATGGACAACCGCAAACACCTGTCTGACGATTCGCCCGATTTTGACAGTGAGGGCTTTCTCAAAAACCCGCGGGAGTGGACGGAACGGCTGGCGGCCGAGATTGCCCAGCACGATGGCCTGACGGAACTCACTCAAACCCACTGGGGGGTGATTCATTCGCTGCGGCGACACTACGATAAATTCGGCGCGGCCCCACCCTCGTTCCAGCATGTATGCCACGTGAATCACCTGGGCCGGCACGGCGTGGAACATCTGTTCCACAGCCAGCGCGAAGCCTGGCGGATCGCCGGTCTGCCTGATCCCGGCGAGGAAGCCAGGGCCTACATGTAGGAATACATTATCGGATCTGCCCGGGAGGTTTTCATGATGAAACGACGCCTTTATTTTCTGTTACCCGACACCGAGCACGCCAGGGCGGTGGTAAGCGAACTCGAGGCGCGCGGCATCGAACCCAAGTTTATGCATACCATTGCGGGACGCGGTGGTGGTGACGTGAACGACCTGCCCGTTGCCTCCCGGATGCTGCGCAATGATCTGGGAGCGCGGATCGAGCATTATCTCTGGGGTGGAAATCTGGTCCTGTTCTTCCTGGCGCTAATCGCACTGGTGATGCTTGCAGTGTCGTCTGTGCCGTGGTGGTGGCTGCTGCTGCCGGCCGGGATCATGCTGGTATCTTTTCTTACGGGGCTGGAATTCGTCATGCACACCCCCAATGTTCATCTGACCGAATTCCAGAGTGCGATGCAGCACCGGGAGATACTTCTGATGATCGATGTCCACGCCGGTCAGGTGGCCGAAGTGGAAGAGACAGTGCACCGGCGCCATCCGGAAGCGATTGCAGGCGGTGTGGGCTGGAGCGTTGACGCCTTGCAGGTCTGATCAACGGCGTCACGAATACTGGCCATCGATTTCCCTTTCAACCCGATACACACGACCTGATCGTCCGTGATGCACGGAACACGCGTCCGGCGACCTAAACATCCCACAAAGATAAGGAGACGTTCATGAATATATCTGCACATGCACACGAGACACCGGTAAAGGGCTTTGAAAACCTCAACTGGGTCACTTCGGACACCCTGCCCCGCGACCGGGAGCAAAGTCATCGGCTGCATGAGCCGGATCACCTCATCAATACCATCGATCCGATTACCAGCCGGGACATAGACACCGTGGAAGGCCATCCCTCCATCGTCGATGGCAACCTGACCATCTATTTCGAATCCGAAAAAACACGTCAGGTCTACCGGGAGACGCCCATCGACCACCCCTATGCACACCTGCCAGACAATTTCCCGAAAGAAGTCGACCGGGGTGGCTGACACGGGAGCAGAAATGGTCTGATCGATGCGTCCTGCGACGCCAGACCCCGGTCGGGCGCGTGGAGGATGCATTGTTTTAATGCAGGCGAGTTATCGGGCGCTGCGAACTGTTAATTGTCGTCCGTCCACCGATAAACCGACTTTAGCGTGCGTAGGCGGCTGAATTCATATCCCTGCTCGACTGTGACGTCTCGCAACCAGACCCGCATGCCTATCGGTAGATGGCGGTCGATACCGCACGAGGCAAAGAACCGACATCAGTGCCTCAATTTTGACGGCCCGTTCTCTTTCGATGACGGAACGGCAATACCGCTGACATTATCCTGAGCAAGACTCTTAAAATCAGTCATTTAAGAAACCACCTTACGACCCGGTATCTGCGAGATCACTCACTTAGATCGACCTTCCACACCATCAGGGCGAAAAAGCATTGTGGGACAGCAGTGATTTGATAGAATTCGGCCCGCCGATTATCGTACGCATGCCGAGACGGCAGGATGGCGGAATGAAAGATCGAAGAAAGACGTCTGACCGACGCAGTTTTAATGCAAAACAGGAGCAGGCTTACCCCAATAATCGGCGAAGATTCCCGGACCGGCGATTGAATAACATCTCGGCAGAATGGGTTCCACTGAATGATGTTCACACTCATCCGGCAACCGGAACCCTGTTAGCGGGATTACTGGGACGAATATTGAAAAAAAACTGATGCATGCGCAGGCAACCGTCGGGAGGGCATGCAGTAACACGACATCGGGGCTCCACGACCGCCCGGGGGTCAACGACGCAGTGGCGGATGACAACAACCACAGGGAATCGATCGATGCCAAGAGGAATGACGCAGGAAGCACGCCATTTAACCGATTCCGGTCTGGAGGCTTTCCGGATCGTCGATACGGACACCCTTCAACGAGTCAGAAAGGACATTGATATATGTTGAACTGGCTGAACCGGAAGAAGTCATCCACTGCGGCGTCTGCTGCCGCGCATCCCCAGCCACCTCTTGCGAACTGGCGCAACCGGGAAAATGTCGGCCTCAGCCGAAAAACACCCCCGGGACCGGACCGGCTGCCCCATCGCAGACGTAAACTGAAGGCGCTGGAAGTATTTTCCCTCGCTGTCGTTATCTCCCTGATTATCGGCGTGGATCTCTATATTTTCGGAATCAACAAACGCCTTAGTGTGCTGGAAAACGAGTTTGTCGAGGTCAAGACCTGGGCCTTTCCCGCCAGTCTCCTCGAAGGTAAATATGCCTCCCTGAATGCACGTGTGCGCGCATTGACCGAGGCATATTCCGGTCTGGACGCCAAACTCACCTCATTCACCACGCAGCAGCAGCCGGTTACCGTCGAGACCAGGGCTGCAGGCCATGCGGCGATGGCGTTCACGGAAGCGAACATCCCCTCCGAGGCGCCCGCGGCAGGCAATGCGCGCCCGCCTGCCGGGACCGCGCCCGAATCTGCGGAAACTGCCGGGCTGGTGATGAGAGAGGATGAGGAAACACCCGCCACGGGGTTCGCTCCGGTCGAGTCACCGCCAGTGGTCGCGCACGGCAAACCAGCGAGTGACGCCAGGCTGGCGCTGCATACCGTGGAAGAAATACCGATTGTGGCATCCAGGGCGGAGCCTGCCATCCCGGTCGCCACCGCCACTGCCGCCGATTCTCATCCGCCACAGGGGAGCCTCAACGAGGGTCGCTGGGTGATCAACCTGCTGTCCGATCCGAACAAGACGCTGGCGGAACGATTCGCGGCCAGGGCACGCGACCGTGGCGTCCCCGTGGAACAGAACCGGAGCGAGGTGAAAGGTCGGGTGTTCTGGCGGGTGCAGATCACCGGTTTCGAGACGATGGGTGAAGCCCGGGCCCATGCCGAAGAGGTCAAGACAAAACTCCGCCTGAAAGACGTCTGGATTTTCAAACAACCGGGATAATCGTGCCCGGCAACACTAGGGCCTGTCAACACGTGTATGATCGCCGCGTTGCTGTCTGAAATCAGGCCAGGCAAGGCGCGAGGAGCGAAGTGTAGTGGTGCCAAATGGACAACGAGGAACGCCGCATGGCCTGATTTCAGGCGCAACCCGCAGGGACGGGGCCATTTTCCCGCAATCCTGCGTTAGCGCTCATGTGTGTAGCCTAACTACACGGCACTCGCGCTGCCTTGTCTTGCGAAAATATGGCCGCCGTCGCGACGACCATAACGTGTTAACAGGCCCTAGTATGACGCCTCGAAAATAATAACCGGCTCCGGGAGCACCGACAGCGGCCGGATGAATTGCGGTGCACTGAATAGCACCAGCCCCATGGGCAGTACCAGGCCGCTTGCGATAAGACAGAGTATGAACGTCACAGTTTGTACCAGCTCTTCGAGTTTCATCACCGTATCTCCATGCCGCTCCCGTGTCGGGAGGTTTTCGGGAATACAGTGTGCGGGAGTCAGTGGCTCACTGGATGAGCCCGTAGTCGCAACGACTCAATCCGCATAGCGCAAAGCCGCGGCTGTGAGCTGTTCACGCACGTGCGTGCGCAGTCGCGCCGGGGACAGAACCTCGACCTCCGGTCCGTGCCTGAGGATATCCATGAGCAGTTCATGCTCTGCGCTGTAGGGCAGTTCCAGCAGCCAGGAGCCGTCGGCTTCAAATCGCCCGCGCTGTTCCGGGTGCCACTGCTCGACAGAAACCCAGCGCGCGCGCGCCGGCGTGAAACGCAGCCGGGCCCAGCTCAGTTGCTTGCCGGCAAAGATGCCGTAGCCGCCGGCGAGTTCCGCGTCGAGACGTCGCTCGGAAACCGCTTTCGCCGTGTTCTCCAGCATCTCTGCCGTGCCGATGGCATCCACCGCGAACACACGCAAGGCATTGCGCAAATGGCACCAGGCATCGAGATACCAGTTGTCCCGATAGTGCACCAGGCGCTGCGGGGAGATCTCGCGCCGGCTCTCCGCGTCACTCGAGCGGGCGCGGTAGCGGATCCGCAAGCGCCTGCGCTTGAGGGTCGCGCTGGCCACGGTTTCGAAATGCGCCAGCTTCGTCGAGCGTGCGGCCATGTACAGGATGCGGATACGCTTGCGCACCTCATCGCCGGTGGCATTACGGCTCTCCAGCAGCGCCTCGAGACGCGCGAGCAGCGGCTGGATATGGGGCTTGAGCAGTCCGGCCCCGAGATTTGCCAGCAACTGTTGCAGCGTTAGCAGGGCATGGATTTCCGCCGCACTGAACCAGAGCCCAGGCAGCTTGTAGCCCGACGCGCGGGGATCGGATGCATCGTAACGGTAACCCCGCCGCACCCGGTCCCAGACGATCGGCGCATGGAGACGGTCCCTCAGGTACTCGAGATCGCGCTTGACCGTGGCCTTGGAGGTCCCCAGCGCCTCGATCAGCGCGTCCATCGGCACGCAACGCCGTTCGCTCAGCAGCTGGTCGATTTTGTAAAAGCGTTCGGTGCGGTCCATTCAACCCCCGGCAGTTAACTTATGGCTGCGTAGAAAAACTGGATCCCTGCATCCACGGGGATGACGTGTTCAGGGATATGTTTAATGTAAGTCTTCCTCCATAAACACCGTTTTGATGGACAGACACTAATCATGATATTCCCTCTTCACCAACCCATCCGAGTTTTTCCGAAAGCGCGGAGACCCGCTGCACGCGGCGCTGGCAGCCCTGTATAAAGGTCTGCCGTTCACCCTGGATGGTGACCCGGTTTCTGGCCCGCGTTATGCCGGTGTAAACCAGCTCGCGCGTCAGCACGGGACTCTCCGAGGATGGCAGCACCAGCAGTACTTCGTCGAACTCGGAGCCCTGACTCTTGTGCACCGTCAGGGCGTAGGCGCAGCTGTGTTCGGGCAGCTGACGAATGGAGACGCTGCGCAGCTCGTTTCCCGTGAAAGCGAACCATGCGCGCAGGCTATCGTCGGCGGCACGCCACAACAGGCCGATGTCGCCGTTGAACAGGCCCACCTCGTAATCGTTGGTCATCACCATCACGGGTTTGCCGTGATATTCCTCACCGCCGCGTATCAGCCCGAGCGTCTGCAGCCGCTCGGCGATGCGCCGGTTGATGTCCCCCACCCCGAAGGGTCCGCCCTGTAGCGCGGCCAGCACCCGCGTCTGCTCGAAGGCCCGGAGCGCAGCGAGCACGTCGTCCGCCTGCAGGTAGCGTGCATAGCGCTCCACCGCCCAGTCAAGACAGGTGGAATTGAGGCTGCTCTCCCCCGCATCGAGCCAGGCGATATCGCAGTAGCGACCCTCCTCGAACAACCGGAACGCCGCCTCCCCTTCCCCGGCATTGATCCGGCGCGCCAGTTCGCCGATGCCGCTGTCCCCGGCAAACCGATAGCTGACCCGCAGCAGTCCCACCGCACCGGCGATGCGCAGGGACGGCGCCGCACCCGGCAGTTCCCCGCCTTCGGTTACCATGCCGAGACCTGCCAGGAAACCGAATTGCGAGTGGCTGTAGCGGATCTCCTGGCCATGACCGGTGATATCACCGAGCACGTTGCCCGCCTCGACCGATGCCAGCTGATCGCGGTCGCCGAGCAGGATGAGACGACTTCGGGAAGGCAGCGCCTCGAACAGGTGGGCCATCAGCGGCAGGTCGATCATCGATGCCTCGTCCACCACCAGACAGTCAAGCACCAGTGGGTTATCCCGGTTGTAGCGGAATCCACTGCCGAATTCGGCGCCCAGCAGCCGGTGCAGCGTGCTCGCCTCCTCCGGTATGCGCGCCAGTACACCGGGCGAGGTGTCGACGCGGCCCTTGCCGCCGCGAATGGCCTCCGTGAGTCGCGCCGCCGCCTTGCCGGTGGGCGCCGCCAGCTCGATATGCAGCCCCGGGTCCTGTTCCAGCAGCAGCGCCAGCACCTTCACCACGGTGGTGGTCTTGCCGGTGCCCGGCCCGCCCGAGATCACGGCAAAACGGCGGCTGACCGCGATCGCCGCCGCGATCTTCTGCCAGTCGATCGCACCGTCCTGCATTTCCCTGAACAGGCGCCGCAGGCCATCGATCAGCCGCGCTGCATCCAGCGCCGCCACGGATTCCAGACGCGCCCGCAGGGCCTCGGCCACCGTCTGTTCATATTGCCAGTACTTGCCGAGGTAGAGGCGCTGCCGGTCGAGGATGAGCGGTGCGTTCATGCCCGGTTTCCCCACCCAGTGCGCGCCGGCCAGCGCCTCCAGCCACTCGCCGAGGGGCGGCGCCCGGGGAAGCTCCCGCGATGCCTCGCTATCATTCCCGAACAGGGGCTGGTCTGCATACTCCGCGAGGTCCACGCAGACATCTCCCTGCAGGTTTCGCAGGCTGACCAGCGCAGCGCTCCGGGCCAGCAGGCCATCCTCATCCACCCCACAGCCGCGCGCCACGAAGCGGGCGAAGTAATACGCCAGCGGGGGGAGACCGCCAGTGTCCATCAGGCGTCGCAGCAGGTCGCTCATGTCGCTACCGCCTCATCGGGGTGAAATATTTGCCGATCCAGTGTCTCCACCAGCGCCAGGTCGGGCCGGACGAAGTACACCCCGCACGCCGACCCGCTTTCCGGGCGCATGCCGCGCAGGAACAGATAGTAGACCCCGCCGAAATGGCGCGAATAGTCGTAGCCGCCGAGGCGCTGGCGCAGGTAGCGGTGCAGCGCCAGGGTGTAGAGCAGGTACTGCAGGTCATAGCGGCGTTCGTACACGGCCTTTACGAGTCCCGGACGTTCGTAGTCACTGAACTGTCCACCGAGGAAGTTGCTCTTGTAGTCGGCGATGTAGAACTGTCCGTCGTGTTCGAACACCAGATCGATGATGCCGTTGACCATGCCCCGGAAGGTCGCGACCTCGATCGGCGGCAGCGCTTGCCCGGCCGCCTGCTCCAGTAACGTATTCAGGGCAGGAATGTCGACCCGCTGCGTGGAGAAATCGAACTCCAGTTCGTTGAACCGCGCCTGTGGCGCCAGTTGCGCCAGCCGCAGACCCTGTGCGTCGAGCGGCGTGGCGATCACCCGCTCCAGCCAGAGGGCGGCGTTCGCGCCCCAGCGTTCGTGATCCAGGTTGAAGCGTGCGGCGACCTGCGCGCTATGCTGCAGCACCTGCCGTTCGACATCGCTCCGGAAGTCCAGGCATTCGAGCAGCAGGTGGAGATAGGAACCGACATGACTGCCCGCCGGGAATTGCATCGCCGGGTCATCCGCCGCGCCGGCGCGCGGGATGGCCGGACCGGAATGAACATCCCGCGTCAGGGCGGAGAAACTGTTTATCCGCCAGTCGGTGACGATCTGTCCGGTGAAACACCGGGGCGCCAGCACGTCCGGCTTCCCGGTCAGCGGCTCCGTGGTCACCGCCATGGCCTGGGGCAGCGGGGTGACGGCGATGTCGCCCCGCGCCCGTTTCGCCAGCGTTGCCAGGTCGGTTTCCAGGTCCGCCAGGTCGGCGAACGCGTCCGGGCGTTCCGCGGCCAGCCGTTCCCGCGACTGGTGCGGGTGCAGCAGCCAGGCGAGCGCGGTTTGCCCGGCGGAACCGTCTCTGGAACCGGCCCGCCCCCACACCAGGTAAAGCGCGGCCTGCGCGCGGGTGAGCGCCACATAGGCCAGGCGCACATCCTCGGCCAGACGTTCCTGCTCGGCCAACAGCAGATGATCCTCGATGGCATCGGACCCGGCATCCAGGCACGCCTCGCCGCCGCGGTGAAACGCCAGCAGGCCGTTCAGTGCGCGCGGCTTGCAGCCCCACAGGTAGGGCACGAAGACCACCGGATACTCCAGCCCCTTGCTGGCATGGATGGTGACGATCTGCACCAGCGCTTCATCGCTTTCCAGCCGCAGCTCCGCCTCTTCCGTCGCGCCGCGGTTGCGCTGCTCCCGGTACCATCCCAGCAAGGCGTCCATGCCCGGGTGCGCCTTGGAGGCCTGTTGCAGCAACTCGCCCAGGTGCAGCAGGTTGGTCAGCCGGCGTTCGGCCTGCTCGCCCCGGCCGAGCGCTCCGGCGAGGCCCAGGCGACGCAGCATCTGCTGGAACATCGACATGAATCCCTTGCGCTGCCAGACCTGGTGCAACAGCAGCAACTGATCCACCCACTCAATCCACTGCGCTTCGCTCTGGATGATGCGCTCGATCTGCGCGTAGTCCAGGTCGAGCAGCGCGGAAGTCAGCGCCAGGCGCGCGAGGTCCCGCTCGCGCGGGGCGAGTACGGCAGCGAGTAGCACCTCCAGGGCGGCCGCCTCCGGAGAATTGAAAACGCCGTCGCGTCCGACGGAAACGGCATTGACGCCGTGCGCCGCGAGCACCTGGCGCAGGCCCGCGGCTTCGTAGGACGTGCGCACCAGCACCGCGATATCGCGGGGTCGCAGCGCGCGCTCACCGAGCCGCGCCGTCCCGGCCCTGCCTTCGGCGACCAGCCGCGCGATCTCCTGCGCGACCGCGGCATGGCTCAACCCGGCCGCTTCCTCTTTCGAGAGCGTCTTCGCCCCGCCCTTCGCGTTGCGACCCTCGGGCAGCAACCAGAGTTGCAGCGCGGCCGCCGCTCGCCGCCCCGTTCCAGGTGGCGATGCGGCTTGTCCGCCGCGCGCAGTGGCCAGGTAGGGAATGGTCTCGCCGTAGACGAAGGCATTCACCGCGCGCTGTTCGAATACCGCGTTGACTGCACTCAGCACCTGCGGCGTGGAGCGCCAGTTGATGCCCAGGGTGTAGATGCCCGCCTCGCCCACGTCTTCCCGGGCCTGCATGTAGGTGAAGATGTCGCCGCCGCGGAAGCTGTAGATGGCCTGCTTGGGATCGCCGATCATGATCAGGCCGCAGTCCGGCCGGTCGCGATAGAGTTCGCGAAAGATGCCGTACTGCACCGGGTCGGTATCCTGAAACTCGTCGATCATCGCCACCGGAAACCGCCGGCGCACCGCCTCCGCCAGCGCCGCGCCATTGCCGCCGTGCAAGCGCTCGGTACATCTCGGTGAGCAAATCGTCGTAGGAAAGCACCTGCGCCGTGAACTTGGCCTGCCTGACCTGCTCGCGGGCGAAGGCCGCGGCTTCCGCGAGAGCGGCGGCACGCAGGTCGCGTTTCAGCGTGCGACAACGTTTTCCATACTTCACCGCAGTGCAGGAAAAACTCTTCGTCGAGCGCCGGGTCGGTCTTCTTCAGCGTAAAACGCTGCAGACACTGTGTCGTCAGCAGTTCGAAGACCTCCGGCGGCGGTTCCCGCTGCTCCTGCGCGAAGTAGTCGTCGAGCACGGCAAGCGACGGGACAAGCCGGTTCTCATGGTAGGGACTTGTCTGGGCGCGGCTCAGCCCCTTCGATTCCCGCAACATCTGCTGCAGCGTGGCGCCATCCCGTCGCCAGCGGACAGCCAGTGCCTCCAGTTCGACGGCAAGCGCATCCCAGCGGGTAAGCAACTGATCCCAGCCGTCCACCTCGGGCAGCAGCCGCTTGTGCTGCATACCGAGCAGCGGTTTGAGCAGCGCCTCGAACGCTTCGAGGTCTCCCAGGCTGTCGTGAAACAGGCGGGCCTGCACGGTATTCAGCGGGTATCCGGTCCTGCGCCACCAGTCCTGAATGGCCCGATGCCACAAATCGCCGTCGTCGGCCAGCACCTCGAGCTGAAACTGCTGGCCGCTGTTGAAGGCGAATTCGCTCAGCACGCGCTGGCAGAAACCGTGGATGGTGTAGATGGCGGCCTCGTCCATGGCGCGCACCGCGAGCCGCAGGCGACTGACGGTCTGTTCCGCGAGGCCCTGTTCCCTGAGCTGAACGGCCAGCCCGGCCAGGAAGCTGTCGTCCGTGGCCGTCTCGTGCTCCAGCAGTGCCAGGGTCTCGAACAGGCGGGCGCGGATACGACCGCGCAGCTCGTCGGTGGCGGCCACCGTGAAGGTCACCACCAGCACCTCGGCGACATCGCGTCCTTCCACGATATGGCGCAGATACAGATTGGCGATGGTGTAGGTCTTGCCGGTCCCGGCGCTGGCCTCGATCAGCTGCATGCCGGTCAGGGGGAAGGCGAGCACCGCCGGCGGATAGAGCATCAGGCCGCTCATGTCAGCGCTCCCGCGGCCAGCGCGTCGGCGTAGAACGCCTCCGCCAGCTCTGTGAATTCCGGCTGATCGATCGGCTTTCCCGCGATGCCGCGCATCACCAGCTGGACATACGCATCGTCCTTATCGCCGGGGATACCGGCGAAGTCGTTGCCGTTCCAGGCGTTGAATGCAACGCTGGACGGGTCGGCCCGGCTGCCCTGACTCACGGCGTGCATCCAGGCATAGCTCGCGCCGGGCAGCAACGGCAGCGGCCGCTGCAGTCCCTCCCGGTACCACCGCAGGTAGCGGGCGAGGTGTACCTGCGCCTCGGCCGGGTCAAGGGTCTTCGTGAGGGTGAACTGCCCGGTCGTCCCGTGCAGGGTGCTGCATTTGTCGCCGCGAGCATCGCCGGCGCACCAGGCCAGGTGTTCCAGCCACAGCGCCAGAATATCCGGCCCCTTGAGAGCGCCCGGCCGGTAGCGCAGCAGTCCCGACCCCCGGTAAATGTCCTTGATCTGCCCCGCGAGCCGGAACGATCCTGCCGTCTCGTCCTCGAAGAGCAGGTCGACCAGCCGCTGCTCCGGCGGATGCCCCTGGAAGGCCTCGAGCCGCCGCATCAGCGGCTGCACGTTCTGCGACTCCTGCTGCCAGGCGAGCGCGGCGAACGCCCCGTGCGGCAGGATGCCCTCGGCGCTCAACTGGCGTGCGGGAGTCGGCCGTCCCTTGAGGTAATCATCCAGCAGGCGCTGCTTCAGGGTGAAACTCCGCAGCGCATCCAGCCGAAACACCTCGTCGTCTTCGCCCGGCGCCTCCTCCCGCAGGTAGACCTGCAGGCGGGTATTGACGAAAAACCGCACCGGATGGCGTACGAAGCGCAACAGCTGCATGAGGCTGACGGTGCGCAGGGGATCCGGCATGTCGGACAGGCGGGTGCGGTTCCAGTCCACGTCCGCCGGTTCAGGCTGCACCGGCTGCTGTAACGCCTGCGCCACGGCACACCAGTCGCCATCGTAACTGTGCGACTCGCCGCGGTAATTGCGCGGACTGAAGGGCTGTAGCGGATGCACATGCGTCAGCCGTGCACTGAGCCTGTCCCCGGCATCGTCACCGGCAATCACGTACTGCTGGTCGATGTAATCCAGCAGTTCTCGCAGCAGCACCGAGGGCTGGCGCTCGCTGTTGTTGCGGATGTCGCGTCCGACGTAGCTGAGATAGAGGACCTGTCGTGCGCACAGCAGCGTCTCCAGAAACAGATAGCGGTCCTCGGTCCCCTTGCGCGGGTCGCCGGGACGCCACTGCTCGCGCATCTGATCAAACTCGGCCGGCTGCTCGCGGCGCGGAAAGGCCCGGTCGTGCAGTCCCAGCACGCAGATCACCCTGAAGGGCAGACTGCGCATGGGGCGCATGCCGCAGAAGGTCACCCCGCCGCTGAAATAGCGGCCGTGACGGGTGTGCGTGCCCAGCTGCTGCTCCAGCCAGTGACGCACCAGGGCGATGGGCAGGGCCTCGTCCAGGCTGCCGGCCTGTCCGGCCAGATCCGCCAGGGCATCGCGGATTTTCTGTATCCGGCCCTCTTCGTCCTCGTGTTGACCGAAGAAATCATCGAGCAGGCGGCCCAGGCATTCCTGCCACTCGCCGGCGCGGCGCGGGCTGCGCAACCGCTCGGCGTAGTCAGTAAGACAGGACAACAGCCGCCAGAACCGGCCAAGTATTTCACCCCGGGCCCCATCCACGCCGGCAATCGGGGCGATGTCCTCGAACAGTTCGCCCTCGCCCAGGGCGTAGCCGCCGAACAGGCGTCGCTCGACCTGCGCCCAGGTGTTCTCCCCGGTGCCGGGCAGGCCGAACTGCCGCTTGTGCCCGCTGTTCAATCCCCAGCGCAGCCTGGCCTCGCTCAACCACTCCCGGATTTGCGCCACCGCCTCGCCGTCCAGCGCGAAGCGACCGGCCAGTTCGGGCACGTCGAGGCAGGACAGGATTTCCGTGTGACTGAAACGGCTATGCGGCAAGTCCAGTAACTGCAGGAACACCCGCACCAGCGGATGCTCATCGCGCAGCGAAATATCCGACAGGTTCCAGGGGATGAACGGCCGCTCGGATTCCGTATCCTGTTCGAACACGGCCTCGATGTAGGGGGCATAGAGGCTGATCTCCGGCACCATGACCAGCATATCCTCGGGACGCAGCGCGGGGTCGCTGTCCAGCATCGCCAGCAGGCGGTCATGCAGCACCTGGCACTCCCGCTGTGGACTGTGACAGACGTGCACCTGCAGCGAAGCATCGCCCTCGACGGGAGTCCGCTCGCCGGGGCCCGCCATGGGGCGCAGGGTGAAAATGTCCTGCTGGAGATGCCGCAGCAGTGAATCCGTTCCGGGCGGCATGAAGACCTCTTCCTCGGTGGCCGGGGTTTCCTGCATCAGCAGCAGGTCCTGCAGGGCCTGTCCCTGTCGGCCCCAGGAGGCTAGCAGACTGTTACCCGTTTCCCACAACTCGGCGGCTTCCGGTTGCGCCAGGCGCTTGCGCGCCAGCGTCTTCTGGGACACCAGGTCCGCCCAGAACTGATCGGTTGGACTGTGCAGGTAGAGTTCGATGCGGGTATGCGCGGCAAGCGCGTGGAGCACCTCGACGAACAGCGGCGGCAGACTCGAGACGGCAAACAGGCTGACCCGCTCCGGCACGCCTGCGGGCAGACCCCTTTTCCGGAGGCGGAAGAGCAGGCACTCGGTGACGGCGAGTCGGTGACGGGTAATCCCGCGGGTCAGGCGGCGCCACAACAGCGCCTGCCACTGGCTGTCCTTCCCCGTGCCCCAGTCACGCAACTGCTCCGGCCGGTAGAACTGGTAACGATCGAAAACGTCCGCGATTCGGGCGGCAAGCTGAAACCGCTTCAGACCACCGGCATCCTGCTGCAGGTAGTGAGCAATGGAGGCAAACGCCGGCTCTCGGATCAGCTCAGGCAGCAGTGCGTAGACCTTCCAGGTCATAACATCGGGTGCCAGCGGGTCGGTCCCGGGTAGATCACCGAGCAGCTCGCAGGCGAGTTGCCAGATGAACGACGCCGGCAGCGGATAGCGGTAATTGGCCGCCACCCCGTGCCGGGCGGCGAGCTGCAGGTTGACCCAGCGCGCCATGGCGGGACTCGGCGTCACCACCACCTCGGGAAGCAAGGGCGATGAAAGCGGCTGCTCTCCGAGCCGCTCGGCCAGGCGCTGCAGCAGCAACTCAACGCGATTGGATCGGCAGATATGCAGCATGGGCTCGGATTCTATCCTGCGCGGCGATGCCTGTGGAGGAAAGGAGTGAAAACCCTCTTCTTGGAATCAGCAACCAGAAGAGGCAAGAAAGGGGCTTTGACTACATTTCACCCAACGTTGAATTGAAAAGTGGAATGATGTAAGCGGTGTTGTCGCTAACATTATTTCACTTGATTTTCTCAGAATCATCCGCGCTGAACGACCGGGAGCTGTGATTACAGCTCGTGCACCTTGACCGGCGACGCTGCCCCCAGCACCTGCGCCTGTTCCACAAGCCGTCGGTGGTGGGTAAACAGGATGATCTGTGTTTTCCTGGCAAGCTCGGCCAGTACGCCGAGCGTCGCCCTGGATCGCTCGTCGTCGAAATGCACCAGGATGTCATCGACGATAAACGGCATGGGCTCCGCGCTTTCCATGTACTTCTCCAGCGATGCCAGACGCAGCGCGAGGTACAGCTGATCACGGGTTCCGGAACTCATGCCTTCCACGTAGACCCGGTCATCATTGGGCCGCACACCCACAAGGACGGGTTCGTCTTTCTCGTTGAAGTCGGCGCGAAGACCGGCAAACGAGCCCTGTGTCAGCACCGCGAAGTGCTCACTGGCACGTTCCAGCAGGGGCCCCTGGTGCTGCTGGCGGTAGCGTTCGATCTCGTTCCGCAATATCCGTGAGGCCAGTTTCACGCGAACATACTGTTCCGCATTCGAGCGTATCTTCACAAGTACCGACTGCGCCTCATCGGCCAGTACCGCGGCGTCATCACCGCCATCCATCCGATCCAGTTCATTCTTCTGCTTACCCTTTGCCTCGTGCAGATCTTTTATTCGCGGCTCAAGCTCATCGTCGATCCGGCGAGTCAGTGACTCGATCTCGCCGGGCAGCGTATCCGGATCTGCCGCATCCACCTGTGTCTCGAGTTCAGCCAGCGTCACGCCTTCAGCGATGTCCCGAAGCTCCTGCTCCAGGCTATCGATTGTGTGCTTGCAGTTCTGATACTCGTTCGATCTTTGCTCAGCCAGTTCCAGTCCCGAGGCATCACGGCACTCCGCTTCCTTGCACAATGAATCGAGTCGTTCGAGCATCGTCTTGCGGGTCGCCTCGGCTGTGTCGATGTCCTCCTGCGCCTTGCGGATCTGTTCTTCGAACTGTTGGCGACGGGTATCCTCTCTTTGCGTGTCTCTCAGCAAGCGGATGAGACGTGCTACAGCATCCTCAACCGGCACTTTTGCGATGTCGGACGCCACACGCGCCACCACGCTTGCCACTTCCTCCCGGAATGTTCTTGCCTCTGCATCGATGGCCGCGATGCGGATTTGCAGTTTGTCCGCCTCATTCTGTTTTCCGAACAGTTCTCTGACGCTATCGAGAATGGCAGTCACCTCAGCGGGCAAGGCATCAGCCCCCAACCCCAGCCCGCCGACGACCTCCTTCCACTCACCCTTCCATGTCACGAGTGCCTCGCTAGCCGCTTGCTGTTCCAGCCGTGAGCTTTCCAGCCCTTGCTCGAGTGACGATATCTCCTTGTCCAGCATCTGACGCTGCCTGGCCAGTTCATCGATCCTGTCAGCTACTGCCTCGCACTCGGCTAGTAACGCTTCGAGAGATTCCGGGGTACTGACCTCTTTCCCAAGATCCTTCAGCGCCTGCTGCAGTGACTGGATATGCAACCCCCGCGTCCTTTCCAGGATATCCATTCGCCGGCGCTGTCCGTAAAGATCCTCGATCCGGTCACGCAGCCTCTCCATATTGTCCAGCCATGCACGCATCTCCCTCGGCGGCAGTGGCTGGATAGCCGAGCGGCCCCATAAACTGGCCCAGTCTGCATCAATCTGTCGCTGTTCCCCGGCACAGTCCTCGCGCTCCCCGGCAACCTCCTCGGCACGCACCCGGGCATCTGACAGTGCTGCCAGCAGGCTGGCCTGTTTCTGCACACGTTCGGCCTCGCGTCGCAGACGGTCCGCGAGTTCATCAGCATCAGCAACCCGGAACTCGTATGCCTCAGGTAGTGCACGCTCGGGATCCAGCTCTCGCGCCTCGGTATCGACCACCTCACCACCCAGCCACTGACGGCGTATCAGCTCCCATGCCTGCTGCCGGCCGGAACGGACTTCAAGCAGGTCCTGCTCGGTAGGAATCGAACCGGCATACTGAATCTCATCAAGCTGCTTTTGCACCTCACGCACCCTGTTCGCATGTTCTGCCTGCCTGTCATCGAGGCGCCGGGTGCGTTCAGCCACATCGGCATATGCCTGCTCAAACCGGTCAATGCTTTCACGTGGCGGCAAAGGCAAGCCTGGAATCTCGTCGAGGGTGCCTTGCCACTGGGCACTGAGTCGGGACAGGTCGTGGCGGCATGCCTGTTCAAGCATTTCATATTCATCCCGGGCTGTTCGCAGTGATTCATCCAGATTACCCTGGCGTCGGGTTAGTGCTACCTGCTTGCGCAGCGCCTCTGATGATCCCGCCTCGGCAAGCTCCATGCGTTCCTCGCGGGCCTTTTGCAAGCGTGATTCATGCTCTCGTTGCAGTTTGACGGCCTGGCGCTCACGTTCGATCAGCGCCTGTCGCTGATTTCCCAGATCCGTGATTCTGGCACCTCTCGACAGGACTGGTCGCAGTGTTTCGGCATTATCGAGGGAGATGTCCGGACGAACCGCTTTCAGCAGGGCTTCGGTATCCGACAGCAATTGACTGCGCTCGGCCTTCCGGTGCGGACGGTCCTGCATGGCCTTGCGGTGACCACCCAGGCGTTCATGCAGATCCTCGATAGTTTCACCAAATTCCAGTATTTCCGTGTTCACTGAAATTGCCGCGAGCTGCTTCTGCAGGCCTTCCAGAGTCCTGGTCGCACTATTTACTGTAGTGGCCGCCTTATCCAGTTCGCGGGCAGCGGTCTCACGGCGCTTGCCGAAATCTGCCGCCAGCATGACGACATCACCCAGTTCCTCAATTTTCAGCAGCAGTTCACGCCGCGCCGAGATCCTGGGCAGAGCCCGCTGGATGCGCCGCAGCCGATTTCGATCGGCCTTGGTCTGCACCAGCTCCTCTTGCAGTTGTGCCAGTTCCTTGTTGGTCCGCTCAAGGGCACGGCGCGCCTCGCCCCATTCACGCGATGACAGCGACTGGTCCTTGATAGCCTTTTGAAGTTGAGCATGCTCTTTCAGGGCAGCGTTGAACGTCGGCTTCGACCCCACCCGGTTTGAAGAGTTCACCGGCTTCGGTTTCCAGCTGTTCCAGCACGGCATGCAGGGCCGCACTGCCCATGGAGGCGGAAAACAGCGCCTGTCCGACCTCCCCCTTTTGCTCCAGGATTTCCTGCCCGCCCCGGACCAGTGCCTCATGATCGATGCCGAACAGCATCTCGAACACCTCGGCGCTAACACCATGGAGAAATGGCGCCAGCGCATCGTCCACGAGCTGGCCACCGTCCGGCGACAGCAGGGTATTCTTGTTGCCCTTGCGCCTGATGATGGCGAGCTCATGGCCGTCATGGCTCCGCAATGTGCCGCCAATCCGGAGGTCCTTGTTCTCGTGCCTGAAGTTGTCGGTCGTCCGCGCAGGGATGCCGAACAGCAACGCCTTCAGACCGCGCAGCGAGGAACTCTTGCCCGCCTCATTGGGCCCGTAGACGATGTGCAGCCCGCCTCCGGGCGAGGAAAAATCCAGCAGCCGGTCGCTGAACGGGCCAAAGGCAAGCAGGTTGAGTTCCCGGATCTCCACTATGCATCCACCTCGAACTGACGAGACGGTGCACCAGGAGTTCCTTGATGTCCTCCATCAGGCTGGTCAGGTAGCCGGGATCGGTCGGATCGTAACGATCCTCGCCGCCCAGCAGTTCCGGCGGGAGCTTCTGGCGCAGGTCGGCTACTTCAGCGGCGAGCCCCTCGACGCCGGAAGCGTCAATCTCGAGTGCGTGGATCGCACGCAGCAACCCGCCCAGCGCATCGTCCCGTTCAAGCAGTTCGTCCATCGCGACCGCCTGGCGTGTCTCGATGGCCACCTTCTCCAGCCACATCCCCGCTCCGCCAAGGCCTGACGCGAGCGCGCGGTACTCCTGAATCCAGTGAATGCTGTCCGAGTGCAGTATTGAGTGCACCGGACTGCTGCCCTGCAAAACCAGTCTGGCGGCAACGGGGCGTGCATCGGCATCGTCCAGCGCCTGCTGCAGTGCATCCCGCACCTGATCATAGATTTCATCGAGTGAAGCACTGTCCGTCACATCCACCGTGCACCGGGTCCAGCGCAGGACATCGAGGTCACGGTGCTCGACGGCTGCCACTTCGCCATCTGTAACGGTAACCAGCGTGCAGCCCTTCGGGCCGGTCTCACGGGCGTGACGTCCCTGGATATTGCCCGGGAACACGATCCAGGGCTCCTGGCTGACCACCTCGCGGTTGTGGACATGCCCCAGCGCCCAGTAGTGATAACCTTTGGAACGCAGGCCATCGACTGTGCAGGGCGCATAGGGTTCATGGCCCGGCTTGCCGTTCAGGCAGGTGTGCAGAAGACCAATATTGAACAGATTCGGATCCGCTTGCGGGTAGGCTCTGGAAAGGTCTTCCGTTACCTCGCACCTCGAGAAGCCCTGCCCGTGCACCGCCAGGTCCAGTTTCTCGAGCACTACGGTTTCCGGCTTGCTGGTGGAAAACAGTGTGACATTGTCCGGCAGGCGCAGCTGCCTGGTAATCTGGCTGGCCGCATCGTGGTTGCCTGCAACGATGAACACGCGGATGCCCGCCTCGCGCAGCCGTGCCATCCGCTGGATAAAATACAGCCCGGTGTTGTAATCCTTCCAGTCACCGTCGTAGAGGTCGCCGGCGAGCAGCACGAAACTGACCTCCTCCTCAATCGCCAAGTCGACCAGATTGTCGAAGGCGCGCCGCGTGGCGCCACGCAACTCCGCGACCGGTGCGCCTTCATAGCGTTCCAGGCCGTGCAGCGGGCTGTCGAGATGCACATCGGCGGCGTGGAGGAATTTCATGAGAAAAAGCCTTAAATAATTAACGTATGATACTGTTAATCATACTTATATGATAAAACTTTACCTGATTAGCGATAAACCTCAGCCAGGCTCACGGGGTGAGCCACTGGGGTTCGTAAACTAGCCCCATGGTAGGTTTAAGAGGAGCAATACCATGGCGATGAATCGAATCCAATTCCAACCCGGGCTGAGTCTTACGGAATTCCTGGAGCAATACGGTACGGAGGAACACTGCGAGCAGGCGCTGGAGCTGGCCCGCTGGCCAAACGGTTTTCGCTGCGAGAACTGCGCAAGCACGCACTACTGTATCGTGAACGCCCGCGGCCGCAAGACCTATCAGTGCCATCACTGCCACCACCAGAGCACGCTCAAAGCCGGCACGATCTTTCATGCCTCTAAGTTGCCGCTGGTGCGCTGGTTTCAGGCCATGTATCTGATGAGCCAGTCGAAAAACAACATCTCGGGCCTCGAACTGAAGCGTCAGCTGGGGGTGTGTTACCGCACCGCCTGGCTGGTCAAGCACAAACTGATGCAGGTCATGCGTGAACGCGAAGCCGACGGCGTCCTGAGCGGGCGAGTGATCGCCGACGATGCCTACCTGGGCGGTGAGCGGCGCGGAAAGCGCGGGCGCGGCTCGGAAAATAAGGTACCCTTCATTGCGGCGGTCGAGGTCGATGACGCGGATCGTCCGATGCGCGTGCGTTTTGATCGGGTCGAGGGCTTTTGCTCGGAGGCGGTCAGCGCCTGGGCCAGGCAGCATCTGGCGCCCCAGAGTAGCGTGGTCTCGGATGGTCTGGCGTGTTTTGCCGCCGTCGCGACCGCGGGCTGCCAGCATGAGCCCCAGGTGGTTGGTGCTACGCGCCGCAGTACCGATATGCCCTGCTTTAGCTGGGTTAATACCCTGCTGGGCAACCTGAAAACCGCCTTGAGTGGTACCTATCATGCGTTCAATTTTGCAAAATATGCCGACCGTTATCTCGCTGAGTACCAGTACCGCTTCAATCGACGCGTTAACCTCAAGACCATGCTGCCCCGTTTGCTGCGGGCCGCGGCGACAACCGGCAGTCGCCCTGAGGCCTGGTTGAGAATGGCTGAGCTTCATCGCTAATCAGGAAACTTTATAACGCTTTGTGTAGGAGCTGATTTGCCCGCAAATCGGTTGAGTGACAAGCGTCGACTCGCGGGCGAGCACGTGTCTACAGATAGATTCACCAGTTATTTCGAGGAATTCGCCGTTCCTGTGGCTTCTATCAGTGCTGAAAATCGGATATTGCAATCCTTGCATAGTGAGTGGCTCACCAAGTGAGCCTGACTATAACCGATCGGGTGCAGGCTGACAGGAAAACACGACCGGCCAGGCAGGCGCCGTAAATTAAGGCGCATTCTGATAAATCAGACCTAACCCCTTGATAGCCACCTCTCTGACCGAACGCAGGGCCAGAAAGTATCGGTCCGCGAAATAACACGCCGGATGACAACCGCTGTCGGAGTACCGGTGAACCGGCAATGACCTACGCCCCGATGTCGCATCAGAGCGGTCGTTCGACCGACGGCTTGCGCCTGCGTTTCCCCGTCCCCTGATGACCGGCTTTCCCGCTGCCTTCCTGCCAGGGCGGCAGGCCGGTATGCTGGGTCAGCAGCGCCCCCTTGAGGCGTCGTTGATGCGCCTGCCCGGAGTTCTTGCGGCGCGGTGCCCGGTAGTCCTTCCTTTCGTTTGGCCGTTCGTGCGGTATCAGCTGGTGGGGACCATCGCCGATCAGGTCGGCACGACCCATCGCCAAGAGCGCTTCGCGCAGCAGCGGCCAGTGCTGCGGATCGTGGTAGCGCAGGAACGCCTTGTGCAGCCTGCGACGCCATGCATCCTTGACGACATCCACTCCCTCGCTCTTGTAACGCACCCGGTGCAGCGGATTCCTGCCCGAGTGGTACATGGCCGTCGCGGTGGCCATGGGCGAGGGATAGAACGCCTGCACCTGATCGGCGCGGAAGCCGTTGCGCCTCAGCCAGAGGGCCAGGTTGACCATATCCTCGTCGAGCGTGCCCGGATGGGCGGCGATGAAATACGGGATCAGGTACTGCTCCTTGCCGGCCTCGGCGGAGTATTTCTCGAACAGCCGCTTGAAGGCGTCATAGGCGCCGACTCCCGGCTTCATCATCATCGACAGGGGACCTTCCTCGGTATGCTCCGGCGCAATTTTCAGGTAACCACCGACGTGGTGGGTGACCAGTTCCTTCACATACTCCGGGTCGCGCACCGCGAGATCGTAGCGCAGCCCGGAGGCGATCAGGACCTTTTTGACGCCAGGGAGGCGACGGGCTTCCCGATAGAGCCGCGTAAGCGCGGAATGATCGGTATCGAGATTCGGACAGATGCCCGGATAGACGCAGCTTGGCTTGCGGCAGGCGGCCTCGATGTCACGGCTCTTGCAGGCGATGCGGTACATGTTGGCGGTGGGGCCGCCGAGGTCGGAGATGACACCGGTGAAACCCGGGACCTTGTCGCGGATGTCCTCGATTTCCCGCAGGATCGAGTCCTGCGAACGGTTCTGGATGATGCGGCCCTCGTGCTCGGTGATGGAACAGAAGGTGCAGCCGCCGAAGCAGCCGCGCATGATATTGACCGAGAAGCGGATCATCTCCCAGGCCGGGATGTTCTCGCCCCGGTAGCGGGGGTGGGGCACGCGCGCGAACGGCATGCCGAACACGTAGTCCATTTCCGCGGTGCTGAGCGGAATCGGCGGCGGATTCAGCCAGATATCGACCGGGCCGTGCTGCTGCACCAGCGCACGGGCATTGCCGGGATTGGTTTCGAGATGCAGCACCCGGCTGGCGTGGGCATAGAGCACGGCATCGTTGCGCACTTTCTCGAACGAGGGCAGGCGGATCACGGTGTGCGCGCGCGCCAGTCGTGGCCGGGGCGGCGGAACCAGCGGTGAACCGTGTTCGTCGAACCCGGCGCCATAGCCGGCGCTGGTACGCCTTTCCCGCTCGCAGGCATCCATCGCCTGGGTGTTGACATAGGGGTTGATGATGCTGTCGATCCTGCCCGGGCGGTCGATGCGTGTGGAATCGACTTCCCACCAGTCCGCGGGGGTGTCGCGGCGGATGAGGGCGGTGCCGCGCACATCGGTAATTTCCGCGATGGGTTCGCCGCGCGCGAGGCGGTGAGCCAGTTCCACCACGGCCCGTTCGGCGTTGCCGTAGAGCAGAATGTCGGCGCCGGCGTCCACCAGCAGTGAACGGCGCACCGTATCCTGCCAGTAATCATAGTGGGCGATGCGCCGCAGCGAGGCCTCGATGCCGCCCAGCACGAGCGGCACATCCGGCCAGGCTTCCCGGCAGCGCTGCGCATAGGCCAGCGAACAGCGATCCGGGCGCTTCCCGGCGCGCCCGCCGGGGGTGTAGGCATCGTCGGAACGGGGTTTGCGCTCCGCGGTATAGCGGTTGATCATCGAGTCCATGTTGCCGGCGGTTACGCCGAAGAAGATATTCGGCCGACCGAGTACCTCGAACGCCGCTTTCGAATGCCAGCCCGGCTGGGCGATGATGCCGACCCGGAACCCCTGGGCCTCCAGCAGCCGCCCGACGATGGCCATGCCGAAGGACGGGTGATCGACGTAGGCGTCGCCCGTGACGAGGATGATGTCGCAGGAATCCCAGCCCAGCGTATCCATTTCCGCACGGCTCATGGGCAGGAACGGGGCGCTGCCAAAACACTCGGCCCAGTACTTCGGGTAATCGAACAGGGCGGTGCGGACGGCGGGAATGGCGACAGCTGACATGGATTGATCCGGGTTCAGGGGCACCAGTGTAGCGAAAATGCCACCGCTTGACATGCCGCATCGCGCCGGGCCGGGCGCCTTATTCGCGGCGTTTGAACCTCACGACGTTATCCGGCGGGCGAACGGTCTGTTTTGCCCGTGTGGGCGGGTCGCGTTTCGGTTCCACCCGATCGTGTCGCGACTGCCTCTCAAATCCGGTCACGGTTTCGCACCTGCGCCGTTTTGCGAGCTTGCGATCATCGAGGAAACCCCAGGTCAGGAAAACCAGCAACGCCACACCCAGGACGAGATAATAAATGAGCACGATGCTGCCGATCAGTTCAAGCATGGGATATCCTGTTCAGGAAACTTCCCCGCACGAGGCGCAAGCCTGCGACAGCCCCCGACATTCACTACTCATTCAGAGACTCCCGCCGCGACTTTGCCCCCGGCAGCACCCTCGAAGCTGGTAAACATCGGCAGGAAGGTATTTTTTATTTCCTCGCGGGCGCACGTGAGGCAATGCGCCAGGTGCCAGTCTATTTCCGGTTGCATACAGGCGATCTGCGCGGCGCGGCGCTCCGCCGTTGTGGCATAATCCGGCGATTCCGGCAAACCCAGCAGCAGGGCCAGCGCCACATTCATTTCAATCGGTATCTCGATCTCACCCTCGCGGGTGGCGGCGCTGACTACCCGGCTATCGAGCGCTCCTACGACCAGATCCAGAGCCTGCTCGATGCAGCGCCCCCTCCGCGTCGTGAACTCAATCAGGCGGTGCTGGTATACTTCGACCTGCTGCGCCACGGTGCGTCCGCAGGTCCACCGCACCAGTTCCAGATAGGTATGCAGCTGGTAGGCCCGCGTACCCGTTATGAAAACATCGCGATAGGGCTTGAACTCACGCTCATCGACGCGCATCCATTTAATCAGCGCTTCCTGCCGTGTCAGGTATTCGATCGGCAACGCCGCCAGACTGTAGAGCTGTATCTTTACCGTGATCCCCATAATGGAACTCCCGGCTGTTGGATTACGGGTGGAAAAAGTCTTGCCAGGACTACCACCCTAGCCGGATCCTGCTACGCTTGGTTAATCATCAGGCGCCATAGACTTATCCGCCGGAACAAAGGTAAAACCATGGGGCACACAACGCCGGAAATTACTACACTGGGAAGCGTTGCGGGGTTGATCGCGACGACGCTGCACGCCTGCGGCTGTGATCCGGAACCGTTGTTTGTCGCGGCGGGCCTCGATTTGAGCAGGGCCACGGACCCTCATGCACGCTTCCCCATGATGCGGATGCAGAAACTGTGGAAGCTGGCCGTCGAGGCCTCCGGCGACCCCTGCCTGGGACTGACCGCCGCACGCATGTTCCAGCCCGCCCTGCTGCACGGGCTGGGCCTTGCCTGGCTGGTCAGTGATACCCTGCTGGACGCCTTTGGCCGTCTGGTACGTTACGCGCGCCTGATCAACAGCGCTCTGGATTTCCGTATGGAAGAACAGCCGGATTCCGTCTACCTGGTCACCGTGCTGCCGGAGACACTCCCGCCTGACTTTCAATATGCGGCAATCGATCTGGGCATGGCGTCCTTTTTGCGCATGTGCCAGATCACGGCGGGTCATCCTATCCTGCCACGGTCTACCACTTTGCAACGACCAACCCCGCCATGTCCCGCGCAATTTGAAGATGTCTTCGGCGCTTCCATCGAATACGGAGCTCCCGTCAACCGGCTCTGCTTCGACCGGGATCTGCTCACCCGTCACCTCGCATCGGCCAATCCGGAACTCGCACGCATCAACGACCAGGTCGTGATGGATTACCTGGCGCGCTTCGACCGGGACAGCATCGCCATGCAAGTACGCTCGAAAATCATTCACCAGCTCCCGGACGGCATCCCGAAGCAGGAGGTGATTGCGGACACACTGCATGTCAGCCTGCGCAGCCTGCAACGCAAGCTGAAAGAGGAAGACACCAGTTTCAGGGATCTGCTGGAGGATACCCGCCAGCAACTCGCCCTGCAGTACCTGCGGGATACCCGGCGCAGCATCGGCGAGATCACCTACCTGCTGGGTTTCTCCGAACCCAGCAACTTCACCCGCGCTTTCAAGCGATGGACCGGAAAATCACCGGTGCAATACCGGATGACCGGGTAATCGGTTTTCATCCTAAATAAATGCATTCACCGCAGAGACGCGAAGAGAACTATCGATACGTAACAATCAAGGATAGTCTGATCAAGCCTGTCATTCCCGCGAAAGCGGGACAAAAGCGCACCGCGCGTTGAACGCCCGTAGGGCGGCCCGAAGGGTGAGCGCAGCGAATCATCTAGTTTTTGCAGAATCAGTGAGATACTGGATCCCCGCTTTCGCAGGAATAACTCATCCAGATGTTCCTTATACTTCTTCGCGTTCTTCCGGCAATTGCTCCATGCATTGCTCTAACTCCTGCATCCCTGCAGTCGTGCGTCTCTGCGGTGAGAATGTTGTTCTGGATGAAACTAGATCGTCACCGGGGTGACGAAACCCTCGGGTTTGATGGCCAGCACCGAACAATCGATGCGGTTGAGGATGGTTTCCGCCGTGTTGCCGATGAGGATTCCCGCTATGCCGGCATGCCGGATCGTTCCCATCACGATAAGCTCGACCTGCAGTTCCTCGGCCAGTTGCGGAATTGCACGGTGCGCCCGGCCCTTGACAAGGCGGGCTTGCGGCTTGACCTCCCGCCAGACATCCTTGCCCACCCAGGTCTCCGCGCAGCTCATCAGCTCGTTCAACCTGCGCTCGATGCAGGCCAGAGTTTCTTCGACATACTCATTGATTTCATCTTCCGTCAGTCCGCTTGCCCGGGTTTTCAGCAGCTCCGCACTCCGGGGATACCAGGCATGCCCGACATACAGCTGACTGTGTTCCCGCTGCGCCAGTGAAGCGGCCAGGTCCATGATATCCCGGTTGAGCGTGCTTTCCCGTTCCGTGCCGCTGAACTCATCAAAATCCATGGCGGCCAGTATGCGGTGGTAGGGTTTGTCATGACCGTGTTTGTGCAGCCATACCGGGCAGGGACATTTACGCAGCAGGTGCATGTCGGTGCTGCCGAACACCCGGGTAATCAGGCCACCCTTGTCGGCCGCCTTGATAACCAGATCATGGCGGTTACGCAAAACCTCGCGGATGATTTCCAGGAACGGGGTTCCGGTGAAAACCTCGATATCGATATCGATTTTCTGGCGTCGCGGCGCCACCAGCTCTTCCATCTGCTCGCGGCTTTCCTCGATCAGGGTATTGCGCAGGACATCAGTCGACAGCACCGGAACCGGCACTCCGATGTCGGGTTCAACTTCCTCAATCACCTCGATGACCTTCAGTCGCGCCGCGTTCTCCTCGGCCAGCACCGCCGCCCGCTCGAACGCCGCCGTGTCTTCAACCGTCAGCTGGTGAACAAACAGGATATAGTTGAATCGTTTCACAGCCCTTGCCCGTGCCATTTGACTCGATGATCGATGGTAACCCAAATGCCAGTCGCACGTTACCCGCAGGCGGCGATGCACGCGCATCCCTCAGTGCCCACCGCTCGCCGCACATCAAGCCCCAGTCAGTCCCTGGGGTGCGCGCCTGGCGGTTCCTGGTTATCAACCTGCCCCGGACTGTTTTTGTCCCTGAAGGGCGCCGCCAGGGGCTCGCCGATAAAGACCCCCTGCCCCGGCCAGGCGACACTCTTCCAGTAAGCCTCCAGCAGCGTTTCGCCGTCCAAGTAGCGGTCGATCACGATGTCGGGCCGCGGAAACTTCTGCGTGAACGCACAGGGCTCGACGACCGTGCCATAGCTTCCTGTCGCGCCGGCCTCCAGCCAGCTCAGGCTGCTCATCTGCCTGCTGTCGGTCAGTTGACCACCGGCCGATGTCAGGTGGTCGGCGACAGCGCCGGGCAAGAAGCGGTCGGTGTCGATCCCGTTCACCCTGGCGAGCCCCGTAAAATAGAACATTATATTATTACGATAACGCACTGTATTCGATGATATTAATTCAAATGAAAATCGATCCGACTGCATCAGCAAGATCCCCGGATAAAAGCGGCTGCGGACGTTTCTCGCGGCGTCGTTCGTACTGACCAGGTACCCGGTACCGCGCGGACGAGTGCCGTCCGCCGCAACCCCGCGATCGATCAGGGCCTTGACGTCATCGAAGTCGGTTCCGGCCAGCAGCATCGCCGGACGCCAGCCGAAATCCTCATAGGGACGCCGGCTGTCGGTGTCGAAGTAGGGACTGGGCCGCGTTGCCTTGCAACCTTTGGCGCAGAACGCCTCGTCATAGCCGGCGGCAAAGGCCGTAGTGATCGACATACAGCCTACCCGGTAAGGCCGGGTCCAGGCTAACGCATAGGCCTGGACCGATGGCGGCACCCGGGCGTTCACGGTTGTCATGACCTGCTCGAACGCGCCGCGTGTCATCGTGGACTTGCCCGGCGAGAAACTGACATGGATCAGATTTTTCTCCGGGATATGGCGCCGCTGTGCATAATAGGCACCGATGCGCCGGCTCAGTGGATCGGCATCGTTTACGACGACCGCCAGGGTTGCGGATTCAATCGAGCCGCCCGCAACGGAACTGATTTCGTCATTCGCCATCGGGGCGCTGCAGGCGCAAGACTGGATGAGCACCAGCAGCGAGGCCCGGTGGAGAAGCCGGCGGATAAGCGGTCTTACGGTTTTCATAGACTGAACTTGCCGGATGATCCTGAGCGAACACGATACCTCAAGATGACTACCGATAGAACCATAACACTATGAAAGACTTGCCACCGAGTGTTGAGCGCAGGGATTCCCAGCGCCTTGACCGGCGCAAAACACCGGCGCTTGCCGGTCATCTCGAATTGCTGGCCAAGATGAGCGGTCATCTGGCGGTCACGCTCAACATCGAGGAAACCATCGAGAAGGCGCTCGAACTGATTACCAAGTATGTTAATGCCGAGGCGGGATCTCTCTTTCTTCTCGAAGACAACGGGCTGCGTCTGACCTGCAAGGCCAGCGTCGGGCCGGTCAATATTCAAGGAATTTCCTTGAAATCCAGTGAAGGTATCGTAGGACAGTGCGTCACCAATAACACCAGCCGCATGGTGCGCGATGTCAGTTCCGACTCGAACTTTGCCCATTCTGTCGATGAATCTACCGGTTTCCACACCCGCTCCATCCTGTGCGCCCCCATGAGCACCCAGAACATCCGGCTCGGAGCTATCGAACTCATCAATAAAAAAGATGGGGACGGCCTGTTTTCAGAGACGGATCTTATGATGCTGCAGACGCTGACGGCGGCCGCCGCGCTTGCCGTGCGGAATGCACACATGGCGGAAGTTCTCGTAGAGCAGGAACGCGTCAACCGCGAAATCGAGCTTGCCATCGAAATGCAGCGCAGCCTGCTGCCCGCCGCACGACCGGCGCCGTTCCCGGTGTGCGGCATCAACCTGCCGGCTCATGAGGTGTCGGGGGATTTCTACGACTTCTTCGTACTGGACGACGGACGCATCTATTTCAGCCTGGGGGACGTTTCCGGAAAGGGCATGGATGCGGCGCTGCTCATGTCGAAGGCGGCAAGCCTGTTCCGCTGCGTGGGCAAAACCCTGCATGATCCAGGCGCACTGATGGCGACCATCAACAGAGAGCTGTGCGAAACGGCCATACACGGCATGTTCGTCACCATGGTCTGCGGTATCCTGGACACTGCCACCGGCAGCGTGCGACTGGCCAATGCCGGGCATGAGCCGCCCCTGATACACCGAACTGATGGCAGCTACATCCAGGTACCCGCCAGCGCCCCGCCTCTTGGTATCATGCCGCTGGACGTCGGGCCGGAGGGCATCCGGGAGGAGCTATTCACGCTCGATGGTGGCACACTCTACATTTTTACGGATGGTGTCACCGAAGGCAGGTTAACAACCGGACAGCGACTTGACGTGCAGGGGATCAAGGCGATCATCACCCGACATGCCGGAGATCCCGCCGCCACACGCATTCAAGCCGTCGTCTCGATACTGGACAACAGCGGGGAACAACGACATGACGACATCACTATAGTGGCAGTGGAGGACCCGACTCGCCAGATCATGAGAAACGACGCCGCCTGCTGCGCCGAGCCGCTGATCAGTCTGACCTTCCCGGCCCGCGCCGAGGAACTGCATCCGGTACGGGAGATGGTGCGCGAAACCTGCGAGAAATGCGGCTGTCCACCCGCCCTGGCGCAGGACCTCGTCATCGCCATCGGGGAGGCCTGTCAGAATGTGGTCCGGCACGCCTACAAGGACATCGATGACGGGGAGGCCACCCTGGATATTCTGTGCCGGGACGGCATGCTGGAATTCTGCCTTCTGGATAAGGCCCCGCCGGTTGACCGGGAAAAGGTCAGGCCCGTATGGCCGAAGGAGGTACACCCCGGCGGGCTGGGCGTGTGCCTGATTCACAACATCATGGACAGGGTGGAATATCTCCCCGCGCCTTCCGGCCAGGGGAATCTGCTGCGCATGGTAAAATTTTTCAAGAGACACAAAGATGAAGCATGAGGTAATCAAAAAACAGGGAGCATCTATCGTCGTTCTGAAAGGCGATGTCGACCTTGAGAGCTCACCGGCCGCCCGCGAAGTCCTGCTGAAAAGCGTCGACGTGGCCGGCAAGGTACTGGTCGATCTCTCCAGCGTGACCTACATCGACAGTTCCGGCGTCGCCTCACTGGTCGAGGCGCTGCAGGCGGCGAAACGCAATGGCGGCAGATTTGCCCTGGTTGCGGCCAGCGATCCGACCCGGCGGGTGCTGGAGCTGGCGCGTCTTGACAAGGTCTTCACCATGTACACAACCGTTGATGAAGGAATGAAGGCATGATCGCCGGATTCCTGTGCGCTGGCGCTGGACATCAGGTCAGTCGGCATCCACCGGCATACTGACTACCTCAAGGGCACCCAGGACATCTCCTGTTCATGCGCGGTATGATCGAGAAACTCGGCGAGGAATTCCTGTATCTGCTGGAGAATTCGGGCCGGATGGGCATTTTTTTCGCCACGACCCTGGTCAATATCCTCAAACCGCCCTACACCCCCTACCCCGTTATCCGGCAAATCTACTTCATCGGCGCCCGCTCTATCATCGTCATTCTGGTCACCGGTCTGTTTACCGGTATGGTGCTTGGATTGCAGGGCTATCATAACCTGAAGAAATTTGGTTCGGAGGAACTGCTCGGTTCAGCAGTCGCGCTCAGCCTGATTCAGGAACTGGGGCCGGTGCTCACGGCGCTGATGGTGATCGGTCGTGCCGGATCGGCTATCTGTGCGGAAATCGGCATCATGCGCAATTCGGAACAGATCGATGCGCTGGAATGCATGGCGATCGATCCCTACAAGTTCCTCATCGCACCCAAGTTTATCGCCGCACTGATCTCGCTGCCGGCGCTAACCTTCATCTTCAATATCCTTGGCATCGTGGGCGGGTATATCGCCGGAGTGGTCTTTCTGGGCGTTGCGAAAGGCGCCTACTTCCAGGGCATGTATGACAGCGTGGAATGGACGGATATCCGCCTGTGTGCCATCAAGTCCATGATTTTCGGCATCCTCATCGTCTGGATCGCCGCTTTCAAGGGCTTTTTCCTGCACCTGAACCGCGGCGGCGTGTTCGGCGCCGAGGGGGTAAGCCGCATCACAACCGATGCCGTGGTGCTCGCCTCGGTCACCATCCTCGTCTGGGACTACCTGATCGGATCACTGGTGCTGTCATGAGCAGACCACCGGCGTGCCTCAGAGAGAGGACAACTCGGAGCCTCTAATGAAAAAAATGAATCTGGAAATGATCGTGGGACTCTTTCTGCTGACGGGTTTCGCCAGCTTTTCCTTTATTGCCATCAAGATGGGCGATATCAGCCTGTTCATGGAGGATTCATACCCCGTGTCGGCGCGTTTTGTTTCCATCAGCGGGCTCAAGGAGGGCGCGGTCGTCGAGCTTGCCGGCGTGAAGGTGGGCAAGGTATCCAGCATCGCGCTCGACGGGGGAGATTACGAGGCCGTGGTCCACATGGATATCAGCAAGGCTGTCCGCCTCAGCGATGACAGCATTGCATCGATCAGGACAGCCGGTATTATTGGCGATCGCTTCATCAAGCTAACTCCCGGCGGGTCGGAGGAATATCTGGGCCCGGGTGACGAGATCCAGGAAACCGAATCCGCCATCAGCCTGGAAGAACTGGTCAGCAAGTACATCTTCGAGAAAGAATAAGCGTGTTCACAGGGAAATACATGAAAAAACTGCTCATCCTGCTGCTGGTGCTGGCCTACCCTCCGGGCGGTGTCTGCCTGGACCTGGGTTCCGGTGCCGTTGAGGCAACCAAGACGGATGCGGCCGCGGACACGCAGCAAGATGAAGAGGAGATGTTTCCGTTTGATGACGAGGAGGAGCAGTACCACGTATCCGACCCCATCGAGCCCGTGAATCGCGGCATCTTCTGGTTTAACGACAAACTGTATTTTTATCTCATCAAACCGGTTGCCCGGGGCTACCGGTGGGCCGTGCCCGAACCCTGGCGGGTAGCCGTACAGAATGTCTTTTCCAACCTTGCATCGCCAGTCCGCATTATCAATGCCGGCCTCCAGGGTAAATTCCCGGACGCCGGTAATGAGATTACCCGTTTCTTCGTCAACACGACTCTCGGAATCGGCGGCCTGTTCGATACGGCCAGGGATAATTTCGACATAAGAAAACACGACGAAGATACAGGCCAGACGCTTGGACACTACGGCATCGGACCGGGTTTCTATCTGGTGCTGCCGATCCTGGGACCCTCGGATGTCAGGGATGCGATCGGCACCTTTGCCGATGCACGTATGAATCTGGTCTACTACCTGTTCGACGGCTGGACCTACTATGAGGTCAAGGGCTATGAGAAGATCAATGACCTGTCGCTGGACAAGGATACCTATGAGAGCATCAAGAAAGAGGCACTGGATCCCTATCTGTTCGTACGGGATGCCTACATGCAGTACCGCGCTAACAAGGTCAGGAACTGACCATGGGGACGGCATTACCTGAATCCGGAATATGCCGTAAGGAGAGTGTGATGGTGTTGAAGCGGTTTGTTGCGCCGATACTGTTCGGTTTTATGATGTTCCTGGCAAACACGGCATTCACCGCCGGCAACGCCACCGATTCGGTACACATGTCGGTCGATGCCATCATCGGCATACTCAAGGATGCCGATCTGGATAAACCGGCAAAACGCGAGAAGCTACGGGTGGTGATTTCCGAGCGTTTTGATTTCCACGCCATGTCCCAGCGCACCCTCGCCACCAACTGGAGAAAGGCATCAAAGGAGGAGCAGCAACGGTTCGTTGAACTGTTTGCCGAACTCATTCAGAACACCTATATCGGCCGGGTAGAGGCCTACACCAATGAAGAGGTGAAATATCCCGGTGAGAAGATTACAAATGATCGCGCCGTGGTGGATACCCTGATCGTTACCAGCAACGCGGAAATACCTGTCACTTACAAGCTCTACCTGAAGGATGGCCGGTGGCTGGTCTATGACGTCAACATCGAGGGCGTGAGTCTGATCAGCAACTACCGCAATTCGTACCAGGAGATCGTAAAGCGGGAAGGCTTCGCAGGCCTGCTGGCCAAGATGGAAGAAAAAGTAAAAGAACTCGCCAACGCGCCATCCTAGTAATGCCGCTGACTGCGGTCAGCGGTGAGCCTTGAGAGGTAATCCTCCGCATTTACCGGCTCCTCCCGGGGACGGCGGTTAAGCATGTCCTGGATGGTTTCGTCCGTACTGTTGCGGATCTCGTCAACCGTACCTGTCAGAAGCACGCGCCCGTCCCCCATGACTGTGATCCTGTCGGCAATCTTGAGCGCGCTTTCGAGTTCATGGGTCACCACAACGATAGTGATGCTCATGGCCTCCTTGAGACGCAGAATCAGGCTGTCCAGCTCGGCCGAAACGACCGGATCGAGTCCAGCGGACGGCTCATCGAAGAACAGCAGACTCGGATCCATGATGATCGACCGTGCCAGCGCCGCTCGTTTCAGCATGCCGCCGGATAGCTCGGAGGGCATGAGATTCTCGAAACCGGCCAGATTGACCACCTCGAGTTTCATGCGCGTCATGATGCGTATCGTCTTCTCGTCGAGTCGCGTATGGAAGCGCAGGGGCAGTTCGATGTTCTCGGCAACGCTCAGGGAGCCCAGCAAGGCCCCGCCCTGGAATGCCACGCCCATTTTGCGGCGCAGTTCAAAAAGTTCGCGCCTGCCGATGTGTGTGACGTCCTTTCCCAGAATACGGATATGCCCGGAGGTGGGTCGATTCAGGCCCAGCAGATTGCGCATCAGGGTAGTCTTGCCCGAGCCGCTTCCGCCCATAATGACCATGATTTCACCCTGACGGATGGCAAGATTTATCCCTTTCAGAATCTGCCGCGACCCGTAATGGGTCACAAGATCCTCGACTTCGATCACGTTGCCGACAGGTTTCAGGTTCATGTATTCAGGCTCTGGTGCTTCTGCGACAGGTAACAGGCGGGACAAACTTCCATGTTACTTTTACCGGAACAATCGCCCATCCACAAGTGCAGGACTGCGAACGGTCGAGTGCATGGTTACTCCCTCATTTTCACCTGATCCCAGTACCAGTCCAGGGTATCGAGATCGGTTTCGGTGACGCTGGTCCCCGCTTGACGACAGAGTAGCTCGACCTGCTGAAACCGTTTTGTAAATTTCCGGTTCGCCCGGCGCAGGACGGATTCGGGTTCCGCTCCGGCATGCCGCACCAGATTGACCACGGCAAACAGCAGGTCACCGGCCTCGTCCCTGAGCGCCTCCACGTCCGATCCGTCCTCGATTTCGACACGCAGCTCTTCCATCTCCTCCTCTACCTTGTCGAAGACACCCCGGATATCGGGCCAGTCGAAGCCCGCGCGCGACGCCTTCTTCTGAAGCTTGTCAGCGCGCATCAGCGCCGGCAGTGAGAGCGGCACTCCATCGAGCACGCTGTCCTGGGCTGCTGCCCTCTCCTTTTGCTTGTGAGCCTCCCAGGCATGGGTCTGTGCATCGATATCGGCAACCTCCACGCCCGCGAATACGTGGGGATGCCGGCGGACCATCTTGTCGCAGATACCCTGCACGACATCGGAAAAATCGAACCAGCCGGACTCACTGGCCATCCGGGCGTGAAAGACCACCTGGAACAAAAGATCGCCCAGCTCGTCCCGAAGGCCTGCCTTGTCATCCCGCTCGATCGCATCAACAACCTCGCAGGCTTCCTCCAGGGTGTAAGGCGCGATGCTGCGGAAGTCCTGTTGCCGGTCCCAGGGGCAGCCGTTATCGGGGTTCCGCAGGCAGGCCATGATGTCAAGCAGTGTTTGAATAGTTGCGGGTTCGTCATCGTTTGCATGCATAAGGGCTGCTCCCTCGCCGTTGCGGTTCAGTATATGACAGATCCGGCGGTGGAGTTAAAAAACGCCGGTTAGCAGGGCCGCTATCTTCCAGTGAAGGTTATAGGATCGTGGCGGAGCAGAATCAGAAACCCGGCGGGCGGTTAGTGAAGTTAAACCGCTTCGGGAGGCGGCAGGAAAATGCATGCTCAATCTCGAAGGCGCCGCTGTGGCGGGAACCAGGGCGGTCTGCCGAACCCGCTTACCAGTGGCGCACAGGACCTACATCAACATGAATGAAATTCGAGCAAGGAAGCAGCCGACGACGCCGGCTTTCGGAGCCAGTGCGGCCTGACATCAATGGCCTTGCCTCGCATACGGTTGCTTCGCTTTGAAACGCCGGCGCTGCCGGTGATTATATGCGGCGCATCACCAATCATGTGGAAGCAGCCAGCAATCCGGCCAGTGGTTATCTGCGGTGCATATTGTATTGCGGCCGGCAAATCGCACGGATAAATCGGCATGTACAAACCCCGAGAACAGTCAGGACACACCGGCTGATACGGCTAAAGAATCAGGGCTTGCCGGCGCATTGCCTGGTTGGGTTTACAAAGCCGGACACGTTAGTGAATCGTGCCGTTCATGGCACTGATGATCCGGTCCTCAAGCTGGATACGGTCTGCCAGACATTCACCCAGATTGGATAAATCGGCAGCGAGAAATTCAACACTGTTATCGAGCGAAACGGCTTCGTACTTGTCATTGAATCGCAGAATGACATCCGTTGTTTCGACAATTTTCGGATAAACCCTGTCAGCCATGGTAAGCACCGACTGCCTGCGTTCACGATTATCCGCCAGATAGCGGTATAACTGGAAATGCGCGCTGGCCGTGTAGTCGATCAATGCCTCACAGAAACGCCGCAGGGCTCGTTCAATTTCCGGATCAGCTGTAAAAGGTTGCCGGCCTGCCAGCTCGGTCAACAAGGACAACGTCTGCGTGCGTGACTGAACGAGTGCATCCAGTTTCTCGCGTGATTTCGAACGTCGATCAACATCCGACTTGTGTTGGGATCCCATTTTGTGCTCCTGCCGAGTGACAACCGGGCAGATTGTAGCAAATCACACCCAACGTGGCTGATATTCAGTACCACCACTGGTGAAGGACATTAACCGGGGGACCACGCAACCCTTGCGAGTCATCTCCTGCGGTCTGCACATGACTTGTTTGCAAGGGTGCGGCCGCACGGTATGACTCCTACGGGTAATGAGGAAACCAGGCACCGGGCAGAGGCGCTGAATCCCGTACCCGCCGGGTACAAACCATGCAAGAAGCCTAAGTCGAGAAAATGGCATTGGATGGAACCGGTCGTCACCCCGCTCCGGTGCTGCGTTCCAATCTATGGAGCCGTTCCCGTCCTTCAGCCAGGCTCCGACCCGATGCCATCTATCCCCTTAAGGATAGATGGTTAATTAAGCCATTGTTTGTAATATTTATCCAGTCGAACTTCCCCGGTTACCCGTGCAGTCGATGACAAATAATTGTTGACTATATTACTCAACTATTACTATTATCTTGGGCAGGGAAAACTGGATCGCACATTTTTGTAATAGTGCCACGGTTGACTGCACGGAATACGGGCAGGGCAACCGCATAAGGCCCGACAGCACCGTATTCATCGAGGTTTTTATGAAGTTAACGACTAAAGGCCGTCACGCCATTACAGCAATGATGGAGTTGGCCCTGCATGAGAAAAAAGGGCCGGTAACACTGGCAGATATCTCCAGCCAGCAGTCCATTTCGATTTCCTATCTAGAGCAGTTGTTCGCAAAGCTGCGGCAGAATGGGCTGGTTAGCGGAATGCGTGGTCCCGGCGGAGGTTATTGTCTGGCCCGCCCGGCTAACGAGATCACCATTGCACAGGTTCTCAATGCGGTCGATGACCTGGTGAAACACCAGGAGATCCCGCTAGCAGAAAGAGAGATTCCCGAGAGCATGCTGATGTGGAGGCGGTTAAGCAACCGGGTATTTGACTACCTGGACGGGATAACACTGGCCGAGACAGTGGAAATTCAGAAGGAATATTCCCAGTCTGCGCTGTTTCACTCGGACTTGCAGAAAAGCGCGGCCTGACGGCTTGTTATTTGAACCTGGTTCGCCTGGAGAAACTGAAATGGCTTACAGTGAAAAAGTACTCGATCACTACGAGAATCCGCGCAACGTCGGCTCTTTCGACAAGGATGACAGACAGGTCGGCACCGGTATGGTCGGCGCCCCGGCGTGTGGTGACGTGATGAAGCTGCAGATAAAGGTCAATGAACGCGGCATCATAGAGGATGCCCGGTTCAAAACCTATGGATGTGGATCCGCAATAGCCTCCAGTTCGCTGCTCACCGAATGGGTTAAGGGTAAAACGCTTGACGAGGCGCGGGAAATAAAAAACACGGACATTGCCGAGGAACTGGCCCTGCCGCCGGTAAAGGTTCACTGTTCAGTACTGGCCGAAGATGCCATCAAGGCCGCGATCGAGAACTACCATCTGAAGAACGTCGTGGATCAGACAGCTGAAGTCTGATTTTCGACAATCATTAGCGTTCGTGAAACGGGGTCATGTGACCCCGTTTCACGTTTTGACCTGTCGGCTGGCCACGCCGGATCATCGCAGTATTCCGGGTTTATCGTCATTCCCGCCTTGCAGGATTATGTCCTGTCCAGACCGGCTGGGACCGCAAGGCAACTGGCGGCGACAACCCGAACCGCAATCTGTCTGATACGGGTCCGAAGCGACCTGTAATCCTGCTGATATACTGCCGCTCTGATGATAATCAAACCCCTGCAAGCAGCCGTTACCCGTCTCTATCCCCCACCCGCGACAGACTATCCACTTGAGGGACTCTATCTCGGGCAGGCACTGCCTCCCGGAGATGCTGCCGGAGAACCGTATGTCTACAGCAATTTCATCACTTCCCTCGATGGCAGGATCGCCATCGCCCTGGAAGGACGGTCCACACACCAAGTCCCCACTGCGATAACCAACCCCCGTGACTGGCGGCTTTACCAGGAACTCGCCGGACAAGCCGATATCCTGATAACCAGCGGACGCTATTTCAGACAATGCGAGATCGAGGAGGCTCAGGACCGTCTGCCGGTGAGCAGCCACCCGGGCTACAGCGATATTCGGGAATGGCGCAGTCGTCACGGCCTGGCGGCACAACCGGATGTTGCCATACTGAGTCGCAGCCTTGCTATTTCCCTGGAATCACTCAAACCGTATCAGAGCCGCCGTATCATCGTCTTCACCGGCCGACAGGCCGAGGCTGAGCGCATAGCCCGACTCAGGGAACAAGGCGTCGAGGTCATTACCTCCGGAGAGGACAGGACGGTCGACGGCGCCGAACTGATCGCAATGCTGGCTGGCATGGGATACGCCAGTATCTATGCCATTGCCGGACCCGAAGTTCTGCATACGCTGTTGAAGGCAAGGGTACTGAATCGTCTCTACCTGACAACGACCCACCAGTTGCTGGCAGGAGAACATTTCGACACCCTCACGCGCGGCGTCGGCTTTGATCCGGCACTGGACATGCAACTGGTAAGCCTCTATCTCGACCGCTACGCACCCTCCGGGGCCAGCCAGTGGTTTTCCGTATTTGAAACACGGAGTGGCTGACTCACTCCTGGCCATCAAGATCCGTGACGAGAAGTTCTTTTATGCGGGTGACAGGCACCTCCTCGCCGCGATTGATGCCTTCGCAGCGTCGTGACTCCTGCTGCCAATTCCGCTGGCGGCTCACGATCTCGGGCCAGAATGGATATGTACGGCACTGCACGGGACGCACCGGGTAAATGCCGCACTCGCCCCTGGCATCGAGAAACACACAACGCCCGTCGCCTTGCCATGACGCCACCAGGTCACCATCCGGCGAGCGACTCAGGTAACGGCGGCGGAACCAACTGCGAGACAGCTTGAGGTAGGCTCGAATTTCTTCGGCTTCATGCTCATTCAGAAAGACGTAATAACCACCCCCGGCCACGCAACAACGTCCGCAACGGGTGCAGTCAAACCTCAGCGGCTGTCTTTCGTAAAACGGTTGCAAAACCTCACCTCCCTGGCAGCACGGCGGTGTTTATGCAGTATCATCATCGGGGTCGCGCCCCTCACGACCGCACACAGGAGAAGCCATTGTCCCACAAGACCAGAACGGTTTTCGAGGGTCGGGTTGTCCGGCTTGGCATCGAATCCCTGACCCTCCCCAACGGAGAGCCCCTGGAACTGGAAATTGTCCGCCACCCCGGCGGTGCGGCGGTCATTGCACTGGACGAGGATCGACGCGTCTGCCTGTTGCGCCAGTTCCGGCATGCAGCGGGCGGCTGGCTGTGGGAATTGCCCGCCGGCAAGCTCGAGAAAGGGGAAGATCCGCAAGCCACCGCCGCGCGCGAACTAGCGGAAGAGGCCGGACTGCGGGCAGGACACTGGCATCGACTCGGCACGGTGCTGACGACCCCCGGCTTCTGCGACGAATCGATTCATTTATACCTGGTCGAACAACTTTCTCCGGTCACCACACAACAGGAGCGGCATGAATTGATCGAGATACACTGGATCCCTTTCACCAGGGCAATCGAACAGGTGCACGACGGCACTATCCATGACGCGAAGACTATGCTTGGATTGTTACTGGCAGAAAACCGTATTCGCTCCTGATATCGACCCACCAGCACCACAACCAACCAGCAGCAGCGCCATACCGGCTGCCGCCATGAAATTGACGAAACGTGAGAAAAACCTGCGTTTCACTGTTATCACCTCGTGGTTAAGCAGAAGCTTATCCTTATGACGTCAAAAATATAACACTCCAAAGGTTGAATATTCGGTTGAGTCGCATTTAAGCGATGAAGCTCACAACAATATGCTGTAAATTCAACAGGATCATCGGATTCCAGCTACTCTGCCGCAGTTCCCGGATATATGCTATTGTCCGCAGCTACTATCCATCCCGGCCTGAAAACCCCCCGGCAAGATGAGATTCTCATGATCTTCTGCAGCAACTGCGGCGCAAGGCTAATCGTGAAAGTTCCCGCAGGCGACGACCGTCTTCGCCACGTGTGCGAAGCCTGCGACACGATTCATTACCAGAATCCGAAAATCGTGGCCGGCTGCATTCCGGACTGGGAAGGACGCCTGCTGCTGTGCCGCCGCGCCATCGAACCCCGCTGCGGTCTGTGGACCCTGCCGGCAGGATTCATGGAAAACGGGGAAACGACCGAGCAGGCCGCCGCGCGCGAGACCTGGGAGGAAGCCCGCGCCCGCGTCGGCAAGATGAACCTCTACGGGGTTTTCAGCATCCCGCATATCAGCCAGGTCTACCTGATGTTCCGCGCCCGTCTCGAGGAGAAGAGCTTCGAGCCCGGTCCGGAGAGCCTCGAGGTCAGGCTGTTTGAAACACACGAAATACCCTGGAGCGAACTGGCATTCCCGGTTGTCAAGCTTACCCTCAGAAAATACTGTAACGATCACAAGGAAAACCTCTTTCCGGTCCATGTGGAGGAGGTTATCCGCCATCCTCCCAGGTCCGATTGAACCGGTTGCGAAATACCGGCCCTACAATTGCCATTACCGGCGGAGCAGCCATATGCGTACCAGCGCCTTATTACTGATATCAAGCCTGATCCTCGTGAGTTTCCCGGCGGCATCCGTGACGATAGACGGCGTGGAGATTTCCGATACCCTCACAGTGGCAAACGGCACACCCGCACTGATACTGAACGGTGCTGGCATCAGGGAAAAGCTGTTCCTCGATATTTATATCGGCGCGCTTTACCTGCCGGCAAAATCCGGCGATGCGCTGGCGATTCTTTCCGGCAAGGGTCCGGCGTGCGTAGCGATGCATTTCCTCTACAAGCAAGTCAGTCGGGAAAAGATTAACGACGCATGGGAAGACGGCCTAGCCGCCAATCACAACGCGGTTGAAATGCAGGCACTTCAACCGCAACTCGAAAAATTCAAAACCCTCTTCCGCACCATGCACAAGGGTGAAGTAATCCGGATCTGTTACCTGCCGGGCACCGGGACTGAAGTGCGCATAAACGGTGAACGGCGCGGCGATGTAGAGGGCGAAACCTTCTTCCATGCCCTGCTCGCAATCTGGCTGGGCAATCACCCTGTCAGCAACGATCTAAAACAGGGCATGCTGGGTATCGACTGACAGATCATGCGCGGCGTATTCCTTGACCTTCGCACGGTCGACCGGAATGACCTCAATCTGACATCACTGCGTTCGGTCGTGACGCAATGGACATGCCACGACTGGACCGCACCATCCCAGGTCATCGATCGTGTTCAGGATGCCGACATCCTCGTCACCAACAAGATCAGACTGGACGGGACCGCGCTTGAGTCAGCGCACGCACTGAAGCTCGTGTGCATTGCCGCGACCGGTACAAACAATATTGATCTTGATGCATGCCGCAGCCGGAATATCACCGTCAGCAACGTCACCGGCTATGCCACCCCATCGGTCGTAGAGCATGTCTATGCACAGATACTCAACCTCATGCGAAGGTTGAATGATTACCGCACGGCCATCGAGGAGGGCCGCTGGCAGAATGCCGATGATTTCTGCCTGCTGGATTTCCCCATCCGGGAACTGAACGGGTTGACGCTCGGCATTGTCGGGCATGGCGAACTAGGGCATGCCGTCGCCGCGACGGGAAAGGTCTTCGGCATGACCGTCCTGATCGCCGAACGCGCCGGAGCCTCCCCGCGTCCCGGCCGGGTCAAGCTGGACGACCTGCTGGCCACATCCCATGTGGTCAGTCTGCATTGCCCGTTAACGGAGAAGACGCGCAATCTGATCGGAGAGAGGGAACTCGGGCTGATGCGCCGGGATGCCATCCTTGTCAACACAGCGCGCGGCGGCATCGTCGATGAGGCGGCGCTGCTCGAGGCGGTGCGCAACGGACGGATTGCCGGGGCTGCCGTCGATGTATTGAGCGAGGAACCGCCGCACCGCGGTAATCCCCTGCTGCAGATATCACTGCCGAACCTGCTGGTTACACCACATATCGCCTGGGCGAGCATCAATGCCCGGCAGCGGCTCATCGATGAGATTGCCGCCAATATCAGAGCCTGGCTGGACGGTACACCCCGCAATCTTGTGTGCCCCTGAGAACCCATTCCCGCGCGTGTCCCGGCATGACGAAACCAATGTCCGATATTAAGGCCAACCTGCAGGCCGTCCGGGAACGTATCTGCCAGGCAGCCGTATCGTCCGGAAGGAAACCGGATAAAATCCGCCTGATCGCGGTGTCAAAAACCGTCAGCAGTGCAGATATCATCCGCGCCATCCACGCCGGGCAGCATATCTTCGGTGAAGGCACCGTGCAGGACGCCATGACCAAGCTGACACTCATGGGAGACCCGGCAAACGAATGGCACTTCATCGGTCATCTGCAAACCAACAAGGTTAAGCATATCCCGGGTAACTTTTCATGGCTGCATACGCTGGACAGCCTGAAACTCGCCCGCAAGCTCTCCACTCAAGCCGAGACCAGGGGTGTCGTGGTGAACGTGCTGTTACAGATCAATATTGCAGATGACCCGGACAAGTTCGGCATGCAACCGGACAGTGTCTTCACCTTCGTGGATGAGTTGTTGCAAGCCGGCCTTAACGGCATCAGGCCGCGCGGCCTGATGACCATCGGACGGCGCGAGGGCTCCGTAGCCGACTGTCACCGGGCATTCTCAAAGCTGCGGGAACTGCGCGATGCCTGCGCCATGCGTTTTGGGGATGACATATTCCGTGAGCTGTCCATGGGCATGAGCGGTGACTTCGAGATCGCGGTCGCCGAGGGTTCCACCATGGTGCGTGTGGGTAGTGCCATCTTCGGGGAACGACCGGTACGTCGCGAACCTTCTTACCGGGCCATTGACTGAACAAATACGGATTTATTGTCCTGCCTCAAAGGGTAATTTACAGTGTCCTGCCAGTCGTGTATCTATTACAATAACCTGCAATAATCGATGTACGCGGGCATATCCGGCAGCCTCGCCAATGGGGGCAAGCCGTCAACAGTGAGGACATGGAGAAAAAAACCAGCCGTGATTCCACTCGATGACAATACATCGATCTGGGCGGTAGGAATCCTGAGTTTTGCACTCGGACTGGTTCTCGGGTGTATCGGCAGCTACCTGTTCCTTGGCCGTTACAGCCATACCGCAAAATTGCGGGAAGAACTGAGCGAACTCAGGATGAGATTTTCTGATTATCGGGACCAGGTCACGCAGCATTTCATGCGTACTTCCGAACTCGTCCAGGAAATGACCCAAAGTTACCGCGCCGTCTATGAACACCTTGCCACCGGCGCCCAGGAGTTATGCGAAGGAGAGGTGGAAGCTCCCTCCCTGGACACTTCGAGCAAGGACCGGCTTGTTGAGAACGGTCATCCCGATCATGATGGGTATGGCGATGAACTGCTAGGAGACACTCCGCGGATATCCGACCTCAAGATCAAGGTGGAATCAGAAAAGAACCTGACGCGTCAGCACTGAAGCGGCGCCCGTCATTCACCATAGACCGTTACCGTCAACTGCCGCTGGTGTCCTGCGGTTCGATGCTCCCACACATAGACTCCCTGCCAGGTTCCCAGCCCGCAGCGCAGATGGGTAACCGGGAGCGTCAACTCTGCGGCTGTCAGAATACTCCTGACATGAGCCGGCATATCGTCCATTCCCTCCGCAGTATGCTCGAATAGAGGGTCTCCATCCGGAATCAGGCGCTGCATAAAGCGTTCCAGATCGGCACGCACCTCCGGGTCGGCATTCTCACACAGGATCAGGGACGCGCTGGTATGGTGGATAAACACGTTGCACAGACCGGTCTGCACACCTGATCTTCGGATCCGTTCCTGAATCGCTTCGGTTATCGAAAAGGTGCCTCTTCCCCGGGTCACGACGCTAAAACTCTCCTGGAAAATCATTACACCCGGCCGTCCCTAACTGTCACAACTGCCATCGTAGATATCCATGATGGCAACAAGTTCCGCCAGGACCGACAGGCGTTCCGCTGTGGAAAGATCCGCCACTTCGGGAAATTCCTCGTCCTGCTGTAATGCACTGATACGACGATAGACCATGTTGCAACCCTGGTGGCACAGGGTCTCGACGCATTCTTCTATCTTTTGCTGGCGTACTGGCATGGCAACCCACCCGAACTCTGCTGCAGGTCATTATCTTACCAGCAAAAAACACCCGATAACGCCACCAGAGAGCCGTTTGCAGAAATCAGTACCACTTCGCAGAAAACCCGGCGAAATATCACTATGCTGGGGGTCAAAACATGACGGACAAGGCTTATCAAATCATATCAGGTTCGGAGATTACACGAGACTGCCGGCATGCAACCCAGTCACATTACAAGTACCACTCTGGTCGTCCTGGCCACACTGCTGCCGGGGTGCGCCACACACCGGGTGGAATTTGACCAGGGCGATGCAGGGGAATCGGTCGCCGTCAGTGACATGACCCCGGCAGATCCACATCTGGATCATATCTTCGCCTGGATACCCAGAGACAGGGCGCAAACGGCCTCCGTGGCCGAGGCGCTCGTCCACATCGAAATGGGCAGGGCCAAGGAAGAGGTAGGCAAGACATTATGCGGTGGCGACTGGTTGATAAGCAGCGCGTCTGTCAACAGCATTGGTCCCTATCCGTCCACGGCCCCGGTCACCCTTGGCGGTTACCCGGCCTGGTACTACCACGTCAGCCACAAACCCGGCCTCGCGGGATGCCCCGCAATGCCGGCAGAAACGCTGTACCGGGAACTCGGCAACAGGCTGCCGCCATGGATCACCGTCAGGGCGGCTTCACTGCAAGACAGTGAGAAACCTGGGGCGGCAATTGCTGCCATACTACGGCTACACTAGCATTTATTCCCCGTTTCCGGCGAGCACCAGGTCCTTGAACGTCCTGTCACCCGTTGTGTCCCTGCTAGCGGTTTCAAGTTCCATAATCACTTGATCAGTCACCTGGATTGGCTTTAGCTGTTGACTGTTCAGAAAGCGATTCTCGCCAGCCTGGCGCACATCGGCCAGCATGTCGGTCAATCGCATGGTTTCGACAGCGCGAGCCGGCAGATAAACTGGTGGATCTTCACCAGCGACCTCCGCGAGGTAGCCATATTCAACCAGCATCGAAACGACGCGATGCACCGACTCCCTCGGAAGATCGAGTCGTTCGACCAGGGCATCCAGACTCCAAGGAGGACTGCCATGATAAAACTCGCGTGCAACCAGGTACATGATCTGAATCGCCAGCCGTTCCCGCAGCCTGTTACTCAGCACAAACTGTTCCCGATGCAGGGTCATATATTTCGGGAACTGCACAAAAAAGGCGATCTGCGAGCCCACGAGCAAGATCAGCCAGCTCATGTAAAGCCAGATGAGCAACAGGATGAATATCGCGAAGCTTGAATAGATCGCGGCATATTTCGAGGAGGAGGCAATAAAAACCGAAAACCCCCATCCGGTAATTTTCCATACTATGCCGGCGATGACGCCGCCGACCAGCGCGGCCCGTACCTGGACCCGGGTGTTGGGCATGAACATATAAATAAACGTGAATGCCAGGCATACGAGCAAATAGGGAAGGAGTACACCCGCGGACAATAACATTGCGGCAAATGGCTTGATCGCAATGAGACGCTGCGCGATACCCGAGCTGAGAACAGTTGCAAAGAATAGCAGTACCGGGCCGATTAGCACCACACTGAGGTAGCTGCTGACACGCCGGATAACCGGGCGCAGGTGCTCAACCTGCCAGACGTAATTGAAGGCCCTCTCGATCTTTTGCAATAGCGCGATGACCGTATAGATGAGAAACACCAGACCTACCGAACCCAGCACGCCAACCTCAACATTGTCGACGAAGCTTACGATCCTGTCGGCAATCTCGGCTCCTTCACTACCGAGCGGATTCAAAAAATTGTACAGCATCGGCTCAATCTGGTTATGCACACCGAAACCCTTCAGCACCGACAAGCTGACTGCGAGCAGGGGAACCAGAGACAGCAGCGTGGTGTAAACAAGGCTCATGGCGCGCAGATTGAGCTGCCCCCCGAGCAACTCCCTCACAAGCATGTGCAATACGCGCGCAATGAAGACCACCACCTTGCGCGGGGTACTCAGCTGGCGCAGATCATGTTCCCAGACCAGACGGGTAAACCACGAATACGTCTCGTTGATGCCCAGTTTCATCGGCTAGTTACCCGACTGGTGATATACCCGGATATATGGTACCGGTGTTCCCGGGAGGTCCAATCAGCATGCATCGCGATTGCCTGCCACGACGGATCCTCCGTCAGGTTGCCTCCTGTCAGTGCGGCATCATAACACCCCGTCCGATTCCGGTTTCGCTGCGGATGACCATCTCGGCCAGACGGTTTTCCGCATCGTTGATCCGGATCGAGTCCTCACACACGATGGCCCACCTAAAGGTCGTCCGGCAGTTGTCGATATCCAGAAACACACATGAAGTGTACAATCCGGAACCGGAAATGATCGACAACTCAAAGGAAAAACAACGACTACTGATCGTAGACGACTCCAAGGTTATCCGGGTAACGGCCCGCAAGATCTTGCAGGATCACTTTGAAACCATCGAGGCCGTCGATGGCGAAAATGCCTGGGAAATCCTCAATAGCGATTCGCCCGTTTCCCTTGTCGTCTCCGATCTCACCATGCCAAATCTGGATGGCTTCGGCCTGCTAAAGCAGATCAGGAGTTCCCACCTCCCCCACGTTCGTGATCTGCCGGTTATTATCATAACCGGTGCGAATGATACCGAGAGCACCATGGAGCGTGCGCGCCAGGTCGGCGCCACAGATTTTATCGGCAAACCCTTCGATGCGGTTCATCTGCTCGCCCGCACCCAGGCCCATGCCAATTCCCACGCCGTTACCAACTCTCTCAAGGAAGAAAATACCGCTCTGGAGGACAAGTCGTCACTGGATCAGCTTACCGGGCTTGCCAACGAGGCGGCGTTCATGGAGCGCGGCTACCAGCAACTTTCCTATGCCATCCGGCACGACAGCACGCTTACCCTGTTTCGCATGGAAATCGACCGGTATGACGTGGTTTACCAGCAGTATGGAGAGTCCTTTTGCGAGTCAATCATCCAGACCGTGGCGAACATTCTGGGCACATCGATCCGTCAGGAGGATACGGTGGCCCGCATCGGTACGGTACGATTCGCGTTGCTGTTGCCCGGCATGAACAAGGCCGGAATCCGCAGTCTGGCAGAACGCATCAACAGCAGCATCGCCACACGCATATTCAAATCAGGCAATGACAAGGCGACCGTCACTGTCAGCATCGGCGTCGCATCACCCAAAATCCGGAGGGATATGCAGCTCAGTGAACTGATCACCATCGCCGACAACTGCCTGTCCCAGGCAGTTTCAATCGGCGGTAATCAGGTGGTCTTTGATGATGAACCTGTTCGCACGGGAACCGCCATCCGCTCTGATCAGGCGATATCACCAGAACCTGAAATGATGAATCATGCCAAGGCGGCGTTCGCTGCAACCAACGCGTCGACCCCCGCCAACAATGCCCATCTGTTAAATGATGAGGACATGGAAGTCGAAGAAATTGAGATATTCACAACAGAGTATCCATATGCCCACTTTGGTGCGGAAAACAACAGGACCGCGGAGATAAAATGCCGGACAGGAGCAGTTCACGAACCGGCTTCGAACACTTTCGCCGGGCCTGTGCCCGGGGAGGCTGACTTCGCACCCGCGTCGGCGAATGCAAGATCCGGTGATCGAGAATCTCCGCCTGCCGCACCTCCGGCAGCCGAATGGACCGTGATTCCAGCAGAGCCGGAGGAGAATAGCGGGGATACCGAAATGTCCACAAACGGGGATAACGAGGACATGTCGGTAGTCCTGACGCCCCTGTTCGGAGATACCACCGCAGGCCGGTACGCAGAAGAAACAGCACCGCCCGTCACCGACCGAGGGCGACCAGGAAACAGGCACCGCGCCATCAAACCGGCACGGTACACAAGACCTCCCGGTGCCCTGAAAAGGATACTGGTCTGGCTCGGACTTGCCCGGTCACGCAACTAGCCCGCACCGGCGGCACACATCCAACACGGCACATGCCGCCCCGCAACCAGCCTGCATGCCGTCGAAAAAACGATATCAGTAAATCTTCCTGGCAGGCGTATTACTCCAACGGCCACACCTGAGGCTATACTCCGTCAACCGGTTCTACCCCATCGACGCCAGCCCACAGGAGTGATGCATGCCCTCGTTTGATATCGTCTCGGAAGTTGACATGCACGAAGTCGCCAACGCTGTCGACCAGACAAATCGCGAACTCGACACCCGATTTGACTTCAAGGGAAGCGGCGCCAGTGTGGAAAGCACAGACGCGGTATTGTCCCTGCAGGCCGGCAACGAATTCCAGATAAGACAGATGCTCGATATTCTGCACAAAAAAATGGCCAAGCGAGGCATCGATATCGACGCCTTGTCACAGGGTGACGTCGAAACGAGCGGCACCAAGGCAAAGCTCGAGATCACCATACGCCAGGGTATCGACCAGGACTCGGCCAGGAAGATCATCAAGCTGATCAAGGAATCGAAAACAAAGGTTCAGAGCAGCACACAGGGAGACAAGGTCAGGGTTACCGGCAAGAAACGCGACGATCTGCAGGAAGTCATCCGCCTGCTGCGCGAGGCGAATACCGGCCTGCCGCTGCAATATATCAACTTCCGGGACTAGGAGCCTGTCCTGCAAGACTGCTCGCATGCCCACCCGCACGGGAGCAGAGATTGACTGTACAGAACAGCCGAAAAATAGACTAGAATACCCGCCCCGATCAAATACGCTGCACGCAGCAGGGAATATCACCATTGACCCAGACAACCCCACGGCCAGATAACGGGCGTAAAAACAATTTTTCCTTTGCCGAGCTGCTCGAATGCGGGCATGGCCGGCTGTTTGGTCCGGGCAATGCGCAGCTACCGCTGCCACCCATGCTGATGTTCGAGCGCATCACCCACATCAGCGACTCGGACGGCATCTACGGCAAAGGCCATATCATCGCCGAACTGGACATCAAACCGGAGCTGTGGTTTTTCGACTGTCATTTTGATGGCGATCCCGTCATGCCAGGCTGTCTCGGCCTTGACGCCATGTGGCAACTGGTCGGATTCTATCTCGGCTGGAACGGCAGCCCCGGACGCGGGCGGGCACTGGGCGCCGGTGAGGTAAAATTCACCGGGCAGGTCACGCCGAAAAACAGCCTGGTAACCTATCGCATCGACATTAAACGTGTCATCCGTCGCGCGCTCAATATGGGTATCGCGGATGGCACCGTCGAAGTCGACGGGCGCGAGATTTATCATGCAACCGGCCTGCGCGTCGGCCTGTTCACCTCAACGGAAAATTTCTAGGAAGTTCGTTATGCGTCGTGTTGTCATCACGGGCCTGGGCATCGTTTCCAGCATCGGCAATAACAAGCGGGAAGTCACCGACTCATTGCGCACGGGACGATCCGGCATCGAATTTATCAAGGAGTACGGGGAGCTGGGCTTCCGCAGCCAGGTTGCCGGCACGATCAGCATCGACGTCGATGCGCTGATCGACCGCAAGCTGCGGCGGTTCATGGGCAACAGCGCCGCCTTTAACTATATCGCCATGAAGGAAGCAGTGGAGGATTCCGGCCTCGGCGAGGACATGATCTCGAACCCGCGCACCGGCCTTATCGCCGGCTCCGGAGGCGCATCCACAGAGAATGTATCCCAGGCCATCGATCTGCTCAGGGAGAAAGGCATACGGCGCGTCGGACCCTACATGGTGCCGCGCACCATGTCGAGCACCAACTCGGCCTGCCTGGCGACCCCGTTCAGGATCCACGGCGTGAACTACTCCATAAGCTCCGCCTGCTCCACCAGCGCCCACTGTATCGGCAACGGCTACGAGCTGATTCAGTTCGGCAAGCAGGACATCGTCTTTGCCGGAGGCGGCGAGGAACTGCACTGGACCCTGACGCTGATGTTCGATGCCATGGGCGCCTTGTCATCGAAATACAATGCAGCGCCGACAACGGCCTCGCGCCCCTATGACGTAACCCGGGACGGCTTCGTCATTGCCGGCGGAGGCGGTATGGTCGTGCTGGAAGAACTCGAACACGCCCGCAAACGCGGCGCCAGAATCTATGCGGAACTCGTGGGTTATGGCGCGACCTCCGACGGTTATGACATGGTGCAGCCATCAGGCGAAGGCGCTGTGCGGTGCATGCAGCAGGCCATGGCCACGGTCGAGGAACCGATCGATTACATCAACGCCCATGGTACCAGTACACCGGTCGGTGACATGCGCGAGCTGGAAGCCATCCGCACGGTCTTTGATGCGACACTGCCGCAAATCACATCGACGAAGTCCCTTTCTGGGCACTCGCTCGGCGCGGCCGGCGTGCATGAGGTCATTTACTCGCTGCTCATGATGCAGGAGGATTTCATCAGCGCATCGGCGAATATCAACGAGCTGGATCCGGCCGGCGCCGGTTTCCCGATCGTGCGTGAATGTCGGACTAATGCCGGCCTCAATACCGTCATGTCGAACAGCTTCGGCTTCGGCGGCACCAACGCGACCCTGATATTCAGGCGCTGGCGGGACTGATTCCCCTCATCGATAGATTGCAGGGTTGCGTGACTCACGCCACTGCTGGAATGTCGGATACTCCCGGTAGCCGCCGCTGAGGACATAATCGAGCACGTTGCGCAGACGGTAGAACTGCACTACCGAGTCAAGCCTGATGATTTCCTTTCCCTGCGGATCGAATATGATCAGCGTGGGTGTGTAGAACAGACCCAGTTCCCCGGCCCACTTCCTGGCCGTGGTGCGTTCTCCCGAAGGCGTAATAACCGGCACATCCCCCCAGAATGGCAGTTGCACGACCTCGAACCGGGACATGCGTTCCCTGATTTCCGGATCGGTAAGCAGACTGGTATGGAGGACATCACAGGCCCAGCAGTTGCCCTGTTCGAAAAATACCGCCAGCGGACGCTCGCCCGGCATCCCAGTCCGGTCCAGCATATAGGGACCCGGCATGAAAAAGGACTCATGATTCATATCGCCGGGCTCGAATACCAGCGGAACATCGGCCCGGGCCAGGTACTCCCGGAATGACTCCTTGCGGTAATGGACATCCGCCACGTATTCCAGCGCCGCACGAAAACGATACGGGGGATAATAACCGCGCAGACGCAAGACCTCGTGCCCGTCGCGGTCATAGAAGATGACGGAGGGCGTAAGGTTGGTATGTTCCTTCACGGCAAACCTTCTCTCATCCATCTCCCTGCCGGCGAGATCGGTGACCAGGCGCTGGCCGTGGATATCGATGCCGATGACGTCGAAATGCTTCTCGATATACGTGCGGATATCCTCTTTCGTCAGGTCCTTCTCCAGGAAGTTCCTGCAATAGGCACAGTATTTCTGGCCGAAATAGACCATCAGCCCGTCCTTTCCCTCCTGCCTGACCTCCTTCAGGTCATCCCGCAGATCGAGGAAACTGAGCTTGAACCAGTCGGGAAACTCCAGCGGCTGTTCGAGTGGACGGTCATCAAACAGCAGAAAGTCGTCATCATCCTCGGCGATGGCATCAGTGACGAACACCGCACCCGCAGTGAGTGGAAGAATCATGAGAGCGCGCGTGAAAAAAGTTGCTACCGACATTGGCGTTTTCCCGTATCACACCGGTACAGCGCACGCGACTTCGCCCATGGACCCACTCAGGTATCCCCCTGCGCAGAGGAATAGCTGGCATAACTGGTCTCAGTCTCCCAAACGGTGACATTGACGACGGGGTAGCCCGTGTCCGCCACGAAGTCGAAGATCATGCGGGCGATATTTTCGGCCGTCGGATTGTGATCGACAGCCCTTACCCGTTCACCGGCGCCCTGCAGCACCGGCAACACCGGGTCATCCCTGTGTAACAGCAGGGTATGATCGATCTCGCGATCCAGCCACTCCCAGACCAGTTGCTTGACGTCGCTGAAATCCTTCACCATTCCGAGATCATCGAGGCCGGAGCTTTCCAGCGTAATCACCGCGCGCGCGTTATGGCCGTGCAGGTGCTTGCATTTGCCCTGGTAGTTAATCAGTCGATGACCGTAGCAGAAAGAAACTGACGTTGATACACGGTACATGCACAGCTTCCTGATCATGAGCTTACAAAATAGAGTTTAACCGGCATCTGCATTCCATCGCACTACAGACGGCACCTTATGGCTGGAACCGCCGGGCCTGTCATTTATTTTATGAATGCCGGTAAACAATAACTATACACGTCAGGTGGAAAATCATTAGAATCGCATGAATGTTTATCACACCCCCACCCAGGAGCTATTGCTGATGGCCGGCATGCCCACCTGGACGATTCTCGGCGGCGGCTACCAATCCTACCTGAAAGGCGATTACCAGGCCGCATACGAGGAATGGCTGCCGCTCGCGGAACTCGGCGATGCCGAAGCCCAGTTCAACCTCGGCGTCATGTACGATGAGGGTGCCGGCATTGACCAGGATTATGTCACCGCCGCCAGCTGGTACCGAAAAGCGGCCGATCAGGGATTCGTGGACGCGCAGACCAACCTTGGCATGATGTACTACCACGGACAAGGCATTCCCCGCGATCTCGCAGCGGCCGCCGAATGGTTCAGACGCGCCGCCAGCCAGGGCGACCACGAAGCCGCTGGTTATCTGAAATCGATCGAAAAGGAACGTTCCTCCGGGAAACACCAAACGGTCACATGACACGACCCGGCAAACGGTGGCAAGCAGGAAGCACTTCGCCGACATCGTTTCTCTCATGTCGCCACCATCCTGACGCAATAACCTGAGAAAATCTACTATTTATCTATAAAACAATAAGTTGTATTATATAAATCATTAAAGACGGCAGCACAGGCCTGGTGATATGACCGACGTGACGACTCCCCAGATACCCCCGATCCTGCGGGAACAAAGCTATCCATTGCCCGGCAGCATCGCGCGCCCGGGGTATGCCGCCGGCGAACGCGAATTGCTCATCGAGGAGATCTCGCGACTGCTCAGGGAGAAGGATGCCGTACTGGTTGCGCATTACTACACGGATGAAGATCTGCAGCTGATCGCGGACAAGACCGGCGGCATGGTATCCGACTCGCTCGAAATGGCGCGCTTCGGAAACCGTCACCCGGCCGGCGCGCTGGTGGTGGCCGGTGTGCGCTTCATGGGGGAGACGGCGAAAATCCTCAACCCGGAAAAACGCGTTCTCATGCCGACACTGCAAGCCGAGTGCTCGCTTGATCTGGGGTGCCCGCCGCAGGAGTTCATCCCGTTCTGCGACGCCAATCCGGAGCGGACTGTGGTCGTCTATGCCAATACCTGCGCCGAGGTCAAGGCGCGGGCGGACTGGGTCGTCACCTCAAGCATCGCCGTTCCCGTAGTGAATTATCTCAAGGAGAAGGGAGAAAAAATTCTCTGGGCTCCGGACCGTTATCTGGGCGACTACGTGCAGCGAACCACCGGAGCCGATATGCTGCTGTGGCGGGCCAGCTGCATCGTCCACGAACGCTTCAAGGCCGAAGCGTTGCAGATCCTCGCGAAAAAACATCCGGATGCCGCCATCCTCGTCCATCCGGAATCGCCCAAGGAGGTCATCGCGCTGGCCGATGTGGTCGGCTCGACCACCCAGCTCATCAAGGCGACAAAAGCACTGCCCAACAGAAAATTCATCGTGGCCACGGACAACGGCATCTTCTACAAGATGAAGCAGGCCTCGCCCGACAAGGTTTTCCTGGAAGCCCCTTCCGCGGGCGAAGGCGCCACCTGCGAAAGCTGCGCGCATTGCCCCTGGATGGCGATGAACAATCTGCGCAATCTCGCGGAGGTGCTGCAGAGCGGGCGCAACGAGATATTCGTCCCCGAGTCGATCAGGAAAAAGGCCCTGACAGCCACCCAGCGCATGATCGACTTCGCTGCCGGGAAACGCTGAAGGGAAGTCACCCACCATCGGAACGCGGGGCTGTTGGGCCCCGGCATGGGAATGCCGTTACCGGCAGCCGGGATGAGATGCCGTCACCTGCCGCGCGATGCGACCTGCCAGCCCGGCAATCCCGCAATCACAAGACTTCCTGGCGTGAATGCCACTCGCCTTCGCCGGCCTCTACCTGTGCGCGATACGTCCTGATCTCCCCGGCAAGCGCTTTCTCGATGGCCTGCTCCACGGCCCTGGCTGTTTCGATACGCGGAAGAAAGACGTAGTCCGCGCCCGCCTCATATAATCTCCTGCTGTCGTTCAGCTCTATGGCATTGGCAGTGATAACGGCCCCGGGATTGACGCTGCGGGCCAGCGCGACAATATGGAGGTTGGTTGTACCTTTCAGGACATCATCCGGTATGGTGCAGACGATGACCCTGGCCTTGTCCACGCCCGTCTGCCGCAGGGTTTCAGGGTTGCGAAGATCACCGTATTTCACGGCGGGGCCGAGTGCGGCGATTCTGGAGTGGATGGTGACGTTGAAATCCACGACCAGCGTCTCGGCGAGCAACCCGGGATGTTTCCCGGCAAGCTCGTGCAGCAGGGACGAGGCGATCATACAAGTGTTAACAGGCCCTAGGGAGCAGTTGCCTGGTTGTGCACAACTATACAACCGTTTCCAGCATCGACGCTATCTTCCGGGTGATTGAGATCAGATTCCGCTTGTTGGTGTCAGGCAGCGATCTCAGCGCCGCGACGCGCTGGTGATAATCACGCGTAACCTCGAGTGAAGCGCTGATGATATCGCCGAGCGCGGCCCGGCCGATACCCAGATTGCGCGTAAAATTATGCAGGGCTTCGGCAAAACCGACGGGTTCACCGCGTGTCCCGGTGGACTCGCCGTAGTCACCGAAGGGCATCACGGACAGCATATTGTGGATCGAGTAGGCGCGCATCGGGGTGGGATCGTAGACCGGGGAGAAACACGGCCCCTCGCCGCGATCGATAATCGACAGGTTTTCCAGATGCAGGTCGCCGTTGCCCGTCAGCAGCGCCAAAATGAACCGTTTCAGGAGGTGCCGTTTCGCGTCGACAGGATCGGAGACGAGGGTGATGGGCGACCGGTCGAATGCCCTGCCGATCCTGTCATAACAGTAGCTGTAATTATTGGTAACGGTCGCGTCACCCGAGGCGAGGATCGAGTACAGGGACTCGGCGAATACCGGAGTGTGCGCGGCATCCCGGTCGAAGCGCTCGATCGCCAGCGCCGGGATGCCATTGATCTCCGCCATCCAGTGTCTCGGCACCTCGAACCCGGCTTCCCGGTGGACGGCGATGGCGAGCGCTTCCAGCTCGATGATCCCCGGGTAGGTGCCGGTCTGCTCGAACTTCAGCACGACATCGGTTACCCCGTCCACACCGAAGCGGGTCGGCAGTCCGATGCGGCCGTCCCAGCCGGATTCCGGGATCGACACCAGCAGTTTGGGTATGGCCCCGCCAATGCTTGGCGTCGGACCGATGACGTGAAGCCAGATCTCCGCGTCCGTATCAAACCAGGTAAGAAACGCCTTCAGTGAGAACCCCAGGTCGGCGGTAATTTCGAACAGGGAGGAATCCACCGGTGCCGCATACCAAGCCCGCGCCTTTTCGTCCGATTCGAAGATGTCCAGGTGTCCGATCGCGCCATGTCCCGACACCTTGAGTATTTCCCAGTCCTCATCGATCCCGCGGGCGGGAACGATGCCGGTCCTGGCCAGGTAGGCCAGTATCAGGCGCCGCTGAAAATTCCTTTCACCCTGCGGCGGAATCAGCGACTGGATCGGTGGCAGGAAATCGAAAAACGCCGTGCGTTTCCGGATGATGGTGTTCTCACGATAGATCTCCGGAGCATAGACCCGCCCCAGACCGGGCAGACCGGTGTGCAGATAATCAGCGTCATAGGTAAAACGACAATCCGTCTCCGTAAGGTACAGTCGCCCGATACGAACCGGATGTCCCGCCAGGCGGGTCCAGATGGCCGCCTCACGATCCCGGCTCATTCAAACAGCGTCCCTTTATCGATCTTCTCGATTACGGGCTGATCGGGCACCAGGACCAGCTTGAGTCCGACCACGCGGGCCAGTTCCTGAAGGTTGGAGACATACAGATCACCGGATTTCTTGGCGCGCGAAAGCGACTCCGGCTGAAGCCGTGCACGCCGGGCGATGTCCTGCTGCCTGAGCCCCTTCTGTCGGCCAAGAGTGATGATCTGGCTTAGCAGTTCAGTCGTTGTCTTCATGAAAGATTGATAATTATGTTAAGTTGCATCACAAATAACATATATTGATTTATATATCAATATATTAATTTATATTTTATATATTGACTTTTATATCAATTTACGCGCCTGCGCTCAATACCAAAATCCAGCCGCCGCTGCATATGGGCCTACCGGGTATGGCCGGGCACCCGAAAATATCCCCCAGAGATGCTGGCCTATGGGCAGCATCTGGTCAGGCCGTATGCTGCCCCGGCCCGATACAGGGCCCGCCCACGCACGGGTTTGCCTCGATGGTGATGTGAGCAAGCCGATCGAGATCGGCCAACAGTGCCTTGTAGTACTCCGGAGGTTTCGGGTATTGCGTGACCAGCGACAGAATCACTGCGTAATGCATCGGCCCAACCCTCCAGACATGCAGGTCCGTTATCCGGTTGTCGGCATCGCCCTCTATCCGTTGCCGGATGAGCGTCTTGTATTGCTCATCGATGCTTTCGTCCAGCAAAACCGGACCCGTCTCCCGCAGCAGTCCGTAGGACCAGCGGGTGATGACGGCGGCGCCGACTATCCCCATGACCGGATCCAGCCAGTTCCAGCCGAAGTACTTGCCGGATAAAAGGGCGATGATGGCAAGCACGGACGTCAGCGCATCGGCCAGCACATGCAGGTAGGCCGCCTTCAGATTGTGATCATGGTGATGGCGGTGATGATGATCGTGGTGATGATTATGTGTCTCCTGAACGCGATGGTCCTGCAACAGGAGAGCGCTGATGATGTTGATGATGAGTCCAAGCACGGCGACGCCGATCGCCTCGTTGAACTGGATCACATGCGGGTTGAACAGACGCTGCGCCGACTCGGCCAGCATGACCAGCGCGACGACGGCCAGGGCCACGGCGCTGGCGAATCCCCCCAGCACACTGACCTTGCCGGTACCGAACGCAAACGCCGGACTGGCGGCATGCTTTCTGGCATAGCGATAAGCGAAGATGGTGATCAGGAAGGCCGCAGCATGGGTGCCCATATGCCAGCCGTCGGCCAGCAGCGCCATGGATCCAAAGATGACGCCGGCGACGACCTCGACGATCATCATGGTGGCCGTGAGGAGAAGAACCTGCAGTGTGCGCCGTTCCCCGTGCTCGTGCAGCACCGAAAAATCATGCTCGTGCTGCCAATGCTCAAGTCTATGGTTATGCATAAAGATCCGATTACCGCTTGCCCGCCAAGCTATCAGAAGCCATTCACCGACCAGGAAACACCGGACGATTTGTTCCAGCCGCAGCAGGAACTCTTCGGCTAATTAAAGCCCGCCTTCAGTGACTGGATATCCTGCCACACTCGCACACGATACGCAGTTCGAGAATCAGGGCTATCTGGAGTGCGGTTGCCCGCCGGGCCCGGGAGGATTCTGCAGCGACGGTGGAAGAGTGTCCACAGCCGCCGGTTGGTTTCTTGAATGATGGGCCAGGGCAGGCGCCCCGGCTTATTCGTTACGACGAGTCAATCGCCGATGGCCAGCATCTGGGCCACCAGCGCGCGAACTATTTCCACTGTGAGCACTCCTTTCCGCGCAGCCGAGACTTTCAGAAAGAAGCCATATCGCGGGTCATCCGCCACCTGCTGATCCCAGTCGTTCAATTCCAGCATGTCAGACAATTTCTCCGCTGCCCCCCGGACATCCCCTTGTCCCAACATCAGCCAGCATTCCCTTGCAGTGACGCGGGCGGTACAGGGCAGTTGCAGATGGATCACATTCCCGGTGCTGGAACCGTCCAATAACCATACGTCTTCGTGATTAACGGCATAGTAGGTGGTCATTGAGTCTCCTCACTGTCAGTCTGCAGTTACCGCCTGATCCCACCCGCGCGGACGTCGCGGTGAATCGCGCGGGCTATTCGTCAGGCAGTGTATTTATCGGCCCAAAATGCCGCAGTCTGTAGCCCAATGCGCGGATTTGTGCCGTTTTTTCAGGGATCAGACAGCCGGATCAGCCGGTCAGCGCGAGGAGTATGCTTTCCATGTGGTTCATCGGGAGCGAAAAATGCCCTTCACCGGGCAGGATGACGGGACGCACTCGCGGCAATTGTTTCACCAGTGCGCGCGCGTGCGCCACGGGCACGACGGGATCCGCCTCGCCATGCCAGAGATCGACGGTCAGGGCAATCTCCTCTGGCCTGAAATCCCACTCCCGGGTATACAGAGAGAGTTCGTGCAGTATCCCGCGTGAGCCCTCACGAACGGATTCCTGAATGGAGGCGAGCAACGCCCGCCTGGTTTCCGGACGCTCCAGCACCCGTCGGTCCGGAAGGACAGGCGTGCGGGCAATCATCGACAGGATCGCCGTCGGCCGCCGGCGCAGGAGATGCTCGAACACGGCCGCATAGCTCAGTCTCAGCAGCCACGGGGCCCGGCGGGCCAGATTGAATACCAGCCGTCGACTCCAGAGCATGCCCCTTAGCGCCCGGGATTCGCCGACCGGACCCAGACCACACACCACGCCGACCGCCGTCAGGCGCCGCGGTATTTTCCGCGCACACGCGAGCGCATAGGGCCCGCCCCCCGACACCCCCACGATGGCAAAGCGGTCGATGCCGAGGGCATCTGCCAGTTCGGCCACATCGCCTGGCCAGTCCCCGAACCGGCGATCTGGCTGGAAATCCGACACGCCGAAACCGGGCCGATCCGCCGCGACAATACGCACCCGCACCTTGCGGGCCGCCGGGTCGAGCAGCGCGGCTTCGAAACGCGAAGCCGGAAACCCGTGGCAATAAAACAGCGGCCTCCCCTCCGGGTCACCGTATTCGGCATAACCCAGGCGGCGTCCGTCGCCAAGATAAATTCTGCCATCCGTCTTCTGCATCAGGGCATTTCCCGGCGGACTACGCCGTCAATGTCAGGAACATTGTCCTTGATATCTGACCGGACGGCGGATGAGAATCAGCGAACACCCGGTCGTGACGGGCAGCCGGTCCCTGGCTACCCGTTCAGTCAGCGAGGGTATCCCCTATAACCTGCCCTGCCCGTAATCCTCGAACGCCTGCTGGATCTCGTCCCTGGTGTTCATGACGAACGGCCCGCCGCGCGCCACCGGCTCGTTGAGAGGCCTGCCGGCCACGACCAGAAAGCGCGTTGCTTCCTTTCCGGCCTCAACCCGAACGACATCGCCACGAGCCAGCACCCCCAGGTCGTCACGTCCCAACTGCACCACCTTGCCATCTGCATCGCGTGCCGTTACCGGACCCTGAATGACGTAGACGAAGGCATTGTGGGTCTCCGGCAGGCGCTCGGTGAATTCCCGACCGGCCGGGACCAGGACATCCAGGTACAGTGGCTCGGTGAGGGGCTGCACGACCGGCCCCCGGGTACCCTGCGAGGTCACTCCGGCGATGACCCGCACTTCGACGCCTCCCTCGCGGGATTCAACCGGGATCTGTTCCGCCGGGTATTCCTGGTAGCCGGGATGATCCATCTTGTGGGCGGCGGGCAGATTCACCCAAAGCTGGAAACCTTCCAGCAGGCCATTCTCCTGTTCTGGCATTTCCGAATGCACGATGCCCCGGCCGGCCGTCATCCACTGGATGCCGCCGGGCGCAATGACGCCCTCATGGCCGGCATTGTCCCGGTGACGCATGCGCCCGGCAAGCAGGTAGGTGACCGTTTCGAAGCCGCGATGCGGGTGCGGCGGAAAGCCGGCCAGGTAGTCCTCGGGCCGGTCGGAGCGGAACGCATCCAGCAGCAGGAAGGGATCGAGCATGGGCAGCGCCGGCTGACCGATGACCCGGGTAAGTTCCACACCGGCCCCGTCGGTCGCCGGCATACCCTTGATGATGCGGGAAACATGTCTGACTGTGTCATTCTCATACTTAATTACAGTATTCATTTCAGTTCCTCCAGGTCCAAAGGACGGCTGTCGCCGCCGTACACTGCAGTAGATGTATTGAGTCGCCGCTACCGGTGGCGATGCCTCAGCGACTCATCTGGCGCCGCGCATCCAGCGACCATGCACCCGCGCCGCCCGCAACCAGAAACAGGAAGCCGCCGGCCATGGCCATATTCTTCATGAAGAGAATGGACTGCATCTGGTCGCCGAAGTTGGCATGAAAGATCAGAGCGCTGACGACACAAAATCCCGCCAGCAGGAATGCGCTGATCCGCGTCCACCAGCCCAGCAGCACGGAGAGACCGCCACCGAGTTCGATCAGGATCACCACCGGCAGCAGCGCACCCGGTACGCCCATGCTCTCCATATAGCCCTGGGTTGCCGCATAGGCGCCGAGCTTGCTGATGCCGGCCATGACAAAGATTGCGGACATGAGCAGCCGGGCGGTCATTTGGGTGGCTGCGGTCAACGTGGATTGATTCATGGTTTTTTCCTCGCTATGGCGGTTGGAGAGACTCTCCACACTTACAACCTAAGCATGGCCGTTGCGAATAAGTTAATAAATAGCGAGTTATCGATTTATTTGTTCTATATTTAGCAACAATATGGACAAATTTGCCGATATCGAGGCCCTGGTCGCGGTTGTAGAATCCGGGAGCTTCATTGCCGCCGGTGAGCGGCTCGGCGTGGCGAAATCGATGGTCAGCCGGCGGATCAGCCAGCTGGAAGGCCGACTGGGCAGCCGGCTGCTGCATCGCACCACACGGCGCCTGGCCCTGACGGAGGCCGGCAGAAATTTTTACCAACGCGCGGTGCAGATCCTCGCGGAACTCGATGAGGCAGAGCAGAGCGTAGCGGCCGAGACCACCGAATTACGTGGCGCCATCAAGCTGGCCGCCCCGCTCACCTTCGGACTCAGGCATCTCTCCGGCGCCATTACGGACTTTCTCGACACCCATCCCGCCATCGAACTCAACCTGGACTTCAATGACCGCAACATCAACCTGATCGAGGAGGGATTCGATCTGGCGGTCAGAATCGGGGAACTGCAGGATTCCACGCTGGTGGCGCGCCGCCTGGGCATTTCGCGTGCCGTGACCTGCGCCAGCCAAACTTACCTGGAACGCCACGGGGAACCGGCGCATCCGGATGAGCTGCGATGGCATATCGGCCTGCAGTACAGCAACATCGGTTACCGCCAGCACTGGCAATACGAGACGCCGAAGGGCGAAACGGTCTTCGCCCAGCCGCAGATCCGCATCCGCGCCAACAACGGCGAAGCCCTGGCCTGTGCCGCACTCGCCGGCCTAGGCATCACAACCGGCCCTACCTTCATCCTGGGCAGTTATCTCCGGGAAGGCGTTCTGGTACGCATCCTGAACGACTACCGTCGACCCGCTGTCGGGATCTATGCCCTCTACCCGCCGGGCCGCATGCTGCCACGGCGCATCCAGGTGTTCTCGGATTTTCTGGCGGGACGCTTCGGCGAGCATCCTTACTGGGACGAGGGTCTGTAACCGCTCAGTTCGAGGTAACCCTTGCCGGTATGACTGCCGGTGACATCCACGGCCCCCTCCCAGTAACGGACCGTAGCATCCATCCACTGGTCGTCCAGCGCCGCCTTGACACGTAGGTCCAGACCCTCCTCCGGCACCACCAGCCGCCATGCAACCGGATAGCGGGTACCGTCCGGCGCCATCCAGTAACGCTCCGGCGTGAGCGTGACGAGTGCAGGTGTCAGCTCGCGGGTACTGCCATCGGGCAGCACCAGGCTGCCACGGCTGTAGGGATGCATGCCGCCGTCGCGGTACCGCAACCGGTAGAACATCAACTCCCGGCCATCGTCAAGTTGCAGTGCGAACCAGTCCCAGCCGTCCTGGTCGTCGTCCAGCGCCGAGCTTGACCATTCGTGGTCCATCCATGACTCGCCACTTACCGTGTAGCTTGTTGCGCCCACGCGTAGCGTTCCCGCGGTCGGCAGACGGGTAAATGAGTAATAGTAAGACGCGTTGCCAGGCGTGGCGCTCTTTCGCGACAAGCCCTGCTCACCTTGCAGGATGGGCGGTTTCTCACCGGCCGCGAGTTCCAGGGTAATCCCGAAATCCTCTGCGTCGACTGACAGCGCGAGCGGGAACGGCTCGCCGCCACCGCGCAATGACCAGGCGTCCAGCCAGATCGCCAGTGGCTGCGACTCGGCGCCGGCCAGGCCAAGCGCCGCGCGTGACAGGCGTTGTGCCGAATAATGACGCCCGCCCGCCACGTCGGTGATCGCGCCATGGCCCATATAGATCTGGTTGCTGCGCCAGCGCGAATCTGCCGCCGGCACGCCGGGGCGCAGGCCGATTCGAAACAGCGTGAACTGGTACCCGAAACGCCGACCCTCAGGCGTGTACAGATTGCCGCTCAGATACCACCACTCGAGCGCGAAATCGTCGTGCGGACCGTGATCCGCCGGAAACTGCATGCTTGCCGTCTGCGTGGCGCGCGTAAAGCCCGCATCGGGTTCCTCACCCAGCACGCGATCGACCGGCAGGGAGGCAGCCACCGGCGGCGCCTCCCTCTCGCAGGCCGACAGCAGGAGAACAAGCACCAGGAGCGACAGCAGGCGCATGCTCAGTCTTCCCGCAGCAGCGGCGCCGGATCCCGTCGGGAAGAACGCCAGGCCGGGTAGATCGCGGCCAGCGCCGATGCCAGCAGTCCGATGAGTACGGTCTGCGCCAGCAGCCCGGCATCCACGTCAAAGGGCATGGTCCAGCCGAAGGCGCGGCGCTGCACGGATTCGATCAGCACCCAGGCCATGAGCAGTCCGGTCGGGATGGCGATAGCACCGGCAAGCAGACCGATGACCAGCGACTCGCCGGTGATGAGCCCGGCGATCTGCGCGCGTGTCAGGCCCAGCGCCCGCAACACCGCGAATTCCTTGCTGCGTTCCAGCTGCAGGGCCATCAATGCGCTCAACACGCCGATGAACGCCACGCTGAGCAACAGGACGCGCAACACCCGGGTGATGCGGAAGGTGCGATCGAATACGGCCAGGGATTCGGCCAGAATGGCGCGTGCCGGCGTCAACTCCAGCCGGTAACGCCCGGCAAAGGCCTCGCTCACCGCGCGGCGCAGACCGTCCGCGTCGCCGCCCGTGGCAAACAGCGCCAGAGTGTTCACCGCCGGGTCCGACCAGTAGCGCCGGTAGGCGCCCTCCTCCAGGAAAATGCGGCCGTGCTCGCTGGCATAGTCCCGGAAGACACCGGCGACGGTGAAATCACGCGGCCCTGCGGGCGTCGGAAGCTGCAGATGATCGCCACGCGCAAGACCGAGGTGGTAGGCCAGGGGTTCCGATATCAACGCCCCGCCACGGTCGAACGCCTCCCACACCGAGTCATCTCCGCCTGCAGGGAGGTCGAATCCACGGCGCGAGGGCGATGCCAGACGGGCGCCGATCAGCGTCACCTGCCGTTCCGGCAAGCTCAGGGTATGTTGCCGGTAGCGGCTCACCGCCGCAACGCCGGACAGGGTCGCGATTTCCGCAACCACTGCCGCGGGCAGGGTCTCGCCGTCCCGGAAACCGGCGGCCGCCACGTAGAGATCGGCGCGCAGCAGATCGCCCAGCCAGGTGGCCACGGCGCCGCGCATACTGTCCACCATCACGCCCACACCCACGCCGGCGGACAGCGCCACCATCAGGGCGGCGATGGCAATTCCCAGACGGGAGAGGTGCCGGTCCAGATTGCGCACACCCATGCCGGAAATACCGGCCGGTAACCGGGTAGCGAATAGCCGATGCAGCCCGTGCAGCAACGGCGGTGTCATCAGGGCGGCGCCGACGACCAGCAGAAACAGGCCGCAGAAGCCCATGATCACGCCACCCGGCACGACCAGAGCGACTGTCAGACCGCTCGCCAGCGCGCCCAGGCCGAGCACCGCCAGCCAGGGCAGCTGGCGTTGCGTGGCTCGCTCCAGCGCCGCGCGTGAGAGAGTGGTGAGCGGTGGCGTCCAGGCGGCCTGCCGCGCCGGCGCCAGGCTCGCGACCACTGTGGCCGCCAACCCCAGTCCGCCCGCCTTGAGAAACACCAGGGGATCCAGTTGCAGTGCCGCGACGCCCACCTGGTAGTAAAGCTCGCTCACCGTCGCGGCGACCAGGCGCGTCAGACCCTGTCCCAGCCAGACACCCAGCACCAACCCCGCCGCCGTACCAAGCACTCCGAGGATTGCCGCCTCCGCGAGGATGAGCCGAAACAGCTCCCCGGGCGTCACCCCGACGGCGCGCAAACGACCCAGCAGGCTGCGCCGCTGTACGATGGAGAAGCTCATGGCGTTGAAGATCAGGAACATCCCGACCAGCAGGGCCAGCAGGCTCATCGCCGTCAGGTTGAGTTCGAAGGCGGCGGACAGGCGGGTCACGCCCGCCGCCGCCTCGCCCACCGTCACCAGCTGCACACTATCAGGCAGGCGCTCCCGCAGCCAGCGCTCGGCGGCGTCATCGAGGATCAGGTCCACGTGGCTGAGACACCCGGCCAGGCCCAGAACCGATTGCGCAGTGGCGATATCCACCAGCAACAGATCCTCGCCACCGGCGGGGACGGCCGGGTCGATGGTCAGGATACGCAGTAAAGACAACCGGCCTTGATAGCTGATCTGCAGCGAGTCGCCGGCCGTAACGCCGAATTGCCGGGCGGCGGCGGAACCAAGCACCAGCACATCGGGACGGGTGAGCCAGTCGCCGATCAGGTCCCCCCGCGGCGCGACCGACGCGAGCCGGCGACGAAACGGGCCTTCCGCGAACAGGTCCAGTCCAACCAGCCGGTATCGGCCTGCCTGTCCCGCCACCCGCACCCGGTCCGTGACCACTGGCGCCATGGGCGGATGTCCCGGCTGGCGTCGCAAGTCGACGTAGAGGGATTCGGGCAGCGTCCCGTCGGCCGCAACCAGCCGGTGGGTAGCCGTGCCCTGCAGTTGCGCGGCGGAAAGCTCGAATGCGGCCCGGGCGCTGCGGTTGGCCAGGTCCACGGCGAGCACCACCGCCACACCCAGTGCAATGCCCGTCAGCGCGAGCACGCCCTGCCAGCGGTGGCGCAATAAATAGCGCAGGCCGGCGAGCAGCAGCAGGGGAGGAAAGGCGTGCAGCGGCCTCAACCCGCCGTCACCTGCCCGTGGTGCAGCGACAGGATGCGATCGGCGGAGCGGGACACCACTTCGCTGTGCGTGACCAGCAACAGCGTGGCGCCCTTACGGCGGACCAACCCCGTCAGCAGATCGATGATGCGCCGGGCGGTGTTTTCATCGAGATTCCCGGTGGGTTCGTCGGCAAGCAGCAACGCCGGTTCGTGAACCAGCGCCCGGGCGATGGCGGCGCGTTGCTGCTCCCCGCCCGAGAGCGTTTCGGGATAGCGTTCCCCTGCCCCCGCCAGCCCCGTCTCCTCCAGCAGCCGGCTTGCCTGCTCAAGGGCGGTCCGGCTGGACCGGCCGAGCAATTGCAGCGGCAGCGCGATATTCTCCGCCACGGTCAACGTCGGGATGAGATTGAAGAACTGGAACACGAAACCGATCCGCTCCCGCCGCAAAAGGGTGCGCGCGGGTTCGCCCAGGTCATGGACCGCGACACCGTCGATCCGGACGAGGCCCGCATCCGGGGTGTCGATGCCGCTCATCAGGTTGAGCAGCGTCGTCTTGCCGCTGCCACTCTCGCCGAGCAAGGCCACCACCTCCCCTCGGTCGAGCGCGAAGGAAAGTGCGTCGAAAACCACCTGATCCGCACCGCGGGATGGATAGACCTTACACAGGCTGTCAACGATCACAAACGTCATGGAGGTCATTGTGAACCCGCCGCCATGACCAGGCAATCAGCCCGGCAGACTGCACTGCTGCACGAAGGAAAAGCTCATGGCGTTGAAGATCAGAAACATCCCCACCCGCGACGGCTGATCCATTGACGCCGAATTTTCATTGCCGCATGGCGATGTATCGGGAATGTAATGGGTAATTCGGGATGTGTACAGTTCCCGGACAATTTTACATCTCTGGTATCTTAATGGATAGTTCGGACTGCGAACATGCATAACCGGCTATGCCGATCACGGTACGTTCGTCTCGACGTAGAGTAGTGAAATGAATACAACTACCATTCAAGGTTTTTAGGGCATACGTAAGCGTTTCCGGGGAGATTATTGATTCATTGGCTACATTGATTCCTGTGTCTTCCCTCGTCAGTGAAACAAAGCAGGCAAATGCCGTCACACCCCCGCGTGGGTAAGCATCATCAGCAGGAGTATGTGGTCGGCGTAGCTGAGGATGAGGGTCAGATAATCGTCCTCGATGAAACAGTCATGGTGGCTGTGCGGATGTTTTCGAGTTGTGTCAAAACCACGGAGTGGTTGCGGCTTGGGCCGGGTGTTCTCGAACACACATGCCATGCACCTGGCGTCGTTGTTGATGTAACGATCGAGGACAGCACTGAGCAAGTGGAACTGCTCAGCGAGCAAAGGCAATAGGTCAGTAAATGGTAGTCACTCATCGTGCGGCAACAATCCTGACAATGCTGCTCCTCATGCACCAGGCCCGCGCGGCGATCCCGGATTCCGACCCGATGCCACCGCTGGAAACCCAGACCCGATCAGATTCTTCTGCAGGGTCAGCTGGCCAAGCCCACCGTGAGGGCGATGTTCTTTACCAGCCCGTCCGAGCTCAGGGAGGAGCTCGCCGTCCATGAGATCCTGCCTCGGTTGTATGCCGGCAGTCGAGCTCGAGGGCTATTCCACGCACGAAAAGCAGGGGGGCCCCGCCAATAACGACACCTACCTGGACTCGATCACCGGAGCGCTGCGCTGGGTGCCATTTTATGGTTTGACCGGTCTTTACGAGGGCAGCTATGACCTGCACAACTCCGACGGATACACCGTCGACGAACTGACCCTGACCCTCGGCGCTGCCGAGACGGAACCCTGGTACATCACGGTCGGCCGCACCTCCCTGCCATTTGGCGAGTTTAACAGCCACTTCCGCGAAGATCCGACCACCCAGGTGCTCGGCGAGATCCAGGGAAGTGAAATCGCGGGCGGCTACCAGACCGACACCTTCGAGATCACGTTCGCTGCAAGGGCGGGCACCGACTGGAGCCCGGCGTATTCCTGGGTTGGCAATCTTACGTTCAGCCCCATCGAGGACACGGACGCCGGTGCGTATTACACCAGTGACCTCACCCATGCATACGATATAAAAAAGCTCATCAACAACGCCCAGGCCGATGATCCGACGTTGAAGAACTCGGAGGTGAGAGGAGCAGGCGCCTTCATGTCGCTGCAGAAAAATCGATACTCGGTCGATTTCGAGGTGATCACCGCGCTGGACAGGTTCGAGCCGGGTCTGCTCACCGCTTCCGCGCAACGTCCCTGGGCATGGAATTTCGAGGCAACGGTCCGACCCAGGATTCCGTGGGAACTCGGTATGCGGTTCGAGCGATCCTCAGGGTTACCGGATTCGCCCGAGTTCCAGTTTGGCCCCGAGACGACCTACAGCTTCGGCCCGCATGCTGCGGTAAGCCTTGAGTTCCTGCGCGGGAATTTCGGGAACAATGCGTCCAACCGTGACCTCGTCACCGCCAGTCTTCTCTTGCGTTGGTAGCGACTCGAGGTAAACGTCCGGCTTGATGACGGTCAGCCGAACAGGCTTGCTCATGGCGGTGCCCGGTATTCCGTAACAGGCCCATTGCCGCTGCGGTAACTTACTCTCCTTCACCTGTGGGACCGCAACAGCCGCAGCACGACGGGCAGCACGACGAGAACCATGGGCAGTTGGGCGATCAGTCCGGCGATAATGGCGATGGCCAGCGGTTGCTGCATCGCCGAGCCCTGGCCCAGTCCCAGCGCCAGCGGCAACAGTGCGAGAATCGCGGCAACGGTGGTCATCGTGATCGCCCGCATCCGGTTGACGCCGGCAGCGATCAGCCGCTGGCTCGCCGCCTGTTCACCGGACAATCCGGCATACTCCGAGTAATAGAAGATGGCAACTTCCGTGGCGATGCCCACGATCATGGTCATGCCCATGATCGAGGTAATGTTCAGCTCGGTATGCGTGAGCCACAAACCCATGAATACCGCCGCCTGCACCAGCATCGTCGTAAACAGCATGGCCGCCGCGACCCGCAGATTCTCGTAGAGGAACAGCAGCAGCAGGAACACCAGCGCGATGGCGGCGATGATGACCACCAGCAGGCCGTGGAAGGCGATCCGCTGCTGCTCGTAGAGTCCGCCCAGGCGGTAGGTCGCGCCTGCCGGTATCATGCCCGGACGCTGCAGCACCGTCTTAACTTCGCGGATAGTCGAGCCCAGGTCGCGACCGCTGATACGGGCGGTCACCGCCACCATGCGTTTCAGGTCCTCGCGGGTGATCTCGGGTTGCCCGGTCACGCTCTGCAGTGTCGCCACACGCTTCAGCGGGAACAGGTGACCGTCAGGAGCGCTAAACTGTAATTTCTCCAGATCCGGCACCGTGGCCCGCAAGTCCCCGGCGGTCCAGACGCGCACGCCAATCAATTTAGGGCCGCGAGGAATCTGCGTGGTGACGTTGCCCGTCAACAGGTCGTTCAGCTGCCGGGTGATTGCCTCGGGTTCCATGCCCTCCAGGGCGGCCTTGACGCGATCCACCCTGATGTCCAGCGCGTCGCCGGCCAGGACGATGCCGCTCTTGACCTCCTCGACCCCGTCGACCGTCTTGATGCCTTCGGCGACGGCCCGGGCGGTGGTTTCCAGAACACCCGGATCATCAGAGAAAATGATCACCTCGATGGGCTGGGGAACGGCGGTGAGATCGCCGATCAGATCTTCCATCAGCTGGAGGGTCTCGATCTGCAGCCCCGGCACCGCGTGCTCCACGCGCTGGCGCACCTCGTCCATGACCTCTTCGATCGGGCGACGGGGCAGGGGCTTGAGGCGGACGAACAGATCGCCGGAATTGGCCTCGGTGAGCCCGCCGCCCAATTGCAGACCGGTGCGACGGGAGTAGCTCTGCACCTCGGGCGTTTCATGGAGGATGGCTTCCACCTGTCGCAGCAGCCGGTCGGTTTCCTTCAGCGACGTGCCGGGACGGGCATTGTAGTCGATGATGAAGCCGCCCTCGTCCATCACCGGCATGAAGCCGGAGCCCAGGTTCTGATAGGCAAGATAACCCAGACCGAGCGTCGGGATGATCACGAGGGCAACCAGCCACGGCCGCATTAAAAGTCGGTGCATCAGCCTGGCGTAGAGCCGGTGCGCCGCCCGCGTCACCGAACCGCCCTCCTCCTGCTCGGCATCCTTTGGCCCCAGCAGATGGGCGGCGACAACGGGGATTGCCAGCCACGCGATCAGGAAGGAGATGACCAGGCTGACGGCCATGGTCAGTGACAGGGCCTTGAAGAACGCCCCGGTCACGCCGGTGAGAAACGCGAGGGGTGTGAAGATGATGATAGTGGAGGCGGATGACCCGAACAGCGGCCGGGTGAACTCGGCCGTCGCCCGCATCACCCGGTCGCTTTCCGGTCCGCTGCCGCTGCGCAGCCGGCGTGTGATGTGCTCCACGATCACGACGGCGTCGTCGATGATCAGTCCCACGGCGGCGGCCATGCCGCCCAGCGTCATGATGTTGAAGCTCATGTGCAGCACGTAGAGCAGCAGTACCGTGGAGGCCAGCACGGCCGGCACCGCCAGCGTGGCGATCAGCGTCACTTTCCAGTTGCGCAGGAACACCAGCAGCACCACGGCCGCCAGCCCCACGCCGATCAGCACCGCTTCGCGGACACTGCCGGCCGAGGCGAGGATCAATTCGCTCTGGTCATACCAGTTGGCCATGCGGATGTCCGCCGGCAGACGCCGGCGGGTCTCGGCCAGCTTGGCCTTGACCTCCCGGGCTATCTGCACGGTGTTGCCACCGGGCTGCTGGTAGACCTGGAAGAGCACGGCGTTATGTCCGTCGGCGGTGACGCGGGTAAAGTTGGGTGCGGTTCCCTTGCGCACCGTGGCAACGTCCTCCAGCAGGACCACGCCGTCGGCTCCGGAGCGCAGTACGGTCTGGCTGATCTGGTCCAGGCTGGCGATCCGGGTATCGGAGATGATCAGGTAGAGCTTGCCGTAATCTTCCACACGCCCCACGGCCGTTTGTACATTGGCCGCCGAGATACCCGCCGCCACATCGCCGAGGGTCATGCCCAGCGACTGCAGCTTGGCCTGGTTCACCTCCACGCGGTACTCCTCGACGGCTCCGCCCTGGACATCGACCTTGGCGACACCACTGACCGTTGACAGCAGCGGGCTTAGCTCATAGGTGGCCAGGTCGCGCAGTTCCACAAGCGAATGCGTAGTGGAGGTGAGGCTGTAGGCGATGACGGGAAACACCGTCGGGTCCATCCGCTTCACGTCGAAGCCGGTGCCGGCCGGCAGTGAGGGAATCAATCGGGCGATCTCCGATTCCGCCTGGAGCATGGCAGCGACCATGTCCTGGCCCCAGTCGAAGTTGACCGAGATGTCGGCGCTGCCGCGGCTGGAGGTGGAACGGACGCTGCGCACGCCGGGAATGGCCCGCAGCGCCTGCTCGATGGGGTAGGTAACCTCCAGCGCCATGCGCTCGGCGGGCCGGTCTCCCGCCTCCACGTCTACCCGGAGGCGCGGGAAACTCACCTCGGGGAACAACGCCACCGGCAATCCCCAGCCGCTGGCGAGCCCGCCGATCGACAGGACGGCCATCAGAAACAGGATGGAGCGGACGTGATGGTGCGTCCAGGCGTAAAAACTCATGGTTTCGATGCTTCGGTCACGGCCATCCCGTTCTCCAGCTCGTAGTTCCCCACGACCACCACGCGCTGGCCCTGCTCGAGATCGTGGCCACGCACGCTCACCATTCCGGCGTTCTGAAATCCCAGGGCCACGGTGTGTTTAACCGCCTTATCATGCTCGATGGTGTAAAGGGCATACCCCCCCTCCTCGGGAATCACCGCTTCACGCGGGACCACCAGCGCGTGTTCCGAAGCGATAGTCAGTTGCCCGCGTACATACTGGTCCAGCAGGAGCCGGGCATCGGGGGGCAGGGACACGAAGACATCGACCAGTCGGGTATCGGGATTCACCCGCCGGGTGATCAGGCGCAGTTTCCCGCTTATCGCAGCCGGGGAGCCCTGGTCGGGAGCGAACAGGGAGACCGGTTGGGCAACCTGCAAATAGGCGGCTTCCTCCGGCTCGATGCCCAGCTTGACCTCGAACCGGTTCTCGACCGCCAGTTCCACCAGCGGTCCGCCGGCCGCTACGATCTGCCCCTCCTGCACATCCACCTTACTGACGATACCGTCCAGGTCCGCAACCAGGTTCCGCCGGGATGCGACCCCCCGCTTCTCCAAGTTTGCGAGCGTGATCTGTGCCGACTGGAGGTCCTGCTGCGCCTGAAACTGCTCCTGTTTGGTGGCCAGGCGCTGATCGAAACGCTGCTGGACCTGCTGCAACTGCTTGCTCGCTGCCGCGACGGCGTGATTCGCCTCCTCCCACTGCAACGTTGTGTCCGGACTCGGTTCCACCTCCACCAGGGAAGCGTCTGCGGACACCTGCTGCCCCGCCACCGCCAACACATGCACCACCCGGCACTCAAAGGGCACCGAGATCACACGCACTTCACCGGGCTGCGAGATCACCGTGCCATAGGCGGTAAGCGTCTGCTGAATGGTCCCTTGCGTGATCGCCACGGTGCGCACCGATACCACCGGAGCATCGTCGGCGGCGGGCTGACCGAGGGCTTCCTCCGTGGCAGGTGTTGCCTGCGACCCCGGATCGCCGGCCTGCCTCCAGAAGTAGCCGGCACACAAAGCCGCAATCACCGCAACGATCAACAGGCTGTAGCCACTCCAGGATTTCATGGTAATGACTCCAAGGAGCCTGTCCGAGTAATGGGGACCGTCGCGAGAAAGCGGCACGGCGAGAACAGATGGACGCAAATTCGAGGAGAATAGCGGGGACTATTTGACGAGGATTTGCGTCCATAAGGACCGTCGTGGTGCTTTCGCAGTAGGTTCATCATTGCTCGGACAGGCTCCTGGTCGAGAGACGGGGCGCGGACGAAGGTAACTCATCGGGCAGGTACTGTCCGGCGGCGATCTCCAGTGCGATCCGGTTCTGCACCAGCTGCTGCTTCAGTTTCAGCAGATCGAGCCGTCGCTGGGCAAGATTGCCGACCGCCGTGTAGTAGCTGAGGACATCGGCGTTACCCTGTTCCAGGGCATCGCGGTAGGTGCTGACCAGCGTCTCCAGCACGGGAATAGCGGATTCGGCGGCGGCGATCCGCTCCATCAATGAATGGATGTCGGCCAGACTTATGGCGATCTGCGATCTCGCCTCGAAGAGGCGGTTGAGGTATTCGTCGTAGAGTTTCTGGCGGGTCGCCTGCTCGGTGGCGATGCCGCCCTGGTTGCGGTCGAAGATCGGCAGGTCGATGCCGACACCGAAGCCCGTCGTGTCGACATTGCTGGTGTCGCTGGCGCGATTGAAACCGAGGTTGATCTTCGGAAACTGGGCCAGCACGGCTGCCCGCAGCGTTTCCTCCTGGCTCTCGTAGCCGCGTTTGAGCGCCAGCAGGTCGAGCCGCCGGTCTTCGATCGCCTCCGTGAGCAGCTGTTCCGACGGGAGGCGTACCGTGGAGGGCAATACCACGCCCGGTTCGGGCCGCACGGAGGCCTCCGGCGGCAGGCCCAGGGACTGGTTCAGGACCAGCTGCTGGTGACGCAGATCCTGCCGCAAGCCCAGTAGAACGGCATGGGCATCCTGGCTGGCGGCTTCTGCGGCGGCCAGGTCAATCACGGTCTTCTCATGCTGCTCCACGGCCCGTCGCAGGATCTCCAGATTCTCAGCCAGATTGTGATCGACGAGCTCCGCCTGGGCTGCCTGCGCCTGCAGCGCCACCAGGTCGAACAACGCCGTCCTGGCGGCCTGGGCCACCTGCCATTCCTGCCAGGCCACCTCCAGATCGACGGAGTCCACCTCCGCCGCGGCTGCCGTTTGCCTGGCCCCGCGGGTGATCAGCGCGGTGACATCCCAGTTGAGCCCGACGCTGTGACCATTGACGGTGTTCGCGTCATTGCCGCCGGTGGGAATATCCAGCGCCGCGCTCAACTGCGGGTTGGGCAGGATACCGGCCGTCAGCAGTTGCGCCGAGGCCAGGGCGCGGCGGTCACGCTCGGCCCGCAGCGAGGGGTTGACCAGCACCGCCAGCACCGCCGCCTCATCCGGCGACAGGCCGTCGCGATAATTCAGCTCAAGGGGTTGCAGCAGCGGATGACGGATGTCCCGTGCCCGGACGCGCAGCACGTTATCGGGAGGGACCGCCAGCTCGCGGTTCACCGCCTCGGGTTTCAGTGACATCGGCAGGTAGGGCTGGCAACCCGCCACGCAAGCGAGAGATAGCAGCAGGAAGCGGGACCATGGTTTCATAATGTAGTTCGACATCATACCACCGGTGGTGGTGAGAGAATGGCGACACCAGCTTGCTCCGCGACTCCGCAGACCTGGAGCAGTTCGTGAAGCCGGGGCTGTGGATGTGCGGCGATTCAGTAGAGCTGAAGCAACTGCGGAAGCAGGTCATGGGTGTGCAACAACTGGATGACATGGATCACGGCCACCGCGACGAAAGGCACGCTGGAGTCCAGAATCTTGGTGCGGAAAAAGCGGATATTGGTGGTGTATTCCTCCGGCTCGACAAGCAGCCGCCAGTCCGGCAGGAACGCCGGCGTCCTCTGGCGATAGGCTTCGAAGTCCTCGCCGTGCTCTTTGCGCAGCTTCCGTTCCTCCCGGTGCACCACGAAGGGGTAATAGAAGGCTAGGCTGGCAAGAATGAGCACGGTTAGGCTGAGCGTCTCTGTCGTCAAGCCTGCACCGACCGCGCCAACGCAGTTGCAGAAGTACATGGGGTTGCGGCATATTGAGTAGGGACCGACAGTCAGCAGGGTATGCAGCTTGTAGCCCGCGTGGTAGATTGAGGTCCACAGTCTGGCTGCGGTCGACAACCCGACCAGTAGGATACCCAACGGGTACAGGACATCGAATAGAACGCTTTGGGGCCCCCAGCGGCTGGTGGAGATGAGCAGGAAAAGCAGGAAAACGAACGCCGCCGTGTGGGTGGCCAGTTTCTTGTGGACTAGCTTGCGGCGGCGTTTGCGCGTATCGACAGCACTTCCAAAAACCTTGGTTCCCATACAACATCTCCTGCGTTATGAACTTAACCGGGGTCCTTTCATAATCAAATAAACTCATTGCAAAAGCGCAAGGCTGGTTATTTGTTTGCGTTAAAGAATTTCTCTGCGTTCTCTGCGTCTTTGCGGTGAAAACAGCGTTTATGGATTAACACCCAACCATTACCTGCATACCGTCGCGGTCGGCCATGTTGGGGATCTTGCTCGCAAGCATCACGATGAGTCGCGCAAATGCGGTTGCGGAACATAAGGACATGACTTGCCGACTAACCGTCGCTTAAGTCAGTCCGGCATCAATGAAGGCAGGTTGTCACGCCGACACTTCACGGGTCATCCCTGTCCATTCATTACTCCCGTGAACCGCTGGCCGACCCAGTCACGGAAGCGCAAGCTCATCTGCGCGATGAAGAACAGCGGCGAGAACAGCACCACGATCGCCTCAAACGGGCGCATCAATCTGGAGAGAAACCATTCTCGGTGCCGCGAGTGCGTGATGAGGTGCTTGAGCCTGGTGTTCTTCTTGCGGCTGACGGTAAAGTTGTCGCTGCGGCTGATGCTCTGGGTGGCGATCATCGGAAACAGCGCGTAGGTCCCCGGAAGCATCGCATAGGCCGAGTCCAGCGCCTTGCCGATGAGCCGGCGCTTCTCGATGCCGGAAGCGCCCCAGGGATGCTCGTGCAACCAGCGCAGCAGGCGCGGACTGACGATGTAGGCATGCGCGCAGGCCGAACTGGTGCGCAGCACGTTGGGCCGCACGAAGTACGCCCACAGCGGCCAGTGACCCAGGAAGAAGATCATCCAGTCCGGCGGCAGCCCTTTGATGGCGCGCCCGATGGCACGCACCGATCGCGGGCTCAGGCGGCGCACGAACTGTACGTCATCCTCGAAGATCAGCGTGGTCTCGCACCCCCTCTCCCTGGCGTGTTCGGCCACCGCACGGTGCGATTCCCAGCTGCCGATATAACCACGTCCCGGATAGCGCAGCGGGCGATAGAACAGCAGCTGCCGGCACAGCCCCGTCTTGTGAAACTGGGCAGCGACTGTGAGCGCCCGGTCTTCCCGGCTCTTCAGAGAGATGCAGTAGACACCGTCGAGAAACGACCAGTCCAGCGCCTCCGCGGCGCCGATGGAGCCGTTACAGTACGGGCAGGACGGATCGGGCGGACAGGGCTGGAATACCGGCACCTCGGTAACCGCCGCCACCGGTTCCGGTTCCACGTGTGCTTGCTGGCTGTTCATCATCATCCAGGGGGAAAAATGCACTCTGTGCCAGAGGCATGTGAGATATCGCGGATATACTAACGAACCGGCTGCACGCCGACCTGTCCGAATCATTACCAAATGGTAATGCCCCCCCAGTGTCATGCGGTTATGCTTGTCCGGCATTCATATCCTGCTGATTGAAGATGATGTTCTGGCCGCTGAATACCTCGTAAAAGGTCTCGGTGTGTGCGGCCATGCCGTTGATCATGCCATGTCTGACGCGGAGGTATGACGGATGGCGACCATGACTGCATCCTTGCGAGGCACCGGCTGATCACAGGATTCCTGCACGTGCGGTGCACTGCGTGTCACCAGAAATGGTTGGTGGCGTTAAGCTGTACACGCACTGACTTCAGCCCGAGCTATGAGGTACTGCACATGACCGAAAGCGTCGACCAATTGGGTGACGAATATCTGGTGTTAGTCGATGGTTATCGTTATGAAGGCAGACTGGGCGATATCGACTACCGGATAATGAAGTTCGACCGGCAGGACGTGCGCGTCGAATCCCCCCTGTCATCGGTATCTGCTGGGTGCATTGTTTACCTGTGTTAGTGGCATTGTTCTTGTTGAATGACAGTCGTCTGGTCTGCCGTACGAAACGCCGGTCATGAAGCTGCTCGACCGGTACATCGCGCTCGCCATGGCCAAGGGGACCGGCATCGCCCTGCTGGTGATCATGGGACTCAATGTGTTTTTCTCCATCATCGAGGAAATCGATGAACTCGGCGAGGGCAGTTACAGTATCTCCAAGATGCTGCAATATGTGGCCCTCACCCTGCCGAGGGGCATCTACGAGCTGTTCCCCACGGCCGCGCTGATCGGTGGGCTGACGGGTATGGGCGCGCTGGCTGTGAATGGGGAACTGGTGGCCATGCGCGCCAGTGGATTGTCGGTCTGGCGCATCGTCCGGTCCGTGCTGCAGGCCGGTCTGGTGCTGCTGGTGGTCGTCGTTGCCCTGGGTGAGGGTCTGGCCCCTGTCGCCGAACAATACGCACAGCGCCTGCGCGCCGGCGCGCTGGAAAAACGCGTCAGCTTCATGGGTCTGAAAGGCGTGTGGGTGCGCGATGAATCCCGCTACATCTACATCAACAAGATATTCGATAACGATACCCTGGCCGATGTCAGCGTCTTCGAATTCGACCCGAATCGTCAGCTGATATCGTCACTGCATGCCGATACGGCGGCCTACAGGGGGGGGCAGTGGGTATTGCATAACATGCGGGAGACTCTGTTCGCGGGCGACAGCGCCAGTACGCGTGTGGAGGAAACCGTCACGGTGCCGGCCCTGTTGACCCCCGAGTTGATCAACGTGGTCTTGCTCAAGCCGGAAAACATGTCGGTGCAGAACATCAGGCAGTTTCTGGACTACCTGGAAACGAACGGCCTGGAGACGCAGGAGTACCGTTATGCCCTGTACGGCCGTTTCGTAACGCCGGTTTCCGTGTTGCTGATGCTGTTCATTTCCGTGCCGTTTGTATTCGGATCACTGCGCTCGACGGGAACGGGACAGCGTTTCCTTCTCGGCATTATGGCAGGTCTCGGGTTCTACCTGGTCAACCAGCTGGCCAGCGAGACGGGGCAAGTCTATGGTTGGAATCCACTGCTGGTAAGCACCGTCCCCGGGCTGGTCGTAATGCTGGCGGGTATTTACGCGCTACGTCGTGTATAGCACGCATATCGGCAAGAGTCTCCATATAACGCCTGACCGGCACAGGATGAAGCAAGAACTATTTTGGCAACAGCACGATCAACGATTCCCAGATCCGGCGCACCTGAGAGACAAAAACAAACTCCAGTGGGGCGCCGCGCCTCGGTGACCTGAGCACAGCGACTGAAGCGGGTGTTCAAGATCGACATCGGGACATGCAACACATGGGTCGGGCAAGTCAAGGGATCGACTGTATTGTAGACCCGGGGGGTATCGAGAAGATACCTGTGAGCGCTATGCGATCTTACCCCTATAGGTGCGGCTGATTAACCGTTACTTCACGGGTCATCCCTGTCCATTCATTACTCCCGTGAACCGCTGGCCGACCCAGTCACGGAAGCGCAAGCTCATCTGCGCGATGAAGAACAGCGGCGAGAACAGCACCACGATCGCCTCAAACGGGCGCATCAATCTGGAGAGAAACCATTCTCGGTGCCGCGAGTGCGTGATGAGGTGCTTGAGCCTGGTGTTCTTCTTGCGGCTGACGGTAAAGTTGTCGCTGCGGCTGATGCTCTGGGTGGCGATCATCGGAAACAGCGCGTAGGTCCCCGGAAGCATCGCATAGGCCGAGTCCAGCGCCTTGCCGATGAGCCGGCGCTTCTCGATGCCGGAAGCGCCCCAGGGATGCTCGTGCAACCAGCGCAGCAGGCGCGGACTGACGATGTAGGCATGCGCGCAGGCCGAACTGGTGCGCAGCACGTTGGGCCGCACGAAGTACGCCCACAGCGGCCAGTGACCCAGGAAGAAGATCATCCAGTCCGGCGGCAGCCCTTTGATGGCGCGCCCGATGGCACGCACCGATCGCGGGCTCAGGCGGCGCACGAACTGTACGTCATCCTCGAAGATCAGCGTGGTCTCGCACCCCCTCTCCCTGGCGTGTTCGGCCACCGCACGGTGCGATTCCCAGCTGCCGATATAACCACGTCCCGGATAGCGCAGCGGGCGATAGAACAGCAGCTGCCGGCACAGCCCCGTCTTGTGAAACTGGGCAGCGACTGTGAGCGCCCGGTCTTCCCGGCTCTTCAGAGAGATGCAGTAGACACCGTCGAGAAACGACCAGTCCAGCGCCTCCGCGGCGCCGATGGAGCCGTTACAGTACGGGCAGGACGGATCGGGCGGACAGGGCTGGAATACCGGCACCTCGGTAACCGCCGCCACCGGTTCCGGTTCCACGTGTGCTTGCTGGCTGTTCATATCATCGAGGGTAAAGGGGACATGCTGCATTTTCAGGTAACGGCCTGCTTCATTACCGGCATCGTGAATTCCACGATGCCTGTCCACCAGGCAGAATTAAGGTCGTCCCGACACACATCCCCCTCCGCCGCCGGTTGGCGATGGAGGGGGGGACGGGGCGGCTCCTCAGGAACCGGGAGTAAACGTGACAAGCCACTCCTGGAAGGTGGAATCGTTATCATCCAGTGTTGTGACCACCCCGACATCGGGCGCATAAAATTTGCTCTCGCTGGCATCGGGTTCGATGGGGCTGTAGTCGTGGGTCTTGACGCAGATACTTTTACAGGACTCCACAGGTGCGGTTATAGTAGTATCTTCATCCGTCGCGTTCGTGCTCAGAATTTCAGCGGCGTCCTCTGCATCGCCCAGCAACCACTCCTGGCGATACACATAACCGACCGCGGGAATAGCCGGCATGACAATACCGGGCTTAGCGCCATCGACACCGGCTTGCCAGGCACCATCGACGCTGATCAGCATGTTGTCCGGATTGGTCGCCATGGTACTCTCGCCGAAGTACCAGACATTACCATCCGTGTCTTGCGCAAACCAGTCGATGGTGTTCTCGGTGACCTTGCCATCGGCCTCAACCACATCGGTCACGGAGACAACGGGGATGCCGTCGATTTCCGTCGTTTGATCGGTGACCGTGACGGTAATGGTCTCGGGCGGCACCGCGTTGTTCGTATAGACCCACTGCGTGCCTTTTTTCAGCGGGAAATAGCGATTCATATTGAAGCCGAGGAGAATTTGATCGGCGGAGACGAAGTTATTGGGATCGATCATCGGGTCGTAGGGATCGCCGCCGATGGTCAACGCATCGCAGAGATCATTACGCGCATCACGGACATCGCGACACTCCGATTTCTCGTCCCCGCGCACCGATCTGGCATCGGCCATGCAGGTGTCCTGTTCGTCAGCATTCGTCAGATTCAGGCACTTGGACTGCGCGATCAGATAGTTATCCTGCACGTCCTTGCCGCAGGCCTTGAAGGCGACTTTGCTTGTCTTCGCGCACACCTTGTCCGTCTTGCCCTGGCCACCCGCCGCGGCGTCCGTTACGCCAAAGGCCGCACCACCGGCAAGAAGAACCACGATCGCCAGATTCAATGAGGTCCGGAACGGATCCGCCGTTGCAAAAGTTTTCATTGATTTAATCTCCAGAATGATTGGTAAGGGGAATTTGTGCTGGTAACCCATGTGCAATGCGTCGATAGCTTAATTGGTCACCCGAACTCCGGCATTTCCAAATCATTACCAAATGGTAATGTCGCCACGGCGCCATGCGGTTATGCTTGTCCAGCATGCATATCCTGCTGATTGAAGATGATGTTCTGGCCGCTGAATACCTGGCAAAAGGACTCGGCGAGTGCGGTCACGTCGTCGACCATGCGGCCGACGGCAATGTCGGCCTGAATCTTGCCTTGAACGGTCACTATGACGTCATCGTCGTTGACCGCATGCTGCCCGGACGCGATGGTCTGTCGATTATTCGCATGTTGCGGGCTGACCGGAACCCGACACCGGCGCTGGTGCTGTCTGCACTCGGCGAGGTGGATAACCGTGTCGAGGGTTTGCGGGCGGGGGGCGACGATTACCTGGTCAAGCCCTACGCCTTCAGCGAACTGCTGGCGCGGCTGGAGGCGCTGGCACGGCGCAACCAGCCGGCGGCACAGCAACAGTACCTGCAGATAGCCGACCTGGTCGTCGACAGGCAGAACCAGACGGTCAAACGCGCCGGCAGACTCATCCGTCTGCAGCCGCGCGAGTTTCGGCTGCTGGAATACCTGATGCGCAATGCGGGCCGGCTGGTGACACGCACCATGCTGCTCGAGCATGTATGGGATTTCAATTTCGATCCGCAGACCAATGTGATCGATGTGCAGATCAGCCGCCTGCGCGGCAAGATAGACAGTGGTTTCAGTGTGCCGTTGTTGCACACGGTGCGTGGCGCCGGGTACCTGCTGAGTGAATCTCCCTAGGCTGTTCCGAACCACAGCGGTCAGGCTGACGCTGCGCTACGCGATCGCCTATGCCGTTGTGATGGGCCTGTTGCTGGCGGCGCTGTACTGGACCAGCAGCCGCTACGTCGATTCACAACTGGAGACCGGCCTCGAACAGGAGCTGTATTCGCTCAACGGAAAGTTCGAAAGCGGTGGCCTGCAGAAACTGGCGCAGGCGGTCTCGCAGCGTGAAGAACACGGCCTGGAGGAGGGTCGGTATTACCTGCTGGTCGGACGCGACGGCGCCAGGATCGCGGGCAACCTGCTCGCCTGGCCGCCCGACAGCAATATTCCCTATGACGGCAAGGTACACAGCGTCTGGGTGGAGGATGACATCATCCCGGGCTCGCGTTACGACGATGACGCCTACTGGCCCGTGATTGTCCGGGAGCTACCGGACGGCAGCCGCCTGTTGCTCTCCCGCAGTGTTCGACAGGCGGAGGATCTGCAGGAGTCTATGCTGTATCTGATGGCGTTCATCCTGACCATGGCCGTGCTGCTGGCATTGGCCATGGGCGTGACGCTGGGACGCACGATACTCGGGCGCATGGACACCATCAGTCGCGCCGCGGGTGAAATCATGGCCGGCGATCTCTCGCGGCGGGTGCCGGCAAGTGGCAGCAATGATGAGTTCGACGCCCTGGCGGACCGCCTGAATTCAATGCTGGATCGCATCCAGCGACTCATCACTGGAATTCGCGAAGTAACCGACAACGTGGCCCATGATCTGCGCAGTCCCCTGAGCCGCTTGCGCAACCGTCTGGAGATCACGCTACTGGAGGGTCGCAGCGAAGATGAATATCGCCATGCTATCGGTAAAACAATCGAGGATGCCGAATCCCTGATCAAAACCTTCAATACCATGCTCGGCATCGCGCAGCTGAATTCTGGTAATAACCGTACCCAATGGGGTCATGTCGACCTGAACACGCTCGCTTCCGATCTCGAGGAACTCTACAAACCGGTTGCCGGATTGAAGGGACAGGAATTCAGACTGGTGACCGGCGAACCCGCGGAAATCACCGGCAGTCGTGACCTGCTCGCGCAGGCCATCGGCAACCTGCTGGATAACTCGATCAAGTACACGCCGGAAGGCGGAACGATACTGCTGCAGGTCAGCCGGCTGGAAGACGCTACCGAGGTGATGGTGCGTGATTCCGGCCCGGGCATACCCGCGGCGGAAAAAGAACATGTCCTGGAACGTTTCGTCCGCCTCGAGAATTCTCGCCATACACCTGGCAATGGCCTCGGACTGAGCCTCGTAAAGGGCGTAGCCCGCTTGCACGACGCCGAGTTGCATCTGGATGACGCTGGACCCGGACTCATCGTCACCCTGCGGTTCCCGCACAGCCCGGCAGACTGACGCCGCAGTATCAGCTCCCGGCTCCATGTCCTGATAAATCCATGTATTCATGAAACCACGGGGTTTCGGGATCCACCCGATTGATCCAGACATCAAGCGCGGCTAGCAAACTGCAATCCCATCGCGGGCAGAAATCAGCAGTCACAGAGAATCACGGGCGCAGCAGCGGCGATCCATACGGGAGGATGAAATAAACGATCACCGCCGGCATGTCGATTGCCCGGGCCTGATCGTCATTCGTGGACATGTCGAGTGTGGACCTCATACGACTCTCCCGGGAACGGGGGCGCACTCTACCTCGACAGCTGCATCGAACCCTGGCCGGGAGGCTATACTGATTCCCGCCGGCCATTCGCGGCGCGCACCAATCAGGTGCTGCGGGAAAGTGTCCTTGCCTTGCGTTCGCCCGAACCCGGCTCCACGGCGGTCATCACCCATGGTGACACCGGGACAGTCTACTGTACATCTGGTAAACATGGCGACCGGGTGTCGTAAGGGCATATCGATTCACTGGCGAAACGAGGTGCGCAAAACACTGGAGTCGATCGGAGAGGAGGTATATATTTCCGGCTTCGGCAGGACGGTGCGAGCACGTCCTGCGAAGCCACCGAGTAAAACGTATCGAGAGGATGAAGATGGCTACCAAGAAGACGACCCCCCCCACGAAGAAGGCAGTAAACCCGAAAGCCGTAGCATCGGCCGCGACTTCTCCGAAGACAGGCACAGCTTCCCCAAAGACCACGACACCAGCTCCAAAGAAAGCCGCACCGACACCAAAGGCAGCGACGCCGGTTCCAAAGAAAGCAGCGCCAGCGCCCAACCCCGCCACGACGAGTCCCGAAAAGAAAGCGGCTCCGGCCAAAAAGGCTGCTAACCCGGCGAAGCCGGCTGCCGCGAAGGCAGTCCCCTCCGTCACTCCCGAGGCGCGTTGGCAAATGATTTCCGAGGCGGCCTATTTCATGGCAGAAAAACGCGGTTTCACCGGCGGCAATCCCTGCGATGACTGGGCCCAGGCGGAATCGCAGGTCGACGCCCTGATTAAAAAACGCGCGGCCGGCAAGCAGTAACACCCGCCCGCAAGACCTGACAGTCCGCCACGTGGCGGCTTCAGGACCGCGCGGTTCAGGGACTGACTTCCCCTGACCTCGTGCACGAAGCGACGCGCATTCATTTTCAACGCGGGTGGGAAACCTCCTCCCCGCGAAGGTACGGCAATGAGCGTATCTATGAGTTCGAACACGCTGCAGGACGCCGGCAAGTTCATCCTGCGGGTGAGCCTCGGCATCCTGATACTGTTCCACGGCATGGGCAAGATCGTCCACGGGATAGGTCCGATCCAGGGCATGGTGACAGGCATGGGACTCCCCGGCTTTCTGGCCTACGGCGTCTACCTGGGGGAGGTATTGGGACCGGTACTGCTCGTCCTGGGCTTCCATGCGCGCATCGGAGCCGGCCTGATTGCCATCAACATGGTCGTCGCCATCCTGCTGGCACACACCGGCGACCTGCTGAGTCTCAGCCCGCACGGCGGCTGGCGACTGGAATTGCAGGGCATGTACCTCGTCACCGCACTGGCACTCGTGTGCCTCGGCCCCGGTCGGTTCAGTCTCAACCAGCGCTGAGTCGGTAAATCCCGGTCACCCTTCGTTATCGGGGAAATCCGAATGTCGTGGTATCATGCCCCCGGCGGCAATCGTTATCCTTTGTGGCAAACGGCACTGTCGTGGAATCAGGTATCGGGTTGTGTGATTCGCGGCACGTCCTTGCGGTTATTCCGGCACGAGGTTTGAACAGACGCTCGCCGGTCCGCGCTATGGCGGGTGTAATAAAACGGCAACCTCTGCCTGGGGGGATTTACGCGTCTGTCCCCGATCTTCCTTCGTTCTACCATTTTTGTTATCTCCTTTCGCTGAACCGCCCGGCTAGTAGGCGGCTGATTCTGGATGGAGCAGCTGCCAGTTATTGATGTCAACGGTGGTGATGGTGCCGTTGGCATATTCCAGAAGGACTTTGTTGCCGGCAACATTCACCACCACAAGACTGCTGCCCGTCTTATCGCGGTAGATGCCACCGACAACCGGTTGTTGTACGCAATGTCGTGCAAACTGCTTCATATTGACTGCCCTCTTCTCTGCCCATCATGGAGATGGTCTGACCGCACGTTCAAACATTCATAGGGTTGTTGTATACGGCCTAAATATTAAAATATAATCAAAGATTCATCGAAAGGAAAGCTGTTTAACATGATGATTAGTCTCGTATAAGTACATGTACGTAGATCAGACGCCGCCGCAGCCCGAGGGCGCCATAATCGTGAAAATCCGGTCCGCTCCTGCCGGATACCATAACGGATAGAGCAGCTGCTTCCAGGCGTGCTGTCTGGTCGCCGGATGCGGCATGTCAACCGCCTTGCCAGAGACATATATTCCTGCCATCAACGCCGTGCGGCCCGGTGTGCTGCCGGACCGCGGCGCCAGCGGCTCAGTAGGCCGGTGCGTCGGCCTCATAGCTCAGACCTGCCTTGCCGGCCTGGGCGCGCACCGCGCGGTAAATCTTGTCATCCAGCGAATCCCGGGCGCCGCCGCGCTCCTCCACCTTCTTTTTCAGGTAATCCGCGCGCTGATCGGCGAGTTCGCTGATCTGGCGTTTCAACTCGTCACGCTGCTGCGCCGTTTCGGTGATCAGCGCCTGCTGCTCGGTCGGCGCCATCGCCTGCATCGGCTCCGGCAGCTTGTCCCGATCTATGCGGGAGAGCTCCACGCGGCCACTGGCGACATCATCGACCAGTTCCCCCTCGCCGAGAAAGTTGGCTGCCCCGCTCTTCGAGGCATTGAACGCCGCCCGGCGCGCGCGCGACTCGACCGAGGCGGCGGCGTGCAGTTTGCCGGTCGCAGCCAGTTTGCGCTGTTGCTGCTCCTTTTCCGCGGCGTCGCCGTAATAAATGCGCGTGTCATCCAGTTTCTCGGACAGGGTGGCGAGCTTTTCATCGAAGGGCGTGGCGATGGCTACGGCGCCACCGCCCTGCTCCACCTGGAAGTAGCCGCCCTGCCCCAGCCGGGCGATCTGCTGCCATTCCCCGGTGGTTTTGCTGTCCGCACCGCACTGGATGGCATTAACGATGATACCCTTGTTCCTGGCCGCCGCGAGGCTCTGCGGGTACTTGATATCGTCCGGGTAGTCCATGTGCGGCGGCGCATCACCGACCAGGAACAGCACCTTGTAGGCCTGCGAGTCCTGGCTCCAGGAGATATCGTGGACCGCGGCATGCAACGCCTGGTTGACGCTTTCCGGCCCGTCACCGCCGCCGCCGGCCTGAAAATCCATCAGGGTGGCATACAGGGAATCCAGGTCGTCGGACAGATCCACCACCCGGGTGACATAGGCGTCGCCGCGATCGCGGTAGGCAACCAGGCCCATGCGGATCACGGGCGCCGGTTGCGCCGAAGCCATGGTGGTGGCGATGGACCAGATCTTCTCCTTGGCCGCCTGGATCAGCCCGCCCATGCTGCCGGTGGTATCCAGTGCGAACACGACATCGATTCGTGGCCGCATGTTCTTCAGTGGATCGACAGGAGGAAGCCTGACCGGCTGCACATCGACCGGCGGCGTGGAGAGGGCCCCGATACTCTGATAGGCCGGGTACAGGGCCACGGTGGTAGCGGTAGCTATAAACAATGAGAGTGCGATGAGTTTCGATTTCATGATCCTGCCTCCTGAAGTTTCAACGGATAGAAGATAGTTTGCGTACCGCGGTTTCCGCGGCACGGTGGGCGCGCCGGAAACGATCCTCGCGATCCGGTGCCGGCTGGCGGAGCAGCTTCCGGTTGTCCAGACTGGCAGGGATTGCGACGAACAATGCCTGCAGCAGAAAGAAGCACCAGATAGCGAGAAACAGGCTGCCCGTGTGGATGCTCGCCCAGACGGCCGCCGCCAGACCGAGACCGCCAAGACCGAGATCGGCGAGCCCGAAGAGCAGGCTGGAATAATAGTAGAGCGAGCGGATCAGCCAGATGAGTCCCAGGTGCACCAGCAGGTACAGCGGCAACGACGGCGCCAGCCACCAGGCCGCACCCGCCGCGATGAGCCAGAACCCCAGCGCGGTGAGGCGCCCGATGCGTTCGCGGCTGCGACTGAACAGGTAAACGACGTAGCCAAGCCCGAGGCCCGCGACCAGCAGGCGCAACACCGTGCCGCTGGCGAACAGTGACGTCAGGGCGGTAAACAGCACGCTGCCGGCAACACTCGCGACCAGCGCAACCGCAACGCCCTCGAAAAACGTTGGCTGTTTCATGTGCGCCTCCGCTTCTGTTGTTCGCGCAGGAAGGCCACTTCCACGTCCTCCTCGCGCACGGAAAAATCCGGTGGCAACCAGCCTTCCCCTTCGTGTTCGGTCGTTCCAGTGTCGGTCAGCAGATCGGCCTTCTGCCGCATGCTTTCCAGCCGCGCCCGGTTCTCCCCGACCCGTTCCCTGTGTCCGGCAAGCGTATCCTGCAACGCGCTGCGTTTGCCGCCGAGGAGTTTGAGATAGCGCTGCGCCTCCAGCCGGCGGCGGATCAACGCACGCGCCAGGTCGTCCTTGCCGGATGCGAAGCAGACATCCAGTTCCTCCCCGATTTGAGCGAGCGACTGCTCCATGCCGGTTTGCCGCGCGCTCATCTCTCCGTGCTCGTGATCCAGCACTCTGATGCGCTGTTCGTCACGAGCCAGCTCCTCCTCCATCTCCCGTACGGCCTGCCTGAGCAGCACGTCGGGTTCCTCGATGCGATCGAGTACTGCATGAAGATCAGCCCGGAACAGCCGTGATAGTCTGGTAATCAATGCCATGATTCGCCTCCTGTGTGAGGTGGGTTCTGTGGAATGCGACTTCAGTCTAGGCAGGAGACGGGCGATGTTGCAGACAGACTTTGGTAAAAACTTCACTGCGGGTTTTACCAAAGTTTTACATTCCCGGGACGGGAGGGGCTGGTAGGCTTGAATCAGGGTGATGTCTGCTAAAGAATGGGGGAACGGAATGGCGCTTACTTAATGAATCATTGGCCACGGAAGAACACGGAAAAACGTGGAATTTTTACTAATGATGCCCGTGTCTTCCGTGGCTGTTTGCCATGATTCTGGCTTAAGCAAGTGCCATTCGGGTGACAACGGATTCTCCGCTTTGTTCGAATTGACAGCACATCACTGGAAATCTACAAGCTGAACTGACATGCAACGCAAGCCGCGCATCCTCATCGTCGAAGACGAAGCCGCGATCCGCAGCGGCCTGATGGACGTATTCGTCTATCACGGTTATGACGTGAATGCAGTCACGGATGGTCCGGCGGGACTGGACCGGGCCCTGAATGGAGGCTTCGATCTTATCCTGCTGGATGTCATGCTGCCCGGCATGGACGGCTTCGAGATCTGCAACCGCATCCGTGCGCGTGACCGCGACCAGCCCATCATCATGCTGACAGCGAAAACCAGCGACGAGGACATCATCCAGGGTCTCTCGCTGGGTGCCGATGACTACGTAGCCAAACCCTTCTCGGTGGCTGAACTTGTGCTACGCGTCCAGGCCGTGCTGCGCCGCGCGCGCGTCGGCGTCGAACAGGAAAGCCGCTTGCGGCTGGGCGATTCGATCGAGATCGATGCCCGTAATCTGTCGGGTCGATGCAATGGAGAGACGCTCTCGTTCACCCGCCGTGAGATGGAGATCCTGCAATACCTCAATGCCAACACCGAGCGGCCGGTGCCGCGCGAGGAATTACTGCACCGTGTGTGGGGCTACGCAAAACACCTGGACATCGAAACCCGCACCGTCGACATTCATATCGCCAAGCTGCGGCGCAAGATCGAACCCGACCCGGCACAGCCACGGCATCTCCTCACCGTGCGCGGTGCCGGCTATCGTTTGGTGACGGACTGAGATGCCGCGCCCTTCCCTCACGGGGCTGGACCGGAACAGACTGCGGCGGTGGCTGACGCTGTTCTTCCTCGCCCTGGCCATTCCGACAGCGATCCTGATCCACCAGGCCTACCGCCAGCTCAAGTGGGAGTCGTTTCACCAGTACCAGGTCATGGCCGAAGAACTGGCGGCGCGCATCGACCTGCGCTTCACCCGGTTAATCGACGACGAGGAAGTGCGCGCCTACACCGATTATGCCTTCCTGGTGGTGGCGGGCGATCCCGCCGCCAGTTTCCTGCAGCGTTCGCCCTTGTCGGGCTACCCGGTCACCTCCCCCATTCCCGGACTGATCGGCTACTTCCAGGTGGATGCGCAAGGCCGCTTCAGCACCCCGCTGCTGCCGGCGTCGGGAACCGAACCCGCGGCCTACGGAATCGCCGCCGGGGAGCTGAAGCAGCGGGTAGCACTGGCGGAGCACATCCGGCAGATTCTCAGCGAGAACCGGCTGGTGCGCTACGACAGGCCTGGAACGAACGCGGGAAAAACAGCGGCCGTGGAAATACGGGAACGGCGCGACCGGCAGGAGGTGGCCGAATTGACATACCGGGACGAGACCGGCACGGCGGCAGAGTCCGGGGAACAGGCAAGCGGACAGGCCGCCTTCGATCGGCTAAACGAAGCGCCCGGGGGGCCTGAACAGGAGAGTCAGGCGCAGGCTGCCGGCACGCTGGGCCGGGTCAAGGACCTCAAACTGGACACGCGCTACCAGGCCGGGGACGCCGGTGCGCCGTCGCGCGAACCCGGGAAACAGGAGACCGTCCCGTCCGGAACACGCGCCATGCGCAAGGAATACAGTGCCTTGCCGGAACCCGCTGCGACGTCCTCCCTAATGGTGAGTGAAGCCGACGCACCGGCACGGGCGCTGCTGCAGTCGCCGGTGCGCACCCTCACTTTCGAGAGCGAAGTCGATCCCTTCGAAATCAGCCGGCTCGACAGCGGTCAGTTTGTGCTGTTCCGCAAGGTCTGGCGTGACGGGCAGCGCACTATCCAGGGGGCGCTGATCGAGCAGCAGCCGTTCCTCCAGGGTGTGATCCAGTCGGCCTTCAACGAGACTGTCCTCTCACGGATGAGTGATTTGGCCGTCGCCTATCGCGGCGATGTCCTGTCGGCTTTTACCGCGGAGGCCGCCGGCGGCTATCTGTCCAGCACCGGGGAACTGAGCGGCGCGCTGCTCTACCAGACACGGCTGTCCGCGCCGCTGAGCGATGTGGAACTGATCTTCAGCGTCAAGCGCCTGCCCGCAGGGCCCGGCAGAGAACTTATCACCTGGCTCGCAATGATCCTGACCGTGGTGCTCTGCGGCGGGTTCTACCTGATGTACCGGCTGGGTGTCGGCCAGATCAACCTTGCGCGCCAGCAGCAGGACTTCGTCTCCGCCGTCAGCCATGAACTGAAAACCCCGCTGACCTCGATCCGCATGTACGGCGAAATACTGCGTGAGGGCTGGGCGCCGGAGGAAAAGAAAAGGACTTACTACGACTACATCTTCGACGAGAGCGAACGTCTCTCACGCCTCATCGGCAACGTGCTGCAGCTCTCGCGCATGACCCGCAACGACCTGCAGGTCGAGCTCAAACCCGTGAGCGTGGCCGAATTGATGGACGGCATCCGCTCCCGGGTGGCCACCCAGATCGAACGGGCGGGATTCGAATTCAACTACACCTGCGAGGACGCCGACGCACGGGCCGTCATCCGGGTCGACGCCGATGGGTTTACACAGATCATCATCAACCTGGTGGATAACGCGCTCAAATTCTCCGCCAGGGCGGCCCGACGGGCAATCGATTTCAACTGCAGGCTGGAACCGGACGGACGCGTGCTGTTCACCGTACGCGATAACGGCCCCGGGATCCCCGGTGATCAGATGAAGAAGATTTTCAGGCTGTTCTACCGCTCGGAAAACGAACTCACCCGCGAAACCGTCGGCACCGGCATCGGCCTCGCGCTGGTGCATCAACTGGTACTCGCGATGCACGGAACGGTGAAAGTGGTCGACGCCGCACCGGGCGCGGAGTTCAGGCTGAGCTTTCCCGTGGTGGACATCTGACCCGGAGTAATCACCGGGGCCGTCACACGCACCATCGGCAGCATCGCTATGCCTGCGATCCAGTTCTGTGTGCCGGCAGACGGAAGCTACTGCGGCGCTTTTCTATCACCTGATCGAATAAACTTTTCTCGCGGCATAACCAGACAGTGGAGGCAGCGCCGACACCCGCATCCCTGTGATCAGGGCAACATAAGATGCAATGCATACAATCGCCGTTGAATGTCGTCTTCCCTGCCGAAGCAAGACTTTCCCGACCATAAAGACAACTTTGTAATGCGAGTTATCATTACGGCGGTTGTCGGCCATAAAAGGACATGACCGATTTTCGTGAAACGGTCTGGAATGCAGCTAATACGGACATTCTCATCTTGAGATCGTATTTCTACTGGCGTCCAGAGTCGGAGTTATAACGTCAGATGAAAAAGGCGGTCCGAAGGCAGACCGTTCGTGTGGTCACAGTCAGGATCAGGCTTGGAAACAGGCTCAGTTTTTGTCCCTTTATCTCCATTTTCATCAGCTGACCCTGCATATGCATAGAATGGGTTTGATAATGCAGCAATGAATAAAATAGCCACAGACAGGTGCGATGTTCTCATGATTGCTCCCTAATATCCGGTAATTATTTCCCTGAATGACCTGATTCAGTCATAAGCGGGTATTTGCCCGACGCCCTGAAACGAATCAGAAGACTCTAGTGTTTAGGTTCGTAATTTACAGTATTAACCTGTGATATGAGACTCGAAAGTTTGGGATTGTCAGAAACGATGAATGCAAAGTTCTTCCATTGCTCATCTGTGAAGGTGGTCATGATAAGTTCTCTGCACGAGAGTTTTATTTTCAGTAGCTGGCGCTGTAATTCCTGTATTTCTGACTGTGATGCAAGGAGGTGTTCTTTCGACACATCGGGCGATAACGATTCAATGCGAAATCGAACCATTTTCTCGATCACTTCATTCATGATATTAACCATGTGTGTGTAATTCTTTTTTCGCCATGCGCGGAATGCATTCACCTGGTCATCGGTGAGCTGGAGTGTGTCTCTATTGAGCATGATGATCGGCATCAACATCGGCATTAGACCAGAGGGTTCCAGGAGATCCACCCTATTCATGACTTCTTTCCAGTCATCAGTGGATAACTGGTGCTCACTGTTGTGCGCTGCCTGTGACACTGTCACAAGAAGGAAGAATGCGATAAAAATACCAATACAAGCGCTGAGAGTACCCCACAGACTTGATTTCTTCATGGCAGGACTCCGTGAATTCTGTTTATTGGCCTTAAAGTCTGGAATGATCGCCAGTAAACATGGCTTTTCCCTAGCCAACTAATTGTGTCAATCAACACTCGCCAATCTGGATTTCTGTGGAAGCAAATCACAGAGAGGCAATCGAGTCTAGTCTACTTCTCTAGAAGGAAAGATATTAGTATATGTACTTACATGGAGTCCAGGCCGCCATGAGCGACAACAAAGGGCAGATGTCCGCCGTTAGTCACCTGTATCTGAAGGTCCGCCACCACCGGGCATTCTTGCCATCCCCTGGCGTAGGGGTAATGGCAACTTTATGGCGTACCTTGTCGTTAAGAAAAATTGCGTCTCATTGCTTATCGTACTCCGCCGGCGTCTTGCCTCCGCCGAACCACCAGTACTTGAGGTTGCCCCACAGTC
>CAVXNM010000032.1:0-63899 GCA_963763115.1 uncultured Gammaproteobacteria bacterium
CAAAGCCTGCGTGACTCCATCACGATTCCCGAAACCGTCGATCGCGATTTCAAGCTGCGTTACAAGGGCAACCCGGATGTACTGGCAGCGGCCCGCTCCAGCTACATCTCGAAACGTTTCAAACCGCTAAAGACAGAACGTTTAAAGGGACTTGCAGATCGCTATCATGTGCGTATTTACAGTGACCGGCTGACCCCGCAGCCAACCGGCGACACCGTACTTGCCGAGGGTGACTTCTTCACGGTGCGCTATGCGGATATTCAGTCACCACGAGACAAGCAGGCTACGCCGGAGACACCGGGACAGGAAACGGACCGGCTGCAGTCCTTTGTAGAGATCACCCTGGCCGCTCGGGCAGCTCTCGATAGCGGCATCAACGTAGAATCACAGGTTGCCAGTTACAAAAACGACCTGCTACCGCGTATTCTCATCGAGAAGAAGGAACGCGAATGGAGCCCCGATGAGTCAGCGATGCGCGACTATTACCAGCAACATCCGGAAATCGGCTATACGCCTGCGCGCTACCATGTCGGGCAACTGGTGCTGGCGACGCAGGCTGAGGCCGACGCCATGCGCAAACGGATCCTCGACGGTGAGAGCCTGTTCGTACTGGCCAGCGAGTCAAGCATCGATCCTGTCGGGCGCGATCAAGCCGGCGACATGGGCTGGGTGAATGAAGGCAGTGGTTTTCCGGCCCTGGAAGCGGCGATAAAGGACCTCAAGGACGGTGAAGTCAGTGCAGTCATCGAGACACCCCGCGGCTTCCATCTCGTGATCATCATCGACCGCCGCCCCGGGCGACAGCGCCCGCTCTCCGAGATCCCGGACCGTGTCAGACAAGCGATGATTGCCGAACAGGTGCCGGACTACCTCAAGAGCATTGCTGCCAAGTACACGGTAAAGTGGACACTGCCTGTGCAGGAATGACGAGAAGGAAGCTGCCGTCAGTAGCTCAGGACGAAACAGCTAGTGAAAAGAAGCGGCTTTTAAATCCGCCATGGCTGGCGTGGACCTGATCAAGGGGAGCACATTATCCGTAAAGCTCTCCTCATCCATGACGCCGATCTGTGTGAAGGGGATATGGCCGTCACGGCCGATCACCACAGAATAGGGCAACACCTGTCGTGCATCTCCCCATTGACCCAGCAGACCCTGATTATCATCCGGATCGGCGACCAGAACCGGGTAATTTATGTACAGGCTACGTACCACGTTGCGTGCCTTTTGCGCTTCATCCATGGCAACGCCGATAATCTGCAACCCGGCCTCCCCGTACTCCTGCTGGTAACGAACAAGGGAAGGAATCTCGGTCAGGCACGGGCCACACCAACTCGCCCAGAAATTCAGGACAATCACCTTGCCATGCCAGTCATACAGCTTGCGCTGCTTGCCGTTCAGATCGTCCAGCACCAGCGGCGGCAAATCCCAGGCATTGGTGACTGCGGCCCGGGTGGACGCATCCCGGGCAATTGAGTCGATTCGGGATCCTGCCAGACTTGCCACTACGGTCAGAATTACGACTGCAACAAGCACGAACCTGCTAATCATGGGTATCAGTTCTCATAAAATCACCATTAATAGAGTAGCAAGAAAAAGGCGCGGTTCCGAACAGCTCTTACCTGGACACCCTGCCATGGATGCACAGGAAAATATTTCCTGACAGGCATTGATTCCTCTATGTTTTCCCGGGTACCTGTGTGGCCGGTCAGGTTGTTTTAACAAGTGGAGGCCAGTTAATCATCACCAATCGTTGCAGTTCTCCCCGCTTCCGGTTTGCTGTTGTTTATCCTTTCTGTAGCCGGAGGGAATTCAGGACCACGAACAGCGAGCTAAACGACATGCCAATTGCCGCCCCCCAGGGAGGAATCCAGCCCACCGCGGCAAGTGGCACCGCCAGCATATTGTAAGCGGCTGCCCAGAGAAGGTTCTGGGTGATGGTCCTGCGGGTACGGCGGGCTATCTGCCGGGCATCGGCCAGCGCACTGATGTTATTGCCAAGCAGGAGAAAATCACTGCTCACATTGGCGAGGTCTGTCGCATCAGAAAAGGAAATAGAGGCATCCGCCGCGGCCAGCACAGGCGCATCGTTGATGCCATCGCCAAACATGATCACACGCTGCCCTGCCCTCTGCCTGGCACTAATCCACTGCAACTTGTCGAGGGGTGACATTTCTCCCTGCACGTCATTGATTTTCAACTGCTGCCCCAGCCGCAATACGCTGGTCCGGGTATCCCCGCTGAGAATGGCAAGGCATTCGACACCCAGTGCTCTCAACTGCAGCAGCATTTCCTCTGTACCATCCCGCAGCAAATCTGTAAACGAAATGACCGCCTGTACACCCTGCGCGCTGGACAATACCGATACGGTGCATCCATTAGCCTGTTCACGTTCTATGGTCGCCTGCACAGCCGGCGCCGGCAGCCCTCCCCCCACGGCAAACGCGGGACTTCCCAGACGCCAGTCCTCGCCGGCTATCACGGCATGAATGCCGGCGCCGGGTACATTGCCTGCATCGCTGATGACGATACCCGGTTTCGGGACCGCCCGTCGTAATGCCCTGGCAACGGGATGTTCCGAAGCTACGGACAATGCCGCCGCGTGGCACAGGCACTGGGACTGGTCGAGATCTGCAGTCGCAAGGACGGAGACGATACTGAGATGCCCGCTTGTCAGGGTTCCGGTCTTGTCAAAAGCCACCACGCCACTCTTCGCCAGCCCATCCAGTGCGCGCATATGCAAGGGAAGCACCCCCAGTTCCACAAAACGACCTGCTGCCACCGCCAGCGCAACCGGGGTTGCCAGGGCAAGTGCACAGGGACAGGTGATGATCAGCACGGCGATGGTGCTGGAAAGCCAGCGAGCCGGTTCCGCCCACAACCAGTACAGTGCTGTCGCACTGGCAATGACCAGGATGGCTGCGACGAACCAGCGTGCGGCCTGTTCAGTCAGCGCCGTATAACGGGGACGTTGTTCAAGTCCCTGCACGGCCAGACGCTGGATCTCACTGACAGTGGATGCCTGAACCCCATGCGTCACCCGAACCACAACCGGTTGTTCACCATTGACGGCTCCGGCCACAACCCGGTCACCCGGCCGACGCAACACCGGACTTACCTCCCCGGTCAGCAGTGATTCGTCAAAACTGCTGCTGCCCGTAACAAGGACACCGTCAACCGCCAGGGTCTCACCCGGCAGTACCCGCACCTGATCATCGGCAACCAGATCACCGGCGGGCACCTCTACACAGTGGCCGTCTTCATCGAGTCGCCTGACGGTCCGGGGCATTGCATGCGCAAGCCGGTCCAGGCGATCGGCTGCCAGCAACCTGCCGCGCATCTCCCAGCGCCGTGCCAGCAACAGGAAGAAGACGAACATGGCAATAGAGTCGAAATAAACCTCGCCTCGGGTCACTATCGTTGCATACAGGCTGCCGGCAAAGGCCGCCGTCAGACCAAGTACAATCGGGATATCCATGCCTGCACGCCGATTCCGCAGATCACGCCAGGCCCCCACAAAAAAGTCCTGTCCGGAGTAGGCAAGGATGGATGCAGTAATCATCAGGCTGGTCCAGCGACCGATGATGACCCAGAGTGGCAGTTGCCCCTGGGCATCGGCTGCACCCTTGAAATAGGTCGCAAGCGAAAAGTTCATCACCATCATGCCCACCACGCCGGCAAAGATAATCCGCTCGGCGCTGCGCCGCTTGCGTTCCTGCAGCAGCTGTTGACTGCGTGTCACATCATAGGGATGGGCAATATACCCGATCTCGGTAATGGCCTTGAGAATTTCGCTGAGCTTGATCCGGCCGGGATCCCAGCGGACCCGTGCCCGCTGCAGGGTTTCGTCGATACCGACATCGATCACGCCGGGCAGACGCCGGAGATGCCGTTCATTCAACCACAGGCAGGCCGCACACCGGATACCCTCCAGCAACAACGACGCCTCGTGCCAGTCGTCCTTCGTTTTGACGAAATCCTTCTGGATCTCGGGCCGGTCATAGACATCCAGGTGGCGGAGGAAATCGGGAACCGTCTGGCGATTGGCCGATAGCGCCGCTTCGGTCCGATGCCGGTAGTAATCCTCCAGACCGGCACCCACAATGGCCTTGCATACCGCCTGGCAACCGTGACAGCAGAAGGCGCGCTCGGCACCTGATACATAAATGGATGGGGGTGCCGGACAGTCGGGTACCGGCAGACCGCAATGGAAACAGGCAGAATCCGTTATCTGAACGGGATCAGATTCAGCACCCGGCTCAGCGGCGATAGAATGGCTTGACATTACCCATCCTGCCAAACCCGCCCCTGGCATTGCTTCAGGCTGGTAATTCGGGATGCAGGCGGCCATGAGTACCGTTTCACCCTGATAAGGATATCAGGGTCCACGGAAAAAAATAGCGCCCAAAATAACAACACCGGCCACGGAATCCATAGAAAGAAACCCGTATTTTTCACTGCGTGTTTTTCTGTGGATTCCATGGCCGTGTTAACAGGCCCTGAGTAGCTGTCGTTCCCGTCCCGGCTGTTACTGCCGGGATTCCTTCGTCACCGGCGCCGCATAGTACTCGGCCAGGGCATCGATCTCCTCTGCGGTCAGGTCCCTGGCAATCAGGCGCATGCGCGAGTAGACATCATTCTCCCGCGATTCTTCCTTGAATTGCGTCAGTGTCGCAATGAAGTAATCCCGATTCTGTCCGGCGATAGCGGGGTGGTCGTACTGCCCGCCACGGCCATCCCTGCCATGGCAGGATGCACAGGCCTTGAGGCTGCGGGTAGGATCACCGAAAAACACCAGCCGGTATACAGCCGGATCGACGGCGCCACCCGCAGGCTCCGCCGCTGGCAGGGAGGCGAACCAGACTGCGAGATCGGCCATCTGCTGCTCATCAAGCCGCTTCATCTGGCGGTTCATAATCCTGTCAATGCGGTTCCCTGCGTGGTAGTCATGCAGCTGCTTGTAGATATACGAGGCCCGCAGTCCGGCAATATTCGCATCTCCGGGAACCTCCGAGACACCGGCATCGCCGTGGCACCTGTGACACTTCTCGGCGAGCTTTTCACCATTGGCAGGGTCCGCGGCGGCCAGCAATGCCCGCGTCGGGGCATCAAACGCCACTTCGGATGAAGGTTCCCCGCTCACCAGACAGGGTGCCAGCAAGGCCAGAACTGTCATCATCGCGGTTGTTATTGAACGCCTCATGATTAAATACTCCATGGTGGTGTCCCGTGTGTATCCAGGATGAAGAACTGAATAACAGGATAGCCATAACTGGCGACCATATAGACCAGCAACACCACATTCCAGAAGGCAAAACCGTTCAACAGATTTGGCAACCGCAATGCGGTATGGAGTGACTCGGCATACTCAACCTCGGTGTTCGCTTCCTGCTGCCCGTTAGCATGCGTTTTCCACAAATTGTAGAGAAGTAACAGCGTCGAAACCATGAGTATACCGGCGCCCGCAATCATGGCGACATCATAGGGTATCCATTGTTCAACCAGCGGTGAATCGTAGGGCGCCGAAGAGATCCGTCGCGGCTGACCCAGCAGACCCAGCACATGCCAGGGCAAGGTCATTACCAGCATACCGATGAACCACAGCCATAACTGGGTAAGCGCCATACCATAGGAATGGAGCTCTCGACCGGTCATTTTTGGCCAAAGATAATAGGCGATACCGAAGTACACGATGATCGTGGTGCCGGCAAAGATAAGATGGAAATGGCCGGTGACCCATTGAGTGTTATGGACCATGGTATTCATCGCGTAACTGGAGTTGATCAGACCGCCAAAACCACCAAAGGTAAGCAGCAACAGGGCCAGCATCACGGACGTGACCATGGGTTTTTTCCAGGGGAGCGCACCAATCCAGCCGAGCAGCCCCTTGCCACCGTTCAGCCGGCCGGCAATCTCAAGCGATGCAATGATCGTAAAGCCCGTGAACATCGTGGGCAGCGCCACCATCCAGGTCCCCATCATATGCAGAAACTTCCAGCCATCGGCCTGGAAGGGATCCATAAAGAGATGGTGGAAACCGATCGGCACCGAGAAGACGAGCAACATAACGAAGGCTACCCGGCCCATCTGATCACTGAACAACTTGCCGCCTGCCTCTTTTGGCAGCAGGGTATACATCGCAATGTAGGCAGGGAACAGCCAGAAATACACAATGGCATGCAGGGTCCAGGAAAACAGCGTGCGGGCCAGCCCCACGTCGACGGTATCGATCAAGCCCAGTGACCAGGGAATCAGCTGGAACAGCACCTCGGAGGCAACGCCTATGCTGGTCCACAGCCACAGGGTGGCATTGGCAACGTTACCGAACATCACCAGTGGTACCGGCTCACCCGGATGGGCCCGCTTCCAGATGACCATCATCATGATCATTTCCAGGCACCAGACCCAGGAACCCACTACCAGCAGGGTTGCCCCGATATAAAAGGCCGGATGCGCCTGCAGTGGCGGATAGAAGGTATAGAGTACCGAGGCATTACCGGTCAACAGCGGTACAGCAGCAGCCAGCACACCGATCACGGCGAGCCAGAATCCGAACCAGGCCAGCGGCTTGTTCCAGACCGGCTGCTTGAGACTGGTAGTGGCCGAATAATAGCCAAAACCCATGATAAAAAACGTCGTCAGTACAAAACCCATGAGCACACCATGGGTTGAGACGGAACCGAAGTACCACTCCGGCGACTGCAGTGCCGGGAACAGACCGCTTCTTTCAATCGTCTGGTAGACGCCCATGAGCGCAGCGGCACCGAAGGCAATAAAGGCCACCCACATATTGGCCAGACTCAGCGTTACGGCCTTTGTATCGTTCATGGCTGCATCTCCCACTTATCCTTCGATACCACAATCAGCCGCGACCACATATGATCATGTCCGAGACCGCAGTATTCGTTACACATGAGGGTGTACTCACCGGGTTTCGGAAAGGTTGTGGTCACCTCGGAAATGTAGCCGGGGACAATCATGCTGGTCATATTCGTATAGGGTGCATGCACCCCGTGCAGAACATCCGCACTGGCCATGCGAAAGGTAACAGGGGTATCGCTAGGAACCTCGATACGTTCGGGATAGAAACCATAACGTGCGGCAACCAGCGTCACGTGTATGCTGCCGTCCGGAGCCGTCTTCACGCCAAGATTATCCTCGGCAAACTCCTCCGTCAGGTGCAGGCGTGATGAGTCGATGGTTTCCACATTACTGGGCGGATTAATGTTGGCAGCTACGGCGTAGTAGCCAAGCAGCACTATGGCAACCACGGCAAGGATTATGGATATCCATATCCATTTTCTCTCGAGTGGATTCTCGCAAACAGCCTTAAGTGGATCACTAAGCATCAGTACCCCTCCCTCAGGTCACCGCTCCATGCTCAAGAAATCTTCCGAAGTACATGAACGCCCAGCCGACAGCAAAGATTGCGGCCATCAGCAGCAGCAGGGCAAAGGTACCCTTTGGTGAACTTTCCAGTATTTTTTTTTCTTCATCGGGTGTCAGCTTATTCATGATAATCAGATTCCTTCGCTGGCGTGGCCAGACTCTGGTAATGACAAATGCAAGGGACAAGGGCGCGTACAGGGATACCGGCACGGAAGACCGTTACGGATGTCCACGGACACAGGCGACAATCGTGTCGTGACGCTCAGGATGCGAAACGGGACATCCAGGTCGCCGTTTCGCCCTCGCTTGTCACGACAGCCAATTATGCTCCGGCCGCCCTGCGTCCGTGCCGCTTCGCCATACCATGCACGCCAGGCGCTGCCTGCGCAGTACTCCCGCAAATGGCTTGACGGCGTGCAGGAAGCGCTTGCATATGCCCTTCGCTGTGGCTTGGGACCTGTCGGGCCCATACACTACGGGCATACCGCCTGCGCCCGCGCCTTCCGGGGACTACGCGCCCTCGCTTCGCTCTCCATGGCGGGCAGCGTCAGACCCGGAAAATTACTGCTGACTGGCGTAAAAGTTGACGAGCGCCTCGATTTCCTCATCGCTGAGATCGTCAATCTTCTTTTTCATCTTCTTTGGCGGCTCCCGATCACCGCTCCGGAAGGCTGCACACTGTGCCTGCAGGTAGGGAATCCATTGCCCCGCCAGGATCCCGGCATCATCATCCGCATTGCTGCCCTGTTCCGAATGGCAGTTCTCACATTTCGCTTCGTGGATTTCGGCGCCCTTCTCGGCCAGCGCCGCATCAAACTTCTGGGGACGCGGCTGGAAGGTCTGCTCTGAATAGAAGATTGCCAGCGCCTCGATGTCTTCGTCTGACAGATCCTTGGCAATCTCGTTCATGTTGGTTTCCTTGCCATCGACCTTGTATGTGTCCCCCTTGCGATCACCCGACTTGTACATATCAAAGGAATCTTCCAACACGACGTCGGAGAAACCGGCAATGCTGGGCACATCGTCCTTCTCGCTGTTACCGTTCTTGCCATGACATGCATCACACTTGTCAGCGGCGAGTTTGGCGCCGTCGGGTGCCGCAAGGCAGGGATTGGCGAGCCCGATTGCCAGTCCGACAGATATAAGCGGATAGAACAATCTACCGAAGTTGTTCGAGTGATTCATGGTAACCTCCTTGAAGTTGGGACGGTGATGAACACTAGGGTATTTTGATTTACGCCTTTTTATTGATTCGTTATTAATATAGACATTCCGTGTCAGGAATACCTATATATTTAAAGAATTCGACAACAGGGTGACGCTGATAGTCTTAATCAATCACTGTCAATCTTTATCTGCCAGCATATAAGATTTTAAGAATACATAGATAATGCAATATGCCTGGCAGGTTGATGTTCTGATTAGTTATCTATATCAACGCGCGGATTGAGTCTATATCAAAAACGGGTTTCCTGAAACCCTTGTGCCGGGGTATACCATTCGCTCTGGTCAGGGTTACCGAGTCGTTGGACGTAAAACAGTAGCGCATCCGTTCGGCACGGTTATCCGAATCAGGGGTACAGCCCGGTCACAGAAGACTACTTCAATCCCCTGACAGGGACGGCGTATCGCCTGGCGCATTGACAGTTGAATTTCTGAGCAAACGCATCGCCCAGGCGAGCATGAGAATAATAGCCGCAAGCAAGCCAAGTTCGGCAAGCGTTCCCAGGAAGCGAGGATCAGCGATATCGACATGGGATACGCCTTCCGCGGTGATAATCAATAAACGCCGGATCGCGGCAATGATTCCGACAACAAGAAACGGCTCGGTCTCGAGTTGCTGCGTTTGTACAACACGCCCGACGGTATAGATGATTTCAGCCAGCATCAGCGAGAGCAGGACACGGTCAAGCAGATGTATTATGGCCGCGGTGTATTCGCCTGCCATAATCGTATTTGCCATTTCAATGACAGCGGAAACCAGCAGGCCCGCGGCGGCGATCACCAGAATGTAGCCTGCTACGAGGTAGATATAGTGTTCTGACCGCTCCAGCAGATTGCCGTATTGACGTGTTTCACGTCCCATAAACGTCTGTCCTGTATCCGTCATGCCCAGCCAATCGTCCGATCGCCATGCCGCTCAGCTGAGGATTAGCTGTCAGACAAGGTAAACACGACTCCGCAGCGTCCAACCGGCACCGGAATTATATAGCGATATTGGTCCAGGATCATCTGCCTGCGCCCTGTCTGTCGAAAACGCTGCGCTGCAACGACCGTGGTTGACTAACAGCCGCAACCCTCAGGCGCGCCTTCGGCCAGACATTCCAGTTGAGACTCGGCGCCGGAAAGTAGATGTCGTCGTTACCGAATTCGCGCTTGAGAGCACTGCGGCTATCGTGCTAGTCGTCCTGGCGGTCATCCATCCAGGCTTTCTTCCTTGTCATATGCTGTTCGCGCAACTTCGCCATTTCGGCCTGTTGTTCGGGTGTCAATACCTGCAGCGTTCGATACATGGTATCGACGCGTGCAACGGTCAGCTCTGCACGAAGTTTTGCCTGCTGATCAGCCAGTTCGCGCACCTTCTCGATATTATAGTCGCTGCCGGCAACCAGATTGCGCATGGCCTTACGGCTTTCAAGCAGTTGCTGGCGGACGTTTTCCGTATCCGTGCGGCTGGTCTCGATAATGGCCCTGATTTCGGTCTGCTGGACGTCGGTGAGATCAACCTGATGCATCAGACGTCTGAGCGGGTCATGTTGTCCTTCGCCGTAGCTCATACCTTCATCGTGTGCGCCGTGGCGATCGCCACAGTGCGGGCCGGCATGGGTGATGGTGACGAAACCGGCGGTTGCCAGGCTACCGGCCAGCAGGGTTGTGAGAATGAGATTACGATGTTTCATACGTGAGTCCTCTTGGATTTCGGGTTTGGCCGGGACATAGCCCGGTATGGAGGCAAGTATGGGTTGTGGTGATGTAAAAGGGTGTCGTGAACACGTAAAGGTATGTAAAAGTATGTAAAGGTCGATAGCTGGCAGGCGGATTATGGCAACATTGAGAACACTATGAACGGAGTCTCCGCAACACAGCTGTTATTGATCGACGACGATACCGAGCTTTGCGCAATGCTCGGCGAATATCTTGCGCCTGAAGGCTTCACGGTGACGGCGCTGCATGACGGCGAGTCCGGCGCACGTACCGCACTCTCCGGTGCCTTTGATGTGGTGGTGCTGGATGTGATGATGCCGCGACTGAACGGTATCGATGCCTTGCGCCGCATCCGCGCGGCAAGCAGCGTGCCGGTGTTGATGCTGACCGCCAGGGGCGATGATGTAGACCGCATTGTCGGACTGGAACTCGGCGCCGATGACTATCTGCCAAAACCGTTTAATCCACGCGAACTGGTTGCCCGGCTGAGGGCGGTTCTGCGCCGCGGTGTCACCGCATCGGATAACACGCTGGTCCATGCGGGTCTGCTCGTCATGCGGCCCGCCGAGCGGACTGCCGACTGGCGTGGTCAGACGCTGGATCTCACCAGCACGGAATTCAACTTGCTCGAAGTCCTCGCGCGACATGCCGGCCATGTGGTGAACAAGGATGATCTGGCCGAGCAGGCGCTGGGGCGCAAGCTCACGCGCTTCGATCGCAGCATCGATATGCACATGAGCAAACTGCGCAACAAGCTCGGCATGCTCGATGACGGGCGTTCGCCGATCCAGACGGTGCGTGGCGTGGGCTATCAACTGATAAGCTGATGACAGAATAGCGATGGGACGTCTGTTCTGGAAAATATTCTTCGGATTCTGGCTGTCACTGGTGGTGATCTCCGTCGCGGTGGGGATTGCCGTTAATCTCTACAACCAGGCGCGCTGGGAAGAACTTGATAACCTTGCGGCCGGACCGCGCGTAGAGCTTGCGCTCAACGCAGTAGCTGTTGCGCTACGCCATGGTGGACGCGAAACAGTGGCGGAATTGTTCGAGGACATGCCGCGACGTTTCCGCCGCCAGGTGCTGATTGTCGACGCACAGGGCAAGGACCTGTTCGGCCACAGTGTGCCAGCCGCCGCGCTCCAACGCGCTCGACAGGAAATCGGCGACACCATGCGCGCACGGGGACTGCGGCGCGTGCAGTTGGCGAATGGCGTTGAATACCTGTTGTTCATCCCCGGTGAGACGCGTGGGGATGGGGCATCACACCGACATCCGCGGGATCGTTCGCCATTCATTTTATGGCTGATCTCGGCTGGAATGACCGGCCTGTTGTTCAGCGCTGGACTGGCCTGGTATCTGACGCGCCCGGTGCGACACTTGCGGGACGCCAGCCGGCAACTGGCCGCGGGCCTGCTCGATACCCGCGTCGGTCCGCGTATCGGCCGACGCCGTGACGAGATTGCCGACCTCGGCCGCGACTTTGATCATATGGCGGGACAACTGCAATCACTGGTTAATGCACAACAGCGCCTGTTACACGATGTCTCGCATGAATTGCGTTCGCCACTCGCGCGGTTGCAGGTCGCTATCGGCCTGCTGCGCCAGAACCCGGAGAAAGCCGGGCAAACGCTCGAGCGAATTGAACGTGAAAGCGCGCGTCTCGACGGACTGGTCGGAGAACTGCTGACGCTCTCACGTCTCGAAGCCGGGGTCAGCCAGCCAGCCGATCCCGTCGATCTGACGCAACTGCTGTGCGACATCGCCACGGATGCACAATTCGAAAGCGCTGCCACCGGCCGAAGGATCACTCTGCATAGCGAGGATGAATTGACAGTGATCGGCAATCATGAAGCGCTGCACCGTGCACTCGACAACATCGTGCGTAATGCGCTGCAATACACTCCTGCACAGGCCAGCGTCGAAATTGGCGCCGCGCGCACGCCAGCGGGTGGCATTCACATCAGCGTCTGCGATGTCGGCCCCGGCGTGGCCGAAGATAAACTCGCCTCGCTGTTCGAACCCTTCGTTCGCGCCGACGACAATGCGGACCGTGACGGTTACGGTCTGGGCCTCGCCATCGCACGGCGCGCAGTCGAAGCGCACGGCGGGCGTATACGCGCAATCAATCGGCAGGAGGGAGGATTGTGTGTAGAGGTGGATTTATAAGGCCCATTCCCGTCTATACCGTGCAATAGAATGTCACTTTCCAAATGCACCAAAACAGTTAGACTATTACCTTAAGATGAATCCGGTGAAGAATAAAAGTGATACAAGGCAATACAGATGCAGTGAATTCGAATTTCACCTGTTTATCTGGGTTGCCATCTAAAACATGCATATTCGTATCTGTCAGAGCGAATGAGAAATCACCATGAACTCATGCAACGTGCAGGTCAGCCTGTCGACATGCATCTATTGAAACCGGTACTCGGTTTTGCCGCCTTCAGCGGCACCGGCAAGACCACCCTGCTGAAACAGCTGATCCCGCTGCTGGCGCAGCGGGGTGTTCGTGCGGGCATCATCAAACATGCCCACCACGACTTCGATCCCGACAAACCGGGCAAGGACAGTTACGAACTGCGCAAGGCAGGCGCGCGGCAGGTGCTGGTCGCCTCGGACCGGCGCTGGGCACTGATGACGGAGACTGATACGATCGCCGAACCCAAGTTGAATGAATTGATCGCCCGACTGGATCGGGAGAGCATCGATCTGGTGCTGGTCGAGGGTTTCAAGAAAGTACCCTATACACGCATCGAGTTGCACCGGCCGTCACTGGGTCACCCGCTGCTGTACCCTGATGACGACAGCATCATCGCGGTGGCTGCCGATGCCACACTCGATACCGGAGACCTGCCGCTGCTCGATATCAACGATGCCGTGGAGGTGAGCGAATTTATATTATCCTGGTTGGCAACGCGGTCACCGCAGCGGGATCCCGGCGTGCGAGGCGTCTAGGAACCTGTCCGAGTAGCAATATGATTACTCGGACAGGCTCCTGGACCCCTCCAGCACGCGCGGCATGAGTTCCACCAGGTTGCAGGGTCGCGTGCGGTAATCGAGCTGATGGCTGATCAGTTTGCCCCAGCCGGTGCGGCAGGCGCCGGTGGAACCGGGCAGACAGAAAATGAACGTGGCATTCGCCACCCCGGCGACGGCGCGCGACTGGATGGTTGAGGTATTGATCTCCTCGTAGGAAACGGCGCGAAACAACTCGCCGAAGCCGTCTATCTGCTTGTCGAACAGGACCGAAACGGCTTCCGGCGTGCTGTCCCGCGCCGTGATGCCGGTGCCGCCCGTGGTGATCACCGCGTTGATGTTCGCGTTCGCTATCCACTGCGAGATGACCTCGCGTATCCGGTAGATGTCGTCCGGCACGATGCGCTTCTCCGCCAGCCGGTGACCGGCCTCGGTCAGCAGCTTCGCCAGGGTGTCGCCTGACTTGTCGGTGGCTTCGGTGCGTGTATCGGAAACCGTCATCACGGCGATGTTCAGGGGTTTGAATTTCCGTTCGTTGGGATTACTCGACATGGTCGCTCCGGCGTCTTCAGATCAGGTTCTGGAACGGCTGCACTTCGACCTCCTCACCGGGCTCAACGCTGGTGCGATCCGGGTCGAGCAGAATAAAGCAATTGGCCTTGCTCATGGAGCGCAGGATGCCTGAGCCCTGCGCACCGGCGCTGTGCACGATAAACTCACCCGGAGCGGACTGTTCCAGTATACCGCGCTGGAATTCGAACCGGCCAGGACGTTTTCTCAGCGATGAGCCTGCGCGCGCCCGCAGCGTGAAGACTATGGGGGGGGCAGTCTCGCCGCTCATTTTCAGCAGTGCAGGACGGACGAACTGGAAATAGGTCACCATGACCGAGACCGGGTTGCCCGGCAGGCCGAAGAATACCGCCTCCCCGATATGGCCGAAGGCGACCGGTCGTCCCGGCTTCATGGCGATTTTCCAGAACGACATCTTCCCCAGCTTTTCCAGGGTCTCCTTGACAAAATCCGCCTCGCCCACCGAGACGCCGCCCGAGGTGATGATGGCGTCTGCTGTGGACGCGGCCGTGTTGAAAGCCTGCTCGATCAGTTCGCGCCTGTCGCGCACCACCCCCATGTCGATAATGTTGACATCGAGTTTGCTGAGCATGCCGTAAAGGGTGTAGCGGTTGCTGTCGTAAACCTCGCCCGGCCCCAGTGTCTCGCCCACCGAGCGCAGTTCATCACCGGTGGAAAAAAACGCCACCTTCAACTTGCGGAACACCGCTACTTCGGCCAGACCCAGTGATGACAGTACACCGATATCGGCCGCCGTCAGTCGTTTGCCGGCCATAAAAACCTGCTGCCCGGCGGCGATATCCTCGCCGGCTGCACGCACATTCTGCCCGCAAGAGTGACCGCTGCCGATGCGCACCCTGTCGCCGTCACGCTCGACCTGCTCCTGCATGACGACCGTGTCCGCGCCTTCCGGCACCATGGCGCCGGTCATGATCTGCACCGCCTGCCCCGGTTCGATGCGGATGAGCCAGGGACGGCCGGCCCACGAGGTGCCGGGTACCTGGAATTCGCGCACACCCTCCTCCGGCAGGTCGACGGCGCGCACGGCATAGCCATCCATCGCGGAATTGGTTTGCGACGGGACATTGAGCGGCGCAACAATCGCCCCGGCAAGTACCCGTCCCAGCGCTTCCCGCAGCGGCAGTGTTTCGCTTGTCTTGACCGGTTCTACTGCGGCAAGGATGCGTGCCCGACCCTGCGCCACGCTGAGCAGCCCGGTGTTCGACTCATCTTCACAGCCGGGTTGGATGGTTATTTCCTGTTTATGCATATCGGTTTACCTGTGTCGCTGTCCTGTGCGTCCTGCCTGCCATGCAGGTCATGGATGCCGTGGGAAATAGCTTATCCGATTACTCTCCGTCTGTCCCTGCAGGCAAGCTAACCCGGACAACGACGGAGATCTGCGCCTGCACTCGGCAAACTGTCGCGAATTATCCCTGCTCGCCTGACGGCCACGCGCACCGGCGATGGCCCGACGGCGTCGGCTACCGCGCCAGGCCGCGGCAGACCGGCAAGGCGGATATTGCAAAATACGCCTTCATGAGCAATATTCACCAGTACCGCTTCCCGGATACCCTATGGACAAATTAACCCATATCGACACTCAGGGTACGGCCCGTATGGTCGATGTCGGCGGCAAGCCGGACACGTCACGCGAGGCGCGCGCCGAGGCCTGGGTGCGAATGTCGGAACAGACGCTCACGCTCATCGAGACCGGCGGGCACCGCAAGGGCGATGTGATTGCCGTTGCCCGTGTCGCAGGCATCCAGGCCGCCAAGCGCTGTGCCGACCTCATCCCCTTGTGCCATCCCCTCATACTGAGTGGCATCGACGTCGACATCGCTCTGGACAAGCCCGGCAGCCGCGTCCACATCACCACCGCCTGCCGGCTGAAGGGTCCGACCGGGGTGGAGATGGAAGCCCTGACCGCCGCATCCGTCGCCGCACTGACGATCTACGACATGTGCAAGGCCGTCGACCGCGGGATGGTAATCGAGGGTGTCCGACTGCTGCACAAGTCAGGCGGTCGCAGTGGCGAGTGGAATGCCGGGGAAGGCTAGCGTCTTGCAGGGTGTGAGGTCGCGGCGTCTTCCGGCCGGCCTGATTACCAGCTTAGTCAACAGGTGCCGGGACCGGAAGGTGTTCAAGTCGACTGACGCTGAATCACGCCATGCCAGTTCTGGATATCACCGCCTTGCGTACGGCGCTTTCTCCGGTCTGCCGGAAACTTCCTCACTCTGAATACCCAGGAAAACCTGACTGTCTTCGGGAAAATCCCTGAGGTACGCCCGGATGCCTGCCCGGACCAATGATCGTCTATACTGTGACTTGAAACCACGCTGGCCAACCAAATAACGGGAGAAATGGTCTCGGACACCATGCACACAGGTTTGACAGACCCGTTCGAACGCACCGTGAAATATATACACGATGAATTCCGCAAGCGCCCCCGGCAAATGGTCCGCTTCATGGCGAGTACACAGGAGGCAGCGGCGGAGTGATACAGCTGCGCTATTTCGCCAGCCTGCGCGAACGGCTGGGTATCGGCGATGAGGCCGTCACGCTTCCCGATGGCGTCGATACGGTCGACGGGCTGCAGCGGTGGCTGCAGGGCCGCGGCGAACCCTGGTCCGGGGCGCTCGCAGACGAGCGCTTGCTGGTCGCCGTCAACCACGAGGTTGCGGAACGCGCTGCCGACGTCCGGGACGGTGACGAGATTGCCTGGTTCCCGCCGGTCACGGGGGGCTGAAAATGATTCGGGTTCAGCAGGAGGATTTCGATCCCGGCGCGGAACTCCAACGGCTGCGCGGCAGACTGCAGGGCCGCGCCGGCGCCATGGTCAGTTTCATCGGCCTGGTGCGCGACCTGAATGAGGGCGACGCTATCACCGGTATGACGCTGGAGCACTATCCCGGCATGACCGAGAAGGCGCTGGCCGCAATCGCCGCCGAGGCGACCGATCGCTGGAAACTGAACGACGCCGTCATCATCCATCGCGTCGGCCCGCTGGCGCCGAATGACCGCATCGTGTTCGTGGTCGCCGCCGGCGCCCACCGCAAGGAGGCTTTCCGTGCCTGTGAATTCATGATCGACGCCCTGAAGACGAAGGCACCTTTCTGGAAAAAGGAAACAACCCCGCGCGGCACCCGCTGGGTCACGACGGCCGGAAAATAAAGCCAGCGTCATACATTGGATACAGGTGACTGCAGGCGTCTGATTCATCTGAAAGGTACAACGGCCGGGGCGAATCCCTGTACCGGCCGGTGGCAAACCCGTCAGGGAATTGAGCCGCACCGGCAAAACGGTGCGACTCCTGAAAATGCCCCGGCGCGAGCCCCCCGCAGGCAGGTCGGGCTGATGCGAATCACCATTGCGGTGAGCGATACACGCGGTGACAGGCCGATGATCTCCAGCGACTTCCGCCAGCAGACCTGGACGCTGTTGCAGGACATGCTCAGGGAAGATCTCGCCATCATGGTCAGCAGTCATGAACTGTCAAAGGCCGAGTGCCCGAACTGCCTGAACCTGCTCTTGCAGGACGGCAGGCTGAACGCGGAGCAACCCTCGCTGCACCTGGTCGGCCAGAAACGGGCCCGGGTGCAGGACTATCTCGAGGTCAAGCCATGAAGCCGTTTTGCAATGCCACGGCCGTGGTGCTCGCGGGCGGCCGGGCCAGGCGCATGGGTGGGAACGACAAGGGGCTGATAGAGCTCAACCGGGCACCGCTGATCAAGTACGCGCTCACGGCGCTGCAAGGCCAGGTCGACACGATACTCATCAACGCCAACCGCAATATCGAGCGTTATGGTGGCATGGGCTACCCGGTCATCGAGGACCGCCACAGCGGATTCAACGGCCCGCTTGCCGGGATGGCCAGCGCCCTGTCGGTGATACACACGCGTTATCTGGTCACCGTCCCCTGCGACAGTCCGGCCTTGCCGCATGATCTCGTGGACAGACTGCTGAGCGCGCGGGCACAGGCCGACGCCGAACTCGCCGTCGCGCACGACGGCACGCGCATGCAGCCGGTGTTTGCCCTGCTGGAGCGTTCACTGCTGCCCAGCCTGGAGCGGTTCCTCGCTGCCGACGGGCGCAAAATCGACCAGTGGTATGCACAGCACCGCCTCGCGCTGGCGGATTTCTCCGACCAGCCGGAGGCCTTCAGCAACGTCAACACGCCGGAAGACCTGGCGCAAATGTCACAGACGATCGGCCTGTCCCGGGCACGCCGGACTGCGCCCGGGCCGCGGCAGTCATGAGTATCAATACCCATTACCTGACCGCCCGCTGCCATTTCGGGAAAGCGTCACGAAGGCACAGATGCACGCAAATCCTCGTCACACGCACCCACTATTCTCCTCGAATTTGTGTGCATCTGTTCTCGCCGTGTCACGTTCTCGTCACGGCCCCCATTACTCGGACAGGCTCCTAGCCCGAATATCTCATTAGGCGATTTTCGCGCCGGTGCATTTGGTTCGGCATCCGCCGCTGAGAGCGGCAGGCCATACGGCGAAGATGCCGGGCAAGACTGCCTCGATCACAGTGCCTGCGGGACCCGCACCTGCAGCCGGTTGTCCACGCCGTGCACTCCGAGGACGTACCATGCATCCTCCTCGGCCATCCGGGCCTGTTCCTCGCTCGCAACCACGCCTTCCAGCGTCACCACGCGGTCCTTCACCCGAACCACGATCGCTGCCGCGTCCAGCCAGGGATTCTTGTCGAGGATAATCCGCAGCGCGTCGGCGACCTCCGCATCGCTATCCTGCTCGTCAGGCACCACATGCAGGAAATTGCGCACGCCGCAGGTACCGGGCGTCCACCACGCAAGCACATCGGCCAAGCGCCTGTGCGTCAGGCTGCCTACCGTTCCCTCCAGCGTCACTATGGCGTCGTGAACCGACGCCACGATCGTCTGATCACGGGCGCCCCCGGTTCCCGGTTGTTGTACCTGCGCCCCGGCAACAACCTTCCTGGTATAATCGCGAAACGCGCTCTCCTGCATCAGCAGGCGGTCCAGAAATCCGGCAATCTCTGCGTCGCTCTGTCGCACCGTTGGCGCCACACGCAGTTCGTCCTGCACACTGTCCACGCCGAGTACCTGGACGGCCGAGAGGTGAGCGACTCGCCTGGCGATGATGTCACGTACCTCACCTCTGATGACGAGCACACCGCCATGCATCGTGAGTTCGATTGAACTGTCGTGGATATTGACCTCGGGATGCCTCTCCAGTGCCGCCCGTACGGCGGCCACAATCTCTTCCGGCTGGCGCATATGACTCTCCTCTTCTGCCTTGCATCTTGCCGGCGCTCACAACGTCACTTGGCGGGGGTTCTCACGTCAGGCTCGCCGCCATGCCGCGCAGTGTAATGATCAGAAGCGCCTGATAAACTCCCAGCCAGTAGAGTATAGCTACTCCGCACGGCCGAGCTGGTAGTTGCAATCATCGTGGTGCCCGGCGCCGGCGGTCCATTATTACGACCGGCGTTACGGTGCTCCGTCTTCAGGACACCGCATGGGCTGCGTTGCAATGATCAACCGGTTCGAGCACGTGCTGATCTATCGCCTGGTGATCGATCCCGAGACGCAGCAGCAGCTCGGCATGCGAGCCTGATCGCATTCCGGCCGTTTGTCGATCCTGAACTGGGAACGCTCCCATCAGGGTTTGTCATCCGGTAGTGTCTCGCGTGCTCACCCTCCCCGCCGTCAACGGCGGGGTTGGAAAAGCGTCGTGCCCATTCCATCGCCTCCTCGCGGATACTGACCTGAATGAGTGTATAGCCGGCGATAAGTTCCTTGCTTTCCGTGAGAGGGCAGTCAATCACAGAGTGTTTTTCGCCGGAATACCTGATACGCCATCCACTGGAACTTGGCTGCAGGCCCGAGGTGTCGAGCAGCACGCCGTACCCCTTTTCATTTTTTCCAGCTCGATAAATCAAGATGCTGAGTTATTCCGGGCATAAATTTTCAGGTCAGTACGTCCTTTGTCTGTAATTGTTTTACAACATAGTAATGGATTGGACCGGAAGCAGATGGAAACAATTACGGGTGGCGTGAACTATTCACTGCTACAGTCCTACTACTCCACACACAAGGATGATGTAACTACATTGGGTAGGACAAGTGCGGGCAATACCCTCATTGCCTATCCAAACAGGTATTACGGCGGACATCATTAAACCTGACGACTTGATTTTCAAGGAAGCAAGGCGGGACCCAAGCCTCACGCCGCCGGCGCAGCCTTGCGGGCAATCAGCGGTACCAGGACGGCACCGAGCGCGCAGGTGACGAGCAGGTACGCCATGGCACCGCTGTAGCCGACCATGAAGGAATCCTTGAAGATCGGCAGGACCTCGGCCTCGAGGCCAGCGGTGAGCTTGCCCAACACTTGCATGGCCTGGCTCGGGTCCGAGAGCAGGCTCCTGACCAGGTCCTGGTCTTGGCCGCTGATCGCGATGTCGTGTTGTGCGAGCGCGCTCGTCAGACTGCGGCGGTCGAGTTCCTCGAAGATCAGGCCCCCGATCGCCAGCCCGACGCTGGACCCGAAATTCCAGATCGAATAGAGCACGCCGATGATCAGGCCCGCCGAGGCCGGTGGGAAGGGCGAGGTCGCGGCCAGCGCCGAGGTCGCCTGCTGCAGTCCCCAGCCGAACCCGAAGAGCCCAAAGCCGACCAGGACCAGCCACACCGGGCTCGCGGGCTCGAAGAAGATCTGCATCAGCGCGGCGATCGCCAGGAATATCTGTCCGGCGACCAGGAACGGCATCGGCCCGTGACGGTCGGCAAGTTTCCCGATCATCGGCGGCACGATGACCACCAACGATGAGATCGGCAGCAGCATCAGACCGGCTACGTAGGGAATTTCGTTGCGGACAGTCTGCAGGTAGAGCGGCGCCATGAAACTGCCGACCGCGATGAAGCCGCCGAGCGCCAGGGCCATCACGCAACAGGCGAGAAATTGCGGGTGCCGCAGCAGCTTGAAGTCGATGATCGGCGATGCAACGCGTCGCTCGATCCCGATGAAAATGCTGAGCAGGACCAGGGCGGCCGCGGCGGTCAACAGGGTGGCCGGCGCGTCCCAGCCCCAGTTGTTGCCTTTCATGATCGCCGTTACCAGCGCCGTCATCCCCGGCGTCAGAAAAGCGAGACCCAGCCAGTCGACCGTTTCGTGCACTAGGCGCGGCGTCTCCTCGACCGACCGCCAGGCAATGGCGAAGCCGAGGATGACCACCGGCACGTTGACGTAGAACGCCCATCGCCATGAGAGCGTCGACAGAAACAGGCCGCCCAGTACCGGCCCGATCGCCATGCCGAAGCCGGTGACGCTCATGAACACCGCCAGCGCTCTCCCCTGTTCGGCTTCGGGAAAGTGATGGTTCACCAAGCCGACCGCGCAGGTCAGCACGATCGCACCGGCAATGCCCTGAACGAACCGGCAGGCAATGAGGAACTGAGGATCTTGCGCCGTTCCGGCCAGAAACGACGCCAGCGCAAAGACGATCACGCCGGTGTACAGGATGCGCCTTCGGCCATAGATATCGCCGAGCCGCCCCATCGTGACCATGAACACCGTCAGCATCAGGAAGAAGGCGTTCATCACCCACTGCAACTCGTCGACGCTGGCGTGAAGCTCCCGTTGGATGCCGGGAAGGATGGTGTTGACGATGGTGAAGTCGATGAAGACGACGAAGCTGAGGATGCTGATCCCGATCAGGGCCAGCCACCGCTTTCGGGTTTCTTCACCAGCCATTTTTCCCCCTTTAAGAACGGGCGCCGTTGTGGTCTCGGGCACCTTTTCCGGAAGACGGCCTTCAGGCCGCGTGGCGCCCCACTCCGCACGCCGCGTTCGTCAACAAGGCGATCGGGCGAGGCTCTGGAACGACAATCATCGCTCGTACCAGGTTCCGATCTCAGCGTTAGCGAACCCCCCGACCCTACGGATATTGATGGGAAATCCTACCGCATCACGGCTCGAATTGAGACGAACGCTAGCATCGAAGGACCGTTCAAGCAAGGGCGGTTGTGGAGGTACGAGGCGGGGCGGCTGGGTGAAAACCGCTGTCACGACGGTCGATGGGCGAGTACCGGACCGGACTCTGCAACAGTTGAAGGATCCGGGCTGGCAGGCGATCGTATTGTGGGTAAAATATCACTTCTGGAATACAGCGGCGGGGAAATGTCGGTTGGCAATCCGCGCAGAACAGATTTGGCTGGATGAAAATGGCGTTAGAGTCCAATGGTCCGGTCACTTTCCTCGCTGCCGCCGTTGAGGGCAGCCTTCGTCTCGACCGCGGCCGGGAGATCTGGCAGCAGTTTATCGGCATCGATCGCCTCCAGCAGCGGCAGGCGCAGCCGTGGCCACGCCGCCAGCTCGCGTCGGCGTTCCAGCTTGATCAGACGGCCCATGTCCCGATGCCACGTGGCCTGGGCCTCGTCCTTCAGACGAAAACTGTAGAGCCGCGCCAACTGGCTATGCACCTCGGAAAGTTCGGGTTCTGGAAGAGAGCGGTGTTCAGCCGCTATGTCTGAGGTTAGATTCATATCTGTATCTCTAATATGAACAATAAGTTAAATTATTTTTCTCTCTTCTGTAATTCCTGAAAACTCTCCATTGTCACAATTGTTGTCACAGTAGACCCGCACAGGCCACGACAGGCGATTAGAAATGTGACTTCTGTCACAACTCTTCTCATAGCAAGCAGGTATTAAAACGCTATGGCCCGTTGATTCAGGTGCATTGATCTCCCCTGCTCGTTACAGGTGTGCCGAGTCTTCGGGCCAACTTCAACAAGGAGACGAACCATGTTGCTTCCAGAATGGCTATACGAAGTATTGCCGTATCTGTGCGTAATAGCGACGCTTGCAAACGCATCCTGGGACTTTCAGCAAGTAAGGGTCAAAAGCTATAAGGTGGTGCAACAAGTAAAGTCATCCGAGGTGGGCTGTTAAAGACGGGCAAGAAATTCGGAAGAAATAAATAAAAAACCCCGACACATGGCCGGGGTCTGGTCGAAAAGGTAACAGATCGGTAACCTTTTATCCGCTTTGGTGTAAAGGGGGGGTCAAACCGTGATCAGGGTGCAAATATGGCAAGGCTTGTAATAGTGCTTGCGATCATCGGAATTGCTTACTGGTATTGGACAGGTCCTTATCAGAATTCTGCGAATACACCCCCTGTAGACGATCCGAAGAAAAACGCCGAGGTCATGGCGCAATGTATCGCGGGCGAGAAATTCGCGGAAGCAGACGGTTACAGGAGTCCCGGGGAAAACGCCGAAGAAGTATGTGCGGATGAGAACGGCCTCTATAAGTTTGGCGGGAAGTGGTATCACAGGTGACGCTGCGGCCTTCGGGTCGCCGTTTTATTTAGTGGCTGTAGGGCTGAGTTGGCCGAGTCGTCGCGCCCTCGCGCCGGCATCGGGTGCCTTTCGTGGTCTGGTGGTCGCGGCGTCGCATCATGCCACCTCCTCGACGCATGAAACCCCGACATTGTCATAGAGCGGGGTCTGGTTTAAACCCCTCCGGATTGGGGAGGAGTTTAAAGCTTTTTCCTATCCTTCCATCCGTGGTAGTGGCCTAGGAGGTAGATGAAAATCAGTAGAATTACGTAAATGACGATTTGAAGAATTTGCTCAATATTCATGATCAAGCAGTCCCATCCATATGCCTAGACATCATGTTTTGACCTGCCCAACCTCAAGCAGCGTGGGTTAAGCTGGGGTTGGAAACCTTTGGCTCAGAGCCACAATTGAGGAGGACAGGTCATGAAAGAGTTTAACGCAAAAGCGGTAGGTAACGAATCGGCATCGGCACTGGAGACGATCTGGCAGTCACATGTAGATTGTCAGTATCCCGCCTACATTGGACTGGATGTGCACAAGGAGACCATCGCGGTGGCGGTGGCCCGAGCAGGCCGTGAGGCCCCGGTGTCTCGGGGGGAGATCGCCAACCGGCCGAAGGTGGTGGCCAAGCTGGTCGAGCGGCTGAACGAGGAGTTTGGTGGTGAGGTGCTGCTGTTCTGCTATGAAGCCGGTCCCTGTGGCTACGGGCTGCATCGTCAGCTGTTGGAATTGGGGCACGATTGTCAGGTGGTGGCGCCCTCCTTGATTCCGAAAAAGCCCGGGGAGCGCATCAAGACTGACCGGCGGGATGCCTGCACGCTGGCAGGGGCGCTACGCAGCGGGGATCTTACGGCGGTGTGGGTGCCGGATGCCGAGCAGGAGGCGCTGCGGGATCTGACCCGTGCCCGCGATGACTTTAAGGCCCAGGAGCGCAAGGCACGCCAGCAGCTTAACGCCTATGTGCTGCGTCAGGATCACGCGTGGCCGTCGAACAAGACCCGCTGGACCGAGAGGCATTATCACTGGTTGGAATCGCTCACATTTTCCCATGACTGGCAGTACGTGGTGTTGCAGGAGTACCTCGATGCCGTGAAGGCGGCGAGCCAGCGGGTCGCCGACATTGGCGCACAGATGGAACGGGTGTTGCCCCAGTGGTCATTGGCTCCGGTGGTCGATTCACTGATCGCCCTGCGCGGCATCGACAAGCTGGCGGCGATGGTGTTGCTGGCAGAGTTGGGCGATATCAGCCGCTTCGACTCGCCGCGGCAACTGATGGCCTACCTGGGTCTGGTGCCGAGTGAGCACACCAGCGGTGGACGTCGGCGCCAGGGGGCAATCACCAAGACGGGCAACAGCCATGCCCGGCGGATGCTGGTGGAGTCGGCCTGGAGCTACCGATTCCCGGCACGCCAGACGATGCCTCTCAAACGCAAGGCCAAGAACGCCTCCGGGGAGGCCAAGGCGATTGCCTGGCAGGCGCAGAAGCGGTTGTGTGGCCGCTACCGCACGCTGTTGCAGGCGGGAAAGAACACCAAGCAGACCACCGTGTCCATCGCCCGGGAACTGGTGGGGTTTATTTGGGATATCGCTTGCCACGAGATGCCGAAGGTACAGCAGGCCACACGCTAAACAAAGGCGGTATAGAAACCGATGGTCAACAGGGCAACTAGAGGGGGCAACAGAGGCATTGAGTCAGGGCATGGTCGGACCGGTGTGGAGAACCCTTGTTCGGGCTATACCGGCATCGGCCAACGGGATAATCCCAACGGGCATTCCCGGTCGATGATCCCTGCTACTAGAGAAAGGCCAGCTCCGCGACGCAGTGAAGTCCGGTCGGGAACCAATCCACGCATATCAGCATGATCCACCGTCGCAATCTGCCTGGCCGTGTCCTGACCCAACGCCTCTGGAGGGTAACACCAAGGACAACAGGTGGTTTTAATGAAATACGCAGCAAGACTTGACAGGTCAAAACAAATCAGCCTTTAGGCTTCGCCACAATGCTCCTGGCAAAAAAAGCGCCCAATAAATCAGGGCGCTGGAGAAATGTCAGAGCTATGAAAAAACCATCAACAACGGTTTAAACATATACGTTTCACAACACGCAGTGAATTGTCCTCAAGTACAATCCTGGCGAGTTATCCCTCTACTTATGGGTGGTCTTCGGGTCGCTGTTTTTAATTCTGTTCACACCACTCATCAAGGGCTTCTTTCTGCTGTTCTGGTAACAGATACCGTACAGTCTCACCAAACGACAAACTTCCTCTTTTGTCTTTGGGACAGTCGTCGAAGCTGATGCCTTTGGACTTGTCAACATCGACCGGACAGAGGAGCTACATCTCGACGAGTCGGTTTGGATCGACATTGATATCCGGCTCTGCCGGTTCGAAAGGTGAGACGTCACGCAAGATCAGCGTATGCCACTCGGCCCTATCGGTCGGGGGGATCTGCAGTCGCGGCACCCGGTCCGGGGTTCCCGGCGTAGCGCAAAGCTCTCATCGGGCACGAGCCGGGTAATGTGGGTGACTGTCTTGGGATTATTGACGAAAAGCAAAAATAAATCAGACTCTTTGCAGGACAATATTACATATAATATGGTGGAACACGCCTTCCTCAGGCGAAATCTCAATTTCCTGACTAAACCGCGAATAAAACAAGTCGCATAATTCTTCCGCGGGCATGATTGTGGCACCAGGGGAAAACAAGTTGTCAACCATGGTCGCTTGACTAAAACTTCGAAAAAACCGGGTGTAATGCTCTGCATAAAGCCTTGCATCCCGGTGTTTCTGATAGGCAATGTAATCACTGGCAATCCCGTTCTCAATTGAACAGTGAAGACAATGCCAATCACCCGATAATTCGCCACTTTCAAAAGGCTTCTGGAATTCTTCCCGGGTACGAGGCACCACAGGAAAAATAAATTTGTCCAAAGCATCCTGTGAAAGATATTTATCCGCCACCAACTTTTCTAGAACCTTTTTCACCACAACAAAGAGTCCGGCGACTGCCACCTGTCGATAGCCCGCCGAATCAATTTTACTGGAGAGCGCCATGATAAACAGCAAACCCCCGGGCTTTATCTCTTTGCTACGTGCTCTTGCGAATGACTGCCAATCCCGCGCTGCTTGATCAAGTAAAGCCATCCGTGCCTGTTGATTCACATCGGACAGATATATCGCGTTCCTGTAATCGCAGTCAGGAATTCGAGTCAACCAATGGGCCGCTGCTATTGTAAAGCCGAGATCAACCTGCCGATCGGGCACAACTTGCTGAAAAAAGCTCGATGGCACCAGCTGAGTAAATATTTGGCAACCTGGAATATGTTGATAATTATGCGTTGAGCCGCAAAGATTCTTCAGCAAGGCATTAAAATCGTTACTTGGAAGATCGTTATGATATGCGTTAAAGGTGTTAATTGATTTTTTCTCGTGGATATAGTGGATCAGACAACTCATCGCCAGTACTGAGTTCGCTCCCAAACTACATCCATAATCGATTAATGAATACAGTTGCGCCCTCTCCGTTACCGCAACATCAATACATTCCAGCAGTGTGTCCAGGTAACGAACAAAATCCTCTTGTTGCGTCCTGGAATCACGATTATACGAGCGCGTCATTCCTCTAGTAGTCGACATATCAGAGTCTGATCTCAGAGTATTGGCAAAGTTCGCTGGTGGACAATAATATACCTGATTAGCGATAAACCTCAGCCAGGCTCACGGGGTGAGCCACTGGGGTTCGTAAACTAGCCCCATGGTAGGTTTAAGAGGAGCAATACCATGGCGATGAATCGAATCCAATTCCAACCCGGGCTGAGTCTTACGGAATTCCTGGAGCAATACGGTACGGAGGAACACTGCGAGCAGGCGCTGGAGCTGGCCCGCTGGCCAAACGGTTTTCGCTGCGAGAACTGCGCAAGCACGCACTACTGTATCGTGAACGCCCGCGGCCGCAAGACCTATCAGTGCCATCACTGCCACCACCAGAGCACGCTCAAAGCCGGCACGATCTTTCATGCCTCTAAGTTGCCGCTGGTGCGCTGGTTTCAGGCCATGTATCTGATGAGCCAGTCGAAAAACAACATCTCGGGCCTCGAACTGAAGCGTCAGCTGGGGGTGTGTTACCGCACCGCCTGGCTGGTCAAGCACAAACTGATGCAGGTCATGCGTGAACGCGAAGCCGACGGCGTCCTGAGCGGGCGAGTGATCGCCGACGATGCCTACCTGGGCGGTGAGCGGCGCGGAAAGCGCGGGCGCGGCTCGGAAAATAAGGTACCCTTCATTGCGGCGGTCGAGGTCGATGACGCGGATCGTCCGATGCGCGTGCGTTTTGATCGGGTCGAGGGCTTTTGCTCGGAGGCGGTCAGCGCCTGGGCCAGGCAGCATCTGGCGCCCCAGAGTAGCGTGGTCTCGGATGGTCTGGCGTGTTTTGCCGCCGTCGCGACCGCGGGCTGCCAGCATGAGCCCCAGGTGGTTGGTGCTACGCGCCGCAGTACCGATATGCCCTGCTTTAGCTGGGTTAATACCCTGCTGGGCAACCTGAAAACCGCCTTGAGTGGTACCTATCATGCGTTCAATTTTGCAAAATATGCCGACCGTTATCTCGCTGAGTACCAGTACCGCTTCAATCGACGCGTTAACCTCAAGACCATGCTGCCCCGTTTGCTGCGGGCCGCGGCGACAACCGGCAGTCGCCCTGAGGCCTGGTTAAGAATGGCTGAGCTTCATCGCTAATCAGGATAATATATATAGTAGGTAGTAGGGCGTCTGTAACACGGATTTATGTTTTTGTAGCATGGTAATCCTCCATGACCATGTCTCAACGTCGATATTGAACATGCGTAGAGTCGCCAGGCTGAGAATGCTGCGGCTGAGTTCCCTGGTAGTTATCGGATCGGTTCGCTTATCGACTCCATGATGGTTATGAGTAATACGTCCTGGGGCGAGGAGCGCATTGCCAATGAAGTGCCGCTCAAGCTGGGTATTCGCGTATCGCCGCGTACCGTACGAAAATATATACCCCTACACCCACCGGGACATCCGCGCGTGGATCACTGTTGGAAAACTATGTATACCTGCATCATTTCAAGATGTACCCGGTAGTCGATGACAGGAAACTTCTCGGCTGCGTCACCGTCAATGACATCAAGATGATACCACGGGAAGAATTGACGCAAACAACGGTAGGTGATCTGACCTCTCCGTGCTCATCCGACGACACGGTATCCCCTGATAATGATGCACTGAAACTGATCGAGGCCATGACAAAACCGGATACCAGCGGCAGGTACATGGTTGTGGAAAATGATGGTCTGGTGGGCATAATTTCATTGAAGAACCTGAGAGCGTTCATCTCCCTGAAGCTCGAACTCGAGTCACCGGAAGGCTGAAGCTGCTTTTGAGCGTAATTATCTCCCTGGTGATCGCCGCCCTGATCCTTTCCCAGTGGCCCAAGACCGCCGCCTGGGTTATTGGCCTGCTGGTCGGTATCGATCTGATTTTTGCAGGCTCGACTTCGATTATACTGGCACTTGCGGCACGGCGGTCGGCGTGACGAACATACGCTGACCGCCGTGCCACCAGCGCACCCCACCGATGATAGTTCCGATCAGAGTGGGCACGAAGAAACTCCCAGGTACCGTCGCCAGCGCAGGGCATTCTCTGCAAGCGAATAGAAGACCAGGGTGGATCCGGCAATGATATGAGAACCCCCCGAGACCGACCAGATAGGTAATGATTCGGCACAGGCTACATTGATATTTTTCAATGTCGTGGGTCATGCTTTCTGGGAATATGTTCTTGTACTTATCATCCGGTGTCGGCGCTTCGCCGGTATCGGAGCTTTAAGACCTCGTATCGAAATACCACGAACTGTTTATGAATGACACATGACACAAGGCAGGTGACCATGACTGAACATAAACTTCCCAAGCTCCCCTATCCCAGGGACGCCCTCGAACCGCACATCTCCGCCGAGACGCTCGAGTATCACCACGGCAAGCACCACGCCGGCTATGTCAAGAAACTGAACAATCAGATACCAGGCACCGAATTCGAAAACGCCCCGCTCGAGGAAATCATCAGAATGGCCTCGGATGGCATCTTCAACAATGCGGCCCAGGTCTGGAATCATACCTTCTACTGGAACTGCCTGAGCCCCGACGGTGGCGGTAAAGCCAAAGGTTCCCTGGCCAGTTCCATCGACCAGACGTTCGGCAGTTTCACGGAGTTCAAGGGGCGCTTCACCGAATCGGCCGCCACCAACTTCGGTTCCGGCTGGACCTGGCTGGTAAAAAACCCGGGTGGTGCGCTCGAGATAGTGAACACCGGCAACGCCGGCAATCCGATGACCGATGGCAGTCAACCCCTGCTGACCTGCGACGTCTGGGAACATGCCTATTATATCGACTACCGCAACGCGCGCCGGAAGTATATTGATGCCTTCTGGAAACTGGTCAACTGGGCCTTCGTCACGCAGAACCTGGGTGAATGAACAGTGGAAAATTCCCGACGCGAACCGTCGTCAGCATGAGGTCCTACAGACATCACGAACAGAGGAAAAACCATCATGCCAGACATCAAGAACGTCATAGAGAATCCGGATACGCCCACTCCACGTCGCGTCGATCGCGGACTCGACCTGCAGGACTGGGATTAAGAACGCGCGCGACGCCAGGCCGGACAGGAAGGCATCGAGCCCACAGAGGCACACTGGGAAGTCGTGCACAGTTTGCGCAAAAATACCTGGAGCGGGGATATCAGGTCGATTCGCCCAGCTTGTATATTGTCGATTTATCTGCACCATTCGCGGCCGGTCATCGCAAGTCATCCGCTCGTACCCTACACAACAGCCTGGTTGAAAAACCATTACCGTGGTTCACATCGCGCAACAGGATTCCCTGCGGGATGAACCGGCGTGACGGGGCATCTCCTGCCGCGGGTTATTTCCGCGCTTCCCGCTGTAACCCGCAGCATCGATACGGTAGATTTCCCGTGACGGATCCGACAGCTTCTGCAGGATTTCACCGCGCTTGAAGGTGGCCAGGATGCGGCTCACGCTTTCCTGGGTGACCCCCAGGATTTCGGCCATCTCGCAGACCGTGAGCAGTTCGACCCTGTCCAGGGGTTGACCGTACTCGAGCAGTCGCGCCACCTGCGGCCTGATCCCGCCGGTTGAGAAGTCATTGCCGGCGTGCAGCCGGACAATGCGCGCGCGGCCGTTTGGCAAATAGACTAGCAGCTTGACCAGGCCGCTGCGGGTCACATAGATCATGTCGACCCGATCACTCTCGCGGTAAATGACTTCTTTCGCCAGTTAGCTCCTGCTCACGTCAGCGAATCAGGGCTTCCAGTGGGTGGACATGGTGATCAACTCCGCCAGATTGGCGGCCCCCATCTTGAACATGACATGCGTGCGATGGGTTTCCACCGTGCGGTGGCTCAGTCCCAGTTGCTTCGCGATTTCCTTGCTGGAGTAGCCGGACACCACAAGCTCCATCACCTCTCGCTGCCGCCGGCTCAGACGCGCACGGCGTTCTCGTATCTCCTGTGCATAAGTCTCTGACTGCAGTCGCTCTTCGGCGAGCGCCAGTGCGTGACGCACCCGTTCCAGCAGCACCTCACCCTGAACCGGCTTTTCCAGGAAATCCGCGGCGCCGGCTTGCACGGCATGCACCGCCATGGGGACATCGCCGTGACCCGTGAGAAATATGACAGGGAACTGCGAGCCGCGCTTGTTCAGTGCCGTTTGCACTTCGTATCCGCTCATGCCGGGCATGGCAATGTCGAGCACCACGCAACCCGCTTGTTTGGTCTTGCTTGCGGCCAGGAAGGTCGCGCCGTCGGCATAGGTCTCCACCAGCAAACCGGCCGTCTCCAGCAATTGCGCGATTGAATCGCGCATCGCCGGGTCGTCGTCGACGATAAACACCCTGGGCGTCATGGCGCAAGGGGCAGCACGAAACAGAAGATCCCGCCCGGGACGTGGGGTTCCACCCAGAGCCGACCGCCCTGGGCCTCGATCAGGCTGCGGCTGATGCGCAGCCCCACTCCCAGGCCGTGTTCCTTGTCGCTGGGCTGGGATGCGAACAGACCGGCAACAGTCTCGGCATCGATACCGGGACCGCTATCCCGGACGCTGACCAGTGCCATGTCTTCCCCGGTCCTCAGTCCTGAGGTGATCGTGATAGTGCCGCCGGTTTCGCCAGTGCTCTGGATCGCCTCGATGGCGTTGCGGAACAGATTGAGCAGCACCTGCTCGATGTGAACCTCAACCCCGGTAACAGGACGCAGGTTTGCATCCAGATCAAGCAGCATACTGATGCCAACGCTGCGCTCCTTCGACTCCATCAGTGTGCAGGCGCTGCGCATGGCCGCGTTCAAATTCGACGCTAGCGGTTCGAGCCTGCCCCTCCCGATGAACGTGCGCAGCCGGCGGATTATTTCCCCGGCGCGCTGGGATTGTCGACTGATCTGCGCCAGCAGATCCGACAGCCTTTCCTGATCCGGCGGCGAATGTTCCAGCACCTGCTTGCCGGTATCGGCATACATGGTGATGGCGCCGAGGGGGCGTGTTGAGTTCATGGGCCAGCAAGGTGGCGAGTTCGTTTGCGGTCTGCAGCCGTTGCAATCGGGACGCCTCCTCCAGGTTCCGACACGCTTGATCCTCGGCCTGTCTCCGCGCCGTAATGTCGAGGCCGGAGCCAACGATGAATTGAATCCGTCCGGCCGCGTCCTTCAGTACGGTGTTCTCCAGATGAGCAGCCGCCTCGACCCGTCCCGGGTGAGCCAGTGATTCTCGTCCTCAACGAGCGCCTCCCCGGACATCAGCCGCTTCATAACACGCTCAACCTGCCCCCTCTCCTCCTCGGGCATCAGCGTCAACCAGGCCTTGGTTCCCACCAGTTCCTCGAAATTATAACCGGTCACGTCCGCGCAGGCCCTGTTGAATCGAACCATACGTCCCTCGGTATCGATAACAAGAATCAGGCTGGCCGCGGTATTCTGCACGGCATCGCTGAAATTGCGCTCCTGCCGGAGCTGATCGCTGCGCTCGACCACCAGCTGCTCGAGGGTCTACGCCATCTCCCACAGCTCCAGCTCTGCCCGTTTGAGGAGCGTGACGTCGGGGAAGGTCAGCACCACTCCTTCCATGCGGTTATCCGCGGTCCGGTACGATGTAACGTGGCGCAAATACCATTACTCCGGTCCGGCGCGCACTTCCCTCTCGCGGGGCGTGAAGTCCTGCAGCACCAGATCGATGTCCCGCTCCAGTTCCGGATCCTCGAAGCGCAGGGTGATATCGCCGAGGGGACGCCCCACATCGCTATCGATGAGGTTGAACAGACGGGTGGCGTTCGGTGTAAAACGGTGGATGGTGCGATCCGCCCCCAGAAACAGGGTGGGTATGTCAGTACTGGCCATCAGGTTGGCCATATCGGCGCTGGCGCCTTCCAGTTCCTTCACCTTGTCCTGCAACTGGACGTTGACGTTGCTCGGCTCCTCGTTCAGCGATTGCAGCTCCTCCCTGGAGGTCTCCAGCTCCTCGTTGGCCGATTGCAATTCCTCGTTCATGGACATGACCTCCTCGTTGGAGGCCTTGAGTTCCTCGTTACTGCTTTCCAGCTCCTCGATGGTGCTCTGCAGTTCCTCGCGGGTGGTCTTCAGCTCATATTCCAGCTGCTGCACCAGAGATTCGTCCACCCTGGTCTGCACATCACCGCTGCCAGCGTTGTTCAGCGTTTCCGGTACGTCCTGAAGGGTGAACAGAAACAGCCCCTGTCCCGCGCCTTTGCCCCTCAAGGGCTGGGCCGTTAGGTGCACCGGGATATTGCCCCCCCCCCGCGTTTGATGCGGATGCCGCCGAGGTCGACCCGCTGTTCCTCTTTCAACGCTCTTTGCACCACCTCCCGCAGGCGTGGCCGCAGTCCGGGGTTGCACAGCATCAGCAGATCGTTGGACGGCGGCCCGCCAGGCTGCTGCAGGTAAAGCTGGGTGGGCCCCGAGTAATGATGGACAAAGTAGTGCTGGTCGATCACCACGGCGGCCGGGACAAATTCCTCCAGAAGCAGATTGCGGGTCAGCTCGGAGAGGTTGCCCGACACGAGCGGCCCCGGTACCGGGGCATGGCGCGATTCGCCGGTACGATCACTGACCTGGACGGGTAGACCGACCGTGGTACGACGCCGGCCGATGCTCTCCGCGGGTCCAAGCACCAGAAAACCACCTTCATTAAGCGCGAAATGGAACAGTTCCAGCAGCTTTTGCTGGTACTGCGGTTCCAGGTAGATGAACAGGTTGCGGCAGCTCACCAGATCCACCCTGGAGAAAGACGTATCCGACAGGAGGTTATGGGAGGCGAACAGTACCGCCTCCCGCAACGGTTTTTTTACCTGCCAGTGATCGGCGTCGACCCGGGTGAAAAAGCCTTCCAGACGCTTGCGGTTCAGATCCCTCAGCACGGACGCCGGGTAGACGCCGTGTCGTGCTGCCTCAAGGGCGTTCTGGTCAACGTCGGTCGCGAAGACTTGCACCGGACAGTGCTTGCCGACGGCGCTGGTATACTCGAGCAGCAGTATGGCGAGGGAATAGTCCTCCTCTCCCGTGGCGCAACCGGGCACCCACACCCGTACCGGAGTGTGCGCGTCGCGTCCCTCGATCAGGACCGGCAACACCTGGAGTTCAAGGACGTGAAACATCTCCGGATCACGGAAAAAACTGGTGACGCTGATGAGCAGCTCCTTGCCTAGCCGTCCGAGTTCCTCCGGTTGCTCGCGCAGCAGGGCCAGGTAGTCGGGAAGCCGCTCCAGCAGATTCAACCCCATGCGCCGCTGAATGCGGCGCAGCAGCATGCGTCTGCGGTAGGCGAGAAAGTCGAAATTGCCGTGCGCCTGCAGCAGGTCAAGCACCCGGGCAAGATCGTCCTCCACCGCTTCGGGCTCCGGTGCGCCGGCCGCCGCGGCCATCAAGTGCCGGACATACGTCATCAGCACCTCGGGCATATCCCCGGGGGGCAGGACATAGTTGGTGAGACCGGTGTCGATGGCGCTGCGCGGCATGCGGTCATACTCGGCCGTGGACGGTTCCTGCACCATGACCATGCCGCCGGCGGCCTTGACCGCCTTGAGGCCCAGCGTCCCGCGGCTGCCGGTGCCGGATAGGATGATACAGATCGCATGGTCCCGCTGGTCTTCGGCAAGGGAAAGCAAAAAAGGATCGATGGCGGTCTCTGCGCCGCTCCGTTCGGGTGGGTGACTCAATTGAATGACGCCGTCGCGCAAAGTCAGGTTACGGCCGGGCGGTATGATGTAGATGTAGTCAGCTTGCAGGGATAGCCGGTCCCGGGCTTCCATTACCGGCATGTCCGTGTGCCGGGCCAGTAGTTGGACCATGAGACTTTCGTGCCGGGGATCCAGGTGGGGGATGAGCACGAAAGCCATGCTGTTATTGGCCGGCATGGCGCCCAGAAACGCCTTGAAGGCGTCCAGACCCCCGGCCGAGGCGGGACCATACCGACTACCGGCAGAATGGCAGGCACTGTTGGCCCTGCGGGTTCTCCCGCGTCAATTGACGACACTCTGCACTCCCGACGACCGTGCTCAGGCGCATTGGTCCGTTTATAACAGGATGGGCTGGATTATCTAAGAGTAACACGTGTTGCACTCGGCCGGCGCAGTTACGGCCCGCAGTCACTGCCGGTGGTGCGAGGTAACCATTCAATCAAGCGTACTGCGGTCCAGATCAGGCCCGACAGAGAGTTAACCGGCGCGACGCCGCGGACAGCAACTCACACTGTTGCCTTGGCTGAACATCGAAACACCGCTCTCGGCCGAGATAATCTCCGTCGAATGTAATGGTATGCTCCCGCTGCAACGCAATGCCGTAACCTGTCCAGCTACCGGCGACAGGGAACTGACAAATTCGGGACCCACAGGAGCCGACCATGAATCCGGAAGCCGCTTATCGTATCGAACGTGACAGCATGGGAGAGATTCGTCTACCGCGGGAGGTGCTTTATGGCGCGCAAACACAGCGCGCGGTGGAAAACTTCCGCATCAGTGACTACAGGATGCCGGCCCGCTTCATCCATGTCCTCGGCTTGATCAAGGCCTGCGCTGCAGAGACCAATGCCGGGTTGGATCGTCTGGATGCCCCGATGGCAGATGCGATCACGGCGGCGGCACTGGAGGTGGCGGACGGTGTTCACGATGCCCATTTTCCGGTGGATGTCTTCCAGACCGGTTCCGGCACCAGTACCAACATGAACGCCAACGAGGTCATCGCGCGACTCGCCTCCAGTCGGCTGGACCAGCCGGTGCATCCCAATGACCATGTCAATCTGGGGCAGAGCAGCAACGATGTAATCCCGACGGCGATTCACGTCAGCGCCCTGCTGGCCTGCCGGGAGACCCTGTTGCCGGCGCTCGACTCCCTGGTTTCGACCATCGAACGTCGGGCGGCCGTACTGCAGGATATCGCCAAGACCGGCAGGACGCATCTGATGGACGCCATGCCGGTAACCTTCGGCCAGGAACTCGGTGGCTGGAGCGCCCAGCTGCAGCGCAGCAGGGAAGCCCTGCTCGGGGTGTTGCCACGGCTGGAGTGTATCGCACAGGGCGGAACCGCCGTGGGAACCGGCGTCAATACGCATCCGATGTTCGCGCAGCGCTTCGCCGCAATCCTCGAGCGCCGCAGCGGCATCGCCTTTCGCCCGGCCGATAACTTTTTTGCCGCGCTTTCGAGCCAGGACACGGCCGTTGAACTCAGCGGGCAGTTGCGGGTCATTGCAGTCGGCCTGCTCAAGATCGCCAATGACCTGCGCTGGATGAACAGCGGCCCGCTGCACGGGCTCGCCGAGATCAGTCTGCCCGTGCTGCAACCCGGCAGCAGCATCATGCCCGGCAAGATCAACCCGGTAATTCCTGAAGCAGTCGCCATGGCCTGTGTGCAGGTCATGGGAAATGATGCCGCCATCGCCATAGCCGGCCAATCCGGCAACTTCCAGCTCAATACCATGCTGCCGCTGATCGGCTACAACCTGCTGCAAAATATCGCCCTGCTGGCGTCATGCGCCACCGCCCTGGCTGAAAAGGCGCTGGCCGGCTTCATCGTCAACGAGGCGCACGTCCAGGCGGCGCTGGACAGAAATCCGGTCCTGGTGACCGCACTCACGAGCGCGCTGGGTTACGAAAAATGCGCGGAAATCGCCCGGCGCGCCTACGACGAAGGTCGCCCTGTCAGAGAGATCGCGCTGGAAATGACAGAATTTTCCTCCGCGGAACTTGATCGATTACTCGATCCACTGGGACTCGCACGACCCTTCGGCTGACGGAGATACACAATCTGATGAAGCCCTGGTGGACTCCGACACCATCTGCTGATCGGCGCTTCCATGTTCGGCATCCATACCACCGTTGCGAAGATCACGCGCCGCGCACTCACGAAAATGGCGCCGCGCACGGCCAGGGATGCTTGTCGAGGATGATCCGCAACGTGTCGGCGACCTCCGCATCGGTATCCTTTTCGTCAGGCACCACATGCAGGAAATTGTGCACGCCGCAGGTACCGGGTGTCCACCATCTCTTCCGGCTGGCGCATATGACTCTCCTCTTCTGCCTAGCATCTGACCTGGCGTTCGCAATGCCACCCGGTGGGGGTTCTCACGTCAGGTTCTCCGCCATGCCGCGCAGTGTCGCGATCAGGGGCGCCGGGTAGATAGACTCCCAACCAGAAGAGTATAGCCGCAAGTACGCTCAGCACGGCCGCACACTGCCGGTGCACTCATTGCGCTGTCGCACGCACTGCATGGGCGGCCCCGCGATGATCGACCAGTTCGAGCACATACTGTTCGATCGCCTGGTGATCGATGCCGAGACGCAGCAGCAGTTCGGCCTGCGTTCCCGAACGCGGGTGCGCCGTGACCGCCAGCCGGTGTACCGGCGCGAGGTCACCGACGGCGCCCGCAACCGCTTCGCCCAGTCCGCCTTCGGCGACGTGATCCTCGACCACCACCAGCAGCCGGCCGGTTTCCTGCGCGGCCTGCGTCAGCGCGGCCACGTCCAGCGGCTTGACCGAGTAGGCGTCGATCACCCGACTGGCAATGCCCTGCTCGAGCAATGCGTCATGGGCGAGCAGCGCCTCGCGAACGGTGATGCCGGCCGCGACGAGGGTAACGACATCCTGCGCCGAACGACGCAGCGTCTTGCTGCCGCCGATCACAAAGGTCTCATCATTCGGATAGATGACAGCCGTCTTGAGGCGCGTCGTGCGGATATACACAATACCCGGCGTGGCGGCGGCCAGCTCGGTGAGACGCTCGGCGCTCACGGCATAGCAGGGATACAGCACCGTGCTGTCGAACACGGTGCGAAACAGCGCCAGATCCTCCAGCCCCATCTGCGAAGGGCCGTCCTCGCCGATCGAGACACCCGCATGACTGCCGCAGATCACCAGGTGGGGAGGACGCGAGTGACCGGCCATGCGCACGAAGTCGGCGGCGCGGGTGAGAAAGCAGGCAAAACTGGCGGCAAACGGAACCTTGCCATTGACGGCCAGCCCGAGCGCGGCGCCCACCATGTTCTGCTCGGCAGATATAACCCTGAAAAAACCGCTCCGGGCAGCGCTCCGCGAACAGCCGGATGTAGGTCGAGTTCCCGACGTCGCCGTCGAGCACGACGATGTGCGGGTTGTTCTCGCCGAGCTTGCGCAGGGCATTGCCGAAGCCCTGGTGCGTGGCGACCGCCTCGCCGAGGGTGTATTCATCCACGGTGATACCGGTCAGGGTTGCGGTGGCGGGAAGCGCCTTGCCCAGACGACGTGGCTCGTCCGGCAACGCCGCCCCGGCCTCCCCGAGTTCGTCCAGCGCCCGTCCGAGTCCGTCTTCATCGAGCGCCTTGCCATGCCAGCCATGCGCCCCTTCGAGGAACGACACGCCCTTGCCTTTTTCGGTGCGCGCGATAATCGCCATGGGGCCTGCCTTGCGGGCGGCGTCGAACGCCTCGAGAATCGCCCCCGGATCATGGCCGTCGATCACCCGAACCTGCCAGCCGAAACTCTCAAAGCGCCGGGCAAATACTCCGGTGTCGTGACGGAAAGGCGTGTCGCCCGTCTGCCCGAGCGCATTGACATCGACGATGGCGACCAGCTGGTCCAGTGCATGCAGCGCGGCAAACTGGGCGGCCTCCCACACCGATCCCTCCGAGCATTCGCCGTCGCCGAGCAGACAGTAGATGCGCAGCGTCGAGGCGGTCGGCCAGCGCCATGCCATTGGCCGCCGTCAGGCCCTGTCCCAGCGAGCCGGTGGCGACATTAACCCAGGGATTGTTGGGCGTGGGATGACCCTCCAGGGTGCTGTCGATCTTCCGCAGCGACAGCGGGTCTTCGTCGATGGCGCCCGCCTCGGACAGCGCGGCCCACAGGATGGGCGCGGCATGCCCCTTGGAGAGCACGAAACGGTCGACATCGTGCGCCGCGGGATCGTCCGGGTCCCAGCGCATTTCGTGGAAGAACAGTGCCGCGACGATTTCCGCACAGGACATGCAGGATGTGGGGTGTCCGGAGCCGGCGGCGGTGGTCATGCGCAGCACCAGCCGGCGCAGCCGCTTCGCCGCCTGCGCCAGCGCCGCCTGGCGGTTGCGGTGCCGGCGGCCATATGAATCGAGTGTGTCCATCAAAGCATCGTAGGGATCGATGAATTTCTGGATGCCTTCATTGAGGAGTTGTTCCGTCAGCAGTTCGTAGTCGATACCGACCGAGTGCAGCTGTTCCATCACCTGTCGCGCCTCGTCAATACCCTCTTCCACTGTAGCGCGCACGCAACCGTGGTCGGAGAACGCAGCCAGGGTCGACTCCGGCATTGTGTTGAACGTGTAGGGTCCGATCAGCGGCTCGACATACATCACGTCGGAGTAACGGGGATTCTTGGTGCTGGTGCTTGCCCACAGCATGCGCTGCACCCGTGCCCCCTGCGCATCCAGCGTGCGCCAGCGCTCGCTCTCGAGAATGTGCTTGAAACGTTCGTAGGCGAGTTTGGCATTGGCGATGGTGACCCTGCCGAGCAGGCGCTGCGCCAAGGGGTCTCCCTGCGCAGCCGCCGTCGGCGTGAGTCGATGCGCGAGCAGTCGATCGGCCAGCACGTCGATGCGGCTGAGGAAAAGCTCGCCACCGAGGCGTTTTCAGACAGGCTGCGGCCCGCTTCGGCGCGCCGCTCGAGGGCGCGCAGCCAGGCCTCCGCGACGGCCCCGTAGCGTTCAATCGAGAACAGCAGCGTGTTATTGACGGGTATGCCCTCGAAGAGCAGTTCCTCAATCGCCACCAGGCCGGCAGTGGTGCCGGGAATCTTGATCAACAGATTGGGCCGATCGACCCGTTGATACAGGCGTCGGGCCTCGTCGATCGACGACTCGGCGTCGTGGGGGAGATGCGGCGAGACCTCCAGGCTCACATAGCCATCCAGCCCATCAGTCCTGTCATAGACGGGCCGCAGTACGTCACAGGCATCGCGCACATCGGTGGTGACGAGCGTCTCGTAGATCTCCTGCGTGTTGCAGCCTTCCTCCACCAGCCGCTCGATCTGCCCGTCATAGTGGCTGCTGCCGGCGATCGCCTTTTTGAAAATCGACGGATTGGACTCACACCGCGCAAACCGCGCTTGGATGCACGCGATTGCAGGTCGCCGTTCCTGATCATTGCGCGTGTCAGATTGTCCAGCCAGTAGCTCTGGCCGTATTGCTCAAGTGTTAAGAGTGGGTTCATTCGTGTTTCCTCCGAGGATTTTGCACCGTCCGCCGGGTTTGCATTCTCAGGGCAGCGCCTCCAGGATGGCCTTGCAGAAAGCAGGCAGATCATCGGGTTTTCTGGAGGTGATCAGGCTGCCGTCGATCACCACCTCCTGGTCCTCCCAGTAAGCGCCGGCATTGATGAGATCCGTACGCACCGAAGGCCAGGAGGTAAGGGTCCTTCCCTTGACGAGTTCGGCCTCGATAAGCAGTTGTGGCCCGTGACAGATGGCGGCCACGGGTTTCCCGGTCGCAAAGAAGCGCCGGGTAAAGTCCACCACGTCCGCATCGAGCCGCAGTTTATCCGGCGAGTGCCCTCCGGGAACAAGCAATGCATCGAAGTCATCCGGATTCAGCTCTGCGGCCTCTGCCTCCACGCGATGACTCGCGTTGCCGTGCTTGCCGGTGACCGTTTCTCCCGCGCTGGTTCCGAACACCGTAACCTCGTGACCGGCCTCGCGCAGGCGCGCATAGGGCACGGCAAATTCAGAGTCCTCGAATCCGTCTGCCAGCGGTATTGCGATCTTTGCCATAGTTGTCACGCCTATCAATCAAGAAATCCAGCACAAGTCACGTTCACACAGTCCTGCAGTGGTTTTATGCTGTTTTTGCGGGCTGCCTGGCGATCACACACTGCCAGGCGCTCGGTATGAGATGTATCGGGCGTCCTTGCTACATTCGTCCGGACACCGGCGCCTGGAAAGTCTGCAAAGCGATGTAGAACTTACCTGTGTCTGACGCCCGATCCCTCGGGTGCACACCGCCTCATGGTCGCATCAGTGGTCACCTGAAATAATAATAGATCATGCTGCTTCGACTGTGATTGATATATTTCAATGCGCGGTTTTATTCTCGATGAGGATACACGCGGGCCGTGAGGCTGTTGACACGGGAGCGTCGTATGATCGGACATACTCACGACCATAGCTGCTGTCTTCCACCTTGCCGCGGAACACCAGGTACTGATAGCCGTTGTAGATCATCATCACCGGCAGCAGCATGCCGATGCCGGTCAGCACGGACACCAGGGTCCTGGGAGAGGCTGCGGCATCGGCAATCATCACGCTCGGCGGCAACAGGCCGGGATACAGGCTGACGGCCAGACCGGCGAAGGAAAACATGAAGATCACAAGACTCCTGACGAAGGGCGCCCGTTCCGGCGCCCTGCGAGACTGCGCAGCAGCATCACAAAAGCGCCGGTCGCCGCCAGCGGCAACGGGCCGATATAAAAGATATTCGGAATTGAAATAAACATCTCACCGCCACCTGCACATATAGCAGTGGCGTCCAGATCGTAACGCCGGCAGCGGCCACCAGCGTCAACCAGGCCGCAAGCCAGGATCGCCGGAACTGCGCTCCTGCAATTCTCCCCGCGTCTTTACGGCGAGATAGGTGGCACCGAGCAGGGCGTAACTGTGCACCCTCCAGGGCTGCCGCCCCACTTCACACAGTAGCCAACCCGTCTGGACGGCGATGTAGCCGAGCGGCAGCGACGCCAGCCACAGCCTCAGTAAACGCCGCTCCTGCTGCAGCGCCCTGCCCCTGCGCCATCGCCACAGCGTCCAGACGGTGAGCAGCAGGAGCCAGAAACCGATGGCCACCATGATGCGAAACCCATAGAACGGCACCAGCACCGGCGGCTGATCGTCACGGGCGAACTCCTTCAATCCTGCCACCTGAACATCATGCATGGCGATGAAGCCCGCTTCGAGCATGAACGCCATCGCGGCCACGAATCCCAGAATGTTTCCCATGAAGTCGCCGCTCGCCACGGCGAAACCCGCCCAGTTGGTGCCAAACTGGAACTCGAGCGAAATACCGCTGATCACGCCAATGCCGAAGTTCGGCAGCAGCAGTTTGTTCCAGAACCCCGCGTGGTAGTGGTAGTATGTGTTGTGCGTCTTCAGCCACAGCGTTTCGACCACCACCAGAAACAGGCTCAACCAACGGTGAGAACCGGTCACAGGATATGGAACATGGCCGTGAAGGCGAACTGCAACTGGGAAAGTGTGATGTGTTCGAACCACATGTCCATCAGGCTGCCGCCAGCAGGAGTGCGGCGATAACCAGTCCGAATACGCCAATCGCCGCCGTGAAAATCACCCCGAGCAGAATGCCGTGCCGCTGTATTATAGGCCGGGCGGTGCATCCACGCGTCGGCAATGCCATTCGACCCGGCTGAGGATCGACCCACAGGTGTACGACCATCAGCGCCAGAAATCGTTGATAGTGAACAAGCGCTTGATGCGGGTGGGAGAGATCATGATCCACCCTTGGCCCTTCACATGGACAACCGTGTAGAAATTCCCTGCATCAGACGCCCGCTCCTTCGTGCCTGCGCCTGTCCAGGGTTACTACTGTCATTGAACAAAGACGCTATTCAGGGTCCACTGAGAGTCCAGTGCCGGGGAGATCATGTTGACTGAACTCGCGATGGATGTGGGACTGATCGCCGTTGCCATCGTTTTGATATGGCTGGCCTGCGATCGACTCGAGCGCGTCTCTCATAATATCGCCCGGATTTATGGACTGCCGGAAATCGTCAAGGGCTCCATCGTGATGGCCGTGAGTTCGAGTTTCCCCGAACTGGCCACCATCGTGCTCGCAGGCTGGTTGCACAACGATTTCGAACTCGGACTTGCGACCATCATCGGATCCGCGATCTTCAACATCCTGGTCATTCCGGGAGTCTCCGTGTTATGTCGTCCCGGTTCGCTCGACGCCGATCGAAATATCGTCTTTCGTGAGATGCTGTTTTACCTCGTCAGTATCATGGTCGTGCTGGTAACACTCTCGTTTTCAGTCATCTACACTCCCCACGTTGCCAGCCCTCAGGACGGGGTACTCACGCGCTCACTGGTACTGCTGCCACTGGCCTTCTACCTGCTCTACGTATACATCCAGTATCACGAGGTGCGCGATCATAATCCGGAAACCCGGCCTGAGCCGGTGCAACCACTCCTCGAGTGGACAATGATGCTCGCCTCCATGCTGGTCATACTGGCCGGCGTTGAAATGCTGATCCGAATAGCCCTCGACCTTGGCCGTCTCCTCCACACACCGAGCGATTTCTGGGGGGCGACGATGATTGCCGCTGCCACCAGTGTGCCTGACCTCTTTCTGAGCATCAGGGCGTCCCGGCGGAAAATCAGCATTTCCAGTCTCGCCAATGCCCTTGGCAGCAACATATTCGATCTGCTGGTCGTGCTGCCCGCCGGAGTGCTCGCAGCGGGTGCCGTTATCATCAATTTCCCGCGCATTCTTCCCATGATGGCCTTCCTGATGCTTGCCACGGTCGTCATGCTGGTGCTGGCGCGTCGTGACTTCACGCTTACCAATCGGGACGGTATCGTGCTGTTGACACTCTATGCAGGTTTTATCGCCTGGATAGCCCTGGAGAATTTTGGCGTCATCGCCGTATTCGGTCGATGACCGGGTCATGCCGGGATCGGTCACACTGCACGCAGTGGCATAACCGTCGGTATTTCCGGCAAGAATCAACAGGTGTGAAGCCAGACAACGGCTACGGGATCGTGCGTCCATCGAGAGAATCGGTGCAGCGCGAATGTTCAGCTTACCGATTTCTGCAGCTTCTTGCATATCACCACTGGTATCACTGTTTCGTCCGTGTGGCGGCCTCATGGACCGCCTGTTGATCGAACCGCCAGGCTATGTTAGCCAGGACTGGAACATAGCAGAGATCTGCTGCCTGATTTTGTCGAACCAGCTCTCGCCACTCTTGCCGCCGGTAGTCTTTCCCTTGATTTGATCAAGTTTACGGTAAATGGGTTCGAATGATCGCTTCGCTCCATAGCACAGCACCGCGGCCAGCTTCGGATGAGATTGCGTTTTTTCAATGTCCGTTCGTCAGAGTCTTGGTAGCGTTTGAATGTGTGTTAATTTCGTCAACTGAGACAATATGTCATGCATCATCCCGGAGGTGGCAGATGGTGTAGCATTTCGTCCTGAACAGGCATGTCAGAATGACTGAATCACAGGAGAAGACATTAACTGGAAAGAGGCTGCCTGGTCGCTATAAGCGTCAGTCATCCGCATAATCTTTGAGCCAGTGCATAACCATACACTGGCGTTGATTGTACTTGACACCTCAAGGAGGCTGGTCATGCTTTACTGGGCCGTTGTCTTTTTTGTAATCGCCATCGTGGCCGGCGTGCTGGGCTTTGGAGGTATTGTCGGTGCTGCATCATCGGTGGCACAGAGCCTCTTTATCATCTTTCTCGTCATCTTTATCGTGGCACTTTTCACGGGATGGCGGCGTCGACCACCGCGAGTCTGAGTCGCAGCACGGCACTGGCATTGCGATGCAGTCATACGTGGGTACCGCGGTATTGTGAATGAGTGATTGCCGGCATACGAATAAACCAGTCGTTCATGCGTCCGGAGCCGCCGGCAGCCAGTGACGACAATTATCAAGGAGACATATCATGAGGATTTCAAGATCAACCGCGCTGTTCTCGATAATTTTCCTGCTCCTCACACTCGCCGGCTGTGAAAAGGAAGGCCCCGCTGAACAGGCCGGTGAAAAAATCGATGAGGCAGTCGACACGATGCAGGAAAAGGCCGCAGATACCAGTGACAAAGCCAAGAAACAGCTGGAAGAGGCGGGAGACAAGGTCGAAGAGGCGACCGACTCTGCACAGTGAGCCTGGGCCCGCCCTCACAGGAGCATCGGATGGGACCGTGAGACAGTATCGTCATTTACCAGGCAACCGACAAGGCACGCTTTCTTTGTTTGAAAGTGCGTTTGCACTGTTCGTAACGATAATTCACCGCATCGCGGTCTGATGCACAGGGTATCGACTCGATGGCCGCCTTTTGAATCAACTCTGTCTGGCTGATCAAGGCATCGCAGTAATCAGGTATTTTAGCGACACCTATAACCTGGTCCAGCACTTCGAGCAATCTAATTGTCACCATCTCGTTAGAGCGTGCATTTTGCCGGAGTGGGTCAAAGACTGCGTTGACCGCACCTTCGAAATTGAAACCATCGGCAATTACGCGCAGTACGCCTTCCGTATCACGAAAACAATAAGACTGAAAGGCACAGTACGCCATACGGTCCAGTGCCGCGCCGAGCCAGTTGACGCAGGTAATGCAAGTCAGTGAATCGTTGATGCCTGGCGACAAGGCGCGTAATGCAACCTGCACCAGCTGGTCAATCGAGAATTCGATGTCCTGAACGGGTGTACGATGACGTCCGATTGTCACTCGTGACAATGCCTGTGCAAGGAACTCATCTGACGCCCTCTCAGCCGCACAACAGCATCCGATCGCTGCATGTTCTATCATGAAGTTCCCTGCACGCTTGTCGATCTCGAAATAGCAGTTATGTTCGGCGGCAAACAGGGCAAGCCCGTTGTAATCGATCGTCTGGAGGTAACCGCTTGCAGGGCAGTGATTGGCGGTAAGTGCAAGTCCCTGTAGCTGAATCGACCATTCCTGTTCGCTGGCTACACGTTCGTTGCCGTTTTTTCCGTTATTACTCTCGCCGTCAAGCGGCACCAGCATGCTTCTGATTGCATCATTAATGTAGCAACAAACAGCCAGAGGACGAATTTATTACCGGCATCACGCAGGTAATTGCGCAGCACCTTGGGACCGAACTGGTTCGAGGCAAGCGTCAGGGCAACGATGGTTACTGAGAAAACCACCCCGGTAATCGTCATCATGGCACCGGTGATCACGGCGACGACTTGCCGCGCGCCTGCTGCATCGATACGCAACACCGCAGCCCAGCTCCAGGGGAGATACCCGTAGCGGACATCGATCTTCAGCATGACAACCGCCAGAACAAGCGCAGCGAATGACATGGCAAGCGGAACTAACCAGATGCTGACTTTCAGATAATCCCACAGGGTACTGCCTTTTTCTGTCAGATCCGGCATGCAGGTTGCTCTCTGATTCTGTGAAAAATACGCTCATTCATGAGCATGAGACAGGTACTAGCAGCATAGACCACGATGGCGCTCTCCACTGCAGTCGAGGCAAGCCTCGAATACGTCACGCCGGCGTCGATATTCGTGCTTGCATGAAGGATATCATCCTAGCCGTCAAGCAGGTCCTTGCTCAGGATCCGGCCTTGCATATCGATTTCGTAAACCATGGAGACTGCCGTAGCGAGTTCCAGTCCGGCAACTTCCTGTTCACCAAGATTATCCAGGGTCATGACGATCGAGCGCAGGGAGTTGCCGTGCGCCGACACTAGGGTGTTATCCCCCGCGCGCAAGTGGCTCATAATGCGCCCTTCCAGGAAAGGAATGGTTCTGGCGGCAGTGTCGGCGAGGCTTTCACCGCCTGGCGGCCGGCAGAAAAATGAGCGTCTCCATTGTCTCACGGTCTCCTCCCCCACCCGTTCCTCCATTTGCCTTTTATTCAGTCCCTGCAAACTGCCGTAATAGCGTTCATCCAGTGACTGGCTCAGAAAGACGGGCACTTCCTGGTCCGGTTCGCCATCGTAGCTGTCCCAGCCATGCCAGTTGGGATCATCGGCATCGTGTTTCAGCACAGGGCTCCTGCCGGCGCAGACACCCTCCCCCTCTGTAAGGCAGATCACCGCCGTCTCGATGGCGCGAATCAGCAGACTGGTGAAACACACATCAATCACAATCCCGTGAGTGCCCAGCAGACGCGCCGCCTTTCGGGCATCCTCGCGACCGCGCGGACTCAACGGCACATCCACCCAGCCGGTGAAGCGATTCTGTGCGTTCCAGGTGCTTTCGCCGTGACGAATAAGGACAAGTCGGGTCATGGTACTGGCCATTGAGTTAATCATCGTTCACGCGTTTCGTCCTGGCCATGGAGGTTTTCAATCAGCCATGGTCAATTACGCGACCTTTACTGCCTGATCAGACCGGGAATATACATTATGCGTTAACGATACACATCCGCCGCGAGAGCGAACATTGAAGAATCGCAATACCATATCATCCGGTATACGCTGCGCAGTTTACTGATCACGGCAATCCCGTGTCCGGCATCCCCCGGCCGCATCAGGCGGCTGTTGGCATCGGTTCACATACGCTCCTTGATGCCCCGGCGTATCAACCACCAGTTGACCGGGTAGCTGGTCAAAAATCCGGCGATCATCGCCAGCTGCATCATAAACCAGAACACCGGGCTCAGCTTACCTGGCGCCGGGTCGAAGATGACGAACAGCGCCACCGCCATCCAGCCGTACATCCCGATATGCCAGGCGGTCAGAGACAGCGCATCCGCCTTCAGGGCCGCCTTCAGCCTGTCAGTGAGCGAAAGGTCTCTTGCCGGCCTGATGGTGAAATACTGGAAGGCGATCCCGAAGAGGAAGGCCAGCACATAGTCCAGCGCCTATGTCCCGAAAACCTGGCTGCCGTAAAGCGTTACCGGCAGGAAGAAGGCCAGCCATTCAGCCACGATATCGCCCAGCGTGCAGCCACTGCCGCAGTGGGTGGCGCCGATTGCGACACTTTGCCAGAACGGCTTGCGCTTGTGCGGAGGCGTCTCGTCCCGGGACCGGGCGGTCCTGACCTGCTCATCCGATGCCTGCCGTCCGAGCCAAAAGTAGGCCCAGGCTCCCAGCGGGCCTGCATACAGGGCGCTCAGCGGCCATACGACATTCATAATCCACATATGTTGCGGATGACGCCTCAGATCAAGCACGACGACCATGGCAGAGAGTGCTGCCAGCGCGAGCGATATCCAGGCTATGGCTACCAGGCTTTCAGGTATGTCCATGATTTCGTAACCCATGCAGTTGCAGCAGGATCACCCTGACCGGCTCCTTGATCACCAGATCAGCAGCCAGACCGTCGTCAGGCCGGCGATGGCGCTCGCCAGCAGCGGCACACCAACCCGCGCGCCGACATGCCCGCCGCCGATGACCGTCGCCATACCGCCTTTCACCAGACTGTTAACCGCGCCGGCAATCACGATACCCATCGCCGCGACGCGGATAGCCAGATCATCCTGGCTCATTCTGGCCAGCGACAGCGTAATGGCATCCACGTCGGCCACTCCCGAGGCGGTGGCGAGCATCAGCACCCCGGCCTCGCCCAGCCAGGCCCGCAAAGCCCTGCCCAGCAGCATCACCACGGCCAGCAGCGCACCGAAGGATACCGCTGTCTTTATCTCCAGCGGGTTGCTGAGACGCGCCGAAGTGCCTGCCTCGCTGCGCCGCATTGACCACCAGTAGAACAGCGCAGGTGCATAAACCAGAAGCGCCATGATCAGCGCCGGCGCCAGCAGCGGCCGGAGCAATTGCACATTGAGGACCCCCGCCAACAGCAGCATGCGTGGAAACATGGTGCCGCAGGCAAGCAGGATACCGGTGGCGAGCATCGGCGCCATTGCCGCCTCAGCGCGCGCCACGCGGGAGAAATGCAGGGTGAGTGCCGTGGAGGATGCCAGACCGCCGAACAGGCCGGTGAATACCGTGCCCTTGCGGGTCCCTCCTAGCTTGATGGCGAAGTAGCCGACAAACGAAATCGTCGCGATCAGCACCACCATCCACCAGATCTCGTAGGGGTTCAATGCCTGCCACGGGCCATAGCCCCGGTTCGGGAGAATCGGCAGCAACACCACCGAGATGAGCAGCAGCTTGAGCCCGGCTTGCAGTTCCCGGGCTTCCAGCGCACTCACCCACCGATGCAACAGCGGCTTGTAGCCCAGCAGCAGAGTCGTAATCACCGCCCAGGCGCCCGCAATGGCGACTTCGCCAATCCCCGCCAGCGCGCCGAACACGAATGTCAGCAGGCCGGCGACCAGACTGGTGATGCCGACATCCTCTTCATCGTGGCTCAGATTCGCCACATAAACCGCAGTCAGGGCGCCCGCCACCGCCAGAAAGACCAGCCCCATCAACAACGGCCCCATCTGCCGGGCCAGCAGTGCCGTAGCACCGCCCAGCAGCCCGATCAGGCCATAGGTGCGCACCCCCGCGACGCGGTGACCCTCGGCTTGATCCCGCGCCTTCCAGCCGCGCTCCACCCCGATCAGCAGACCGAGGGCGAGCGCCACGCCCAGATAATAGAAAGTCTGCTGTTCTTCATTCATGCCTTAACCGCTCCCGGGCTGCACAGGCAAGCGACTCGCAATACGGAAATCCGTTGCTGGCGGGCAGCCATGGGAACAGGCCGCAGGTTTGCTCGCCTGAAGCAATGCAGTCGTCCTGGTCATGACTGCCCATACTCATCTCCGTGAGCGTGCTTATAGGTGATCCTTCGTCGATCGCTGCCCCATATAGGTCTTGGCCTCTTCTCCGGGATTCGGCAAACCCGCAATCCGCCAGGCGCGTTGAGGTCGTCCCCGAACAGCCGCTCCATACAGTGGCTGTCCAGACCGATTTCGCGGCATACATTGCGCTCGACCGGCAGGGTTGCATGGGCGAGAAAATGGTCGCGAAGATACCGGATCACATGTCAGTGTTCCTCATCGAGTCGATCGATCCCGCTACTGTTGGCCATGTCCAGGGCCAGCGATTCCGACCAGACCTCGGGATTAACCAGGAAGCCATCTTCATCATATTCCGGCTGAGACATTGGCATTGAGGTGCGCCTTGTTGCATCATCAGCAGTCCGACTTATCGCCTGACGCCGTCGGGACTGCATGTCCATTGCGAACGGTCCTGACCTTGAAGACGGGCTATGCCTTGTCGCCGCCAACGGCGCTCGTGTTCAGGCACAGGGCCCGACAGAGCCGATGATTGCTTTCGGGGTAAAAAGCATATCCGGCACCCGTGTCTTCGACATTGAGTTTTTTCAATGACTGGCGGTTATTCACAGCCTGATACTTGTGATACCGGGATTCAGTCCGGAGCCGGATTTGATTCCGGTGATGATTACCGGCCGATTCTCCCGTGTCGTCGAGAAATACTGATTGCTTGGCGGAAGCATTAACGGTTCCGCGTGAGAAATCATTGCGGAACCACGACTTTTGCGCTTGTCGCGCTGCGTGACATCGCGAAACATTCTCAACCCATTCGATGGAGAACGAGACTATGGCTAATAATGTAGACGATGAGGTGGCCAAGCTGCGTCGCGACTTTGAAGAACTGCGTACCGATGTCAGCTCACTCCTCAACACCATGAAGGATTCCGGTGCCCAGCGTGGCCGCGAGAGCTGGGAGCGCGCGCGACGAGCCGGTGAGTCACTGCAAGCTGAGGCCGAGAACCTGCAGCGGCAGGCGGAAAGCAAGATCGGCGATCACCCCATGACGAGTGTGCTGTCGTCATTCGGCCTGGGCTTCCTGATTGGCCTGTTGCTCGACCGGCGACGCTGATCCGGAACCGTGCTCAGGCTCGCACAGCTGGCCCGGGGCTTAGTCGCAACCGAGGCCGACAGACTGAAACTCGGTCTGTTCAGGGTGGGTAGCGCACTGCTTATGCTGGCCATCGCCGCCGTGATTTTACTGACCGGAGTCGTCTTTCTGCTGTTCGGTATCTACCAGTCCCTGTTGCAGTACACATCCCCTTGGGCGGCAGGTGGCATCATTACCCTGGCGTCGCTGCTTATCGCCGCCCTGCTGCTGTTCGCGGCACGGCGGCAGCTGTCGATCGGGCGTCGAGCGTCCGGGGTGGTCAGCCCCGCGCTTGCAGAGGCTTCGGAAGAACTCCGGCAAGCCACCGAGCGGGGCATCAGGGCAGGCGAGGAAATCAAGCGGGGACTCAGACCGATCGATCTGGTGCTATCGGCCTTTATCGCCGGCATGGTCGTCAGCCGCAGCGTCCGCACACCGTCGCAGCGCAAGACCAGAGAGGATCCCGGGTAATGACGGCTCCTTACCATGGTCCTTGTGCACAGGATAGATCGTCGTGGACGAAACCGGCCCGCGAGATCCGTATCAGCGTCGCCTGATCTCGACGTTCTGGGTCTTCGCCCTGGCGGTTGCCTGCGTCTGGCTGCTGTGGCGAATCTCTCAAATTCTTCTGATCCTGTTCGCTGCCATCCTCGGCGCCGTGCTTCTGGACGGGCTCGCCTGCTACACACAACGGCGACTGAAACTGCCGCATGCGCCCGCCATCGCGCTGATCATCACGGTGCTCATATTTATCTTCGTCGGCTTCGGCTTCGTGGTCGGTCCCACGCTGATGAACCAGTCGCAGCAATTGATCAATCTGATACCCCAATCGCTGAATCAACTGTGGACATGGGCGCAGGCACACCATTGGGACGAGATTCTGATCGCGACGAAGCCGAGCAGACTCATTCCATCGGCCACTGACCTTCTCGGCGAACTTTCGGGGATCTTTTCGACGACCATAGGCGGACTCGCGAGCATGCTGATCATCATCGTGCTTGCGATCTATCTGGCGGTCAGCCCGCATCTGTATATCGACGGGCTGATTCGACTGCTGCCAGGGCGGCGCAAAGACCTGGGGCGCGAGGTGCTTGCGGAACTCGCCCACGCGCTGCGCGAGTGGTTGATCGGCCGCTTTGCGTCCATGTTCGCCGTGGCCATATTCACGGCAGTCGGCCTGTGGCTCATCGATCTGCCCTCGGCGCTGGCGCTGGCGGTGCTGGCCGGACTGATGTCCTTTGTACCCTACTTCGGGCCCATAGCGGCCACCGTGCCGGCATTGCTGATTGCACTGCCCGGCTGGCCTGTCGAGCCGCTCTGGGTGCTCCTGCTCTACAGCGGCATCCAGTTTGTCGAGGGCAACATCATCACCCCCCAGGTCCAGCGACGGATGGTGTCGCTACCACCCGTCACCCTGCTGGTCGCCCAGCTCACCATCGGCTTCCTGTTCGGCTTGCTTGGTCTGTTACTCGCCACTCCGCTGGCGGTGGTCATTATCGTGCTGGTGCAGATTCTTTACATACGGAACGTGCTAGGTGACCCGATACGCGTGTTGGGTGAGCATCCGGATGCGACTTGAATTCCTGATTGCATCAAAAAATGTCAATGCCAGCCACCGCCGGAACAGACGGGCGGATTTTGACGGGGTAATAACAGATCATTCCCCGGGTTTATCCCGGAAACCTGATAGAGCCTGCCGAGGCGTCGACCAGGTGGTTACCAAGAAAAGTGCGGACATCAGGTGCGCTTCGTTCCAGCTGTGGTTCTACTGATCCTCAATTCGAAAAGCCCGATCTGTGTGTCTGGCATTGAAATATTTCAATGCCTGTCGCCGCCGCGTCAGGCACGCTTTGAAGTGTGACCACAGCAACAGACGGCCTGGCTGCCGTCAAACGCTACAGGAGGCATGCCCATGCGATATCCAACGATGCTTGTCGCCGCGCTCGTAACACCGGCATCCGCAGCCGCTCATAGCGGACCGCATGACGGGATGGGGCCGTTCGAAATCCTTGTGCACCTGGCTGGCCAGCATTTCGCGCCGCTGTTGGCGGTTGCGTTCATAACCGCGCTGCTGCACTTCGCTGGCTTCCGGCTCCTGCACCGAACCGGCCTGGTTCAAGACAACGGCATCCACGGCAAGAAACGCCAGGGATGATTTTCAGGCAATTCTGCGAAACCAGCCCGGGGCATACGTCCTATCTTCTCGTTTCCGAAGAAACCGGAGAGGCGCTGGTGCTCGATGTGCGTCGGGACGTAGACGGGTACTCCGACTTCGCACGCGGACAGGACCTGCGCATCACGCACGCGGCGGACACGCACCAGCACAACGACTATCTGACCGGCATCACACAGCTCGATTGCCGCACACCGCTGGAACTGCTCTCCGGAGCGAGTGCCGAACTGGGTTACCGCACCCGCCCGCTGGAAGACCGCAATCGCATGAGCATGGGCGAGATCGAGTTCGAGGCGCTGCATACGCCGGGACACACGCCCGAACACATCAGTCTGCTGGTGCGCGACCGGAACCGCAGCGAGGAGCCGCTGATGCTGCTCTCGGGCGGCGCCCTGCTGGTGGCCGATGTCGCACATCCCGATCTGCTGGGCAACGAGGCCGAGAAGCGCAGGAATGCCAGGGCCATGTGCAAGACGCTGAAGGAGAAGATACTGACGCTGCCGGATCACGTGCTGGTGTTTCGACGCACGTATCGGGTTCGCTGTGCGGCGGCAATATCGGCGGCATTCTGGTGACCACCATCGGCTACGAGCGATCGACTACACCATCCGATGAAAAACCTGAGGAGCAACCCTATGGAAACTATCAACATAGCTGTAGAGAATCCGTCGATTGATTTCAGAGAGGCCCGCCGGCAGGCGGCAGGCAAGGCGGGCGAGATACTGTCCAAGCCCGTCATTATCGCCTGGAAGGACGACAAGACCCGCCATTCCGGGCCAGAGATTCCCGGGGGCTCGAGCGATCGCTGGCACGATTACGGCGAAAGCTTCGGCGGGAAACTGGAGCTGACAGTCGGTGATGATTTTCATTTCATTCTCACCGAAGCAGCCTATAACGAGGAACCGGATCTCAACCTGACCAGCATCTCCGAAGACGACGGCACAACCATCCTCTGCGTGAACAACGCCTGCACCGAGGAAGACCGGCGGCGGATGGGACACTTCTCCGGCGGCGGTATCGGAGGATGATCCGCGCCGGGCTCCGTCCCCCACCAGGTGAACGATGCGGCATCCGTCCCCGTGAGGCCGGTCATCTCCAGTTCCACACCGATACGGCGCTCGGCGGCGCCCTCCGCTGTCCTTGTGCGCGGCGGCAAGGGCGGCTTCCACTGATATGTGCAGTAAACACGCCAGGCAAGCCGCCCGACCCCAAACGACCACCGGTCGTACCGCCAACACCTGACGACCCGCCGGTTCAGCCGCCCGGACCCGGGAAACCGCCGGTCGAACCGCCCGAGCCGGGCAGACCGCCGGTCAAACCGCCGGAAGAGCCGCCGCCCATACGTGCGTCGCGTTGAGTCGCACAGGGCTTGTTGACAGGTGCACAGTATGACGGAGTACTGTGCGGCAGTGCGGGTGCGTTAGATACTACACGTTTGGCGCTGACTGAAAGGATCGGGATGATGACTGAAATTGTGCCGCGCTTCGAATTTCGTATCTTCGGAACGTGCCTCGATATGGTGGAACAGCGCCTGCGCACAATGGCGCCCTGTGAATCGATCAGCGAGAGCCGGGAAATCTACCTGCTCGACGGTGACCATGCTCACGAAAAGAATGGCAAAATACGCCACGGCACGCTGGAGCTCAAACGTTTCATCGAACGCCATGAGGGCTGGAACGCTGGCGACCAGCCGTCCAATGGGCGTTTCCGGTTGCACTCGATACCCTACACGGCACGCTGTGGCCGGACGCTCTTCCTGACCAGGCACCCGCACTGCCCGCGATGCTTTCCCGAAGCGACCTGTTCCGGTTTGTTGCGCAACCCGGCGTGGCCCTGCGGCGCGCCAATATCCGGAAGCGCCGGTTTCGTTTTTCCTTGCCGGCCTGCCGCGCCGAACTGGACCAGTTGCAGGTCAATGGTGCCGCCGTCGAATCCCTCGCCGTTGAGTCCGAGAATCCGGAGGCCGTGCTGGAGGTACAATCGGCACTGCGGCTCGAGACTGCGAAAACCAGTGTTATCCGCTGGCGCTGTCCCGTATCCTCGGCATCACATCCCTGCCCGGTGGGGAAGAGTATGGGTAAGGAAATCGAGCGCAAGTTCCTGGTCACAGGCGAGGCCTGGCGTATGGGCGACTGCAGTGACTACCGTCAGGGTTATCTGAGCATCGACAGGAAGCGCACGATGCGCATCCGTATTGCCGGTGACGTGGCCCGCCTGACGGTCAAGGGTATCACCGAAGGGGCGACCCGTGCGGAATACGAATACCCCGTCCCCGTCGCCGATGCACAGGCCATGCTCGAGACCCTGTGTCTGCGCCCGTTAATCGAAAAACGCCGCTACCGGATCCAGCATGGCGGCTTGACCTGGGAGATCGATAAATTCCTCGGCGAGAATGCCGGTCTTATCGTCGCCGAAATAGAGCTGGAACATGCAGAGCAGTCTTTTGACAAACCGGCTTGGATCGGCGAGGAAGTGACCTCCGATCCGCGTTTCTACAATGCCAACCTGGTGAACAGGCCCTACAAGACGTGGAACTAGCCACCGGTGTCCGGATGACGTCCGCACGGAGCCAAGGCAGAGAAACCTGACATGATCACGATTGATCAACGCGCGAGAAACCTTGCCATTGCCGTCACACTGGTTGCAGCCATGCCGCAGGCGCGACGCCGCAACGGAAATACTCCACTGTGCTTAGAACCCTGCGACGCACTTGCATCTGCTCTGATATTGCAACCGTTACCCGGTCTTTTCGGCGCAGTAATTGCGCAGCTTCATTGCATCCCGGTGATTCACGGCGCTTGCAAGCTTTGCCCCGGACGGTGGCACGCCCATTTGCAGTGTTTTTATCCCCAGTTGTTTGATTATTCTCTGCAGATCCGGACCCTTGATCCCCATTTCCTCGGCGACATTTTCAATAAATTCGTATTCCATAAACACTCCTGTTTCCTGACTAAACCACGTTACTTGCCCGGTTGAATTCGCTGCGCCGCTTTTCCGGCCCGCGTCCTGGGAGTAGACCGAAACCACGGATATCGGGCCAAGACAGCCCTGCCAACGCCACGGTCCTCAGGATACGGCGACCATTCATCTCCGGCACGTGTTCCCTTATAGGACATTGGAAGCGATTCAACATTAACAATTGTCAATCCGACGGGTATAAGCGTATCTCGGGGACGTCCATATCCTGACCGTTGAGTTCCGCCACGGCGTGGTCCATCTGCTCACAGTCAATACGCGGAACGCCGTCCGCGAGCTGTTCGTTGAGTTGAAAGTGAAGGAATACGAGCAGGTACCCGGTGCGATGCTGTATTCAGGCGGCACTCACACGGAGCAGAGGCGACCGCAACGCGCGACAATCAGGGCAATCCGGTGTGGTTGCTAACGTTTCGACATCGTCTCGAGCTGGCTGTCGACCTGTTTCACCCCGCAGGTATTAAGGGCGATCAGCTTGGCCAATTCCGCCTGCTGCGGATCAGTGGCCTGTCCACGCAGCGTGATCACGCCATTACGGGCTGATACCTTTATCTCCATGTCATGGGTCGTGCGGTTCCAGTATAGCTGTGTCCTGACCCGATCCGTGAGCGCAGCATCGTCCGTCAGACAGTCAATCGGTGGTTTTGCGAGGTGCTCTGCAGACATGGAGGGTTCGACGCGAATGCGGTTAACCACAGCAGTGATACCATCCACTCCGGTCGCAATCTCCTCCGCCAGGGCACGCTCGTCCGCATCGGACACGGCGCCCTCCAGGGTCGCGATCGAATCCTTTACCGTGATATCGACCGTAAACGGGCTCAGAAACGGACTGCGAATATAGAGCGCGGCGATGGTTGCCTTGAGACAAGGGTCGTTGCACGCTTCAACCGATGTCCCGGCCGCCGCAACAGACAGGCCGCAGCAAAGCAGCCATAAACCCAGCCACAGATGCCGATAGTTCACTTCATAGAGTATCGTCATCGTCATCGTCATCATTGCCGAACCCGCTCCAGGCATTGCAGTCTCTATTTGTTCAGAAACCGTGCCCGACTGCATTGAAATATGTCAATGTAATTTCACGATTCTTACGTTAAATTATAATAATATCTCATGAATTCGTGCAGGAAGATCAGATCACGATGCGCATGGGTTAAAGGAAATATCCCTTCATTCGGTTCACGCGCGGAAACTGCTGAATCGTGACATGGGCGCATTGAGCACCGATCAGCAAATAGCAGGGCTTGCAGTTCAGATAGGCAGCACCGTCACTCAACTCCTGAAGTCCATGATTAAGTTACTGTATATTATCAAGATCGTCCGAATTAACGCTGTTGTCGCTGCATTGCGTGGACTGACAAGTGGGCAAGTCCTCTGGCTGTACGTCACTCCTGGTTATGGAGATTAACATAAGACATTGAAATAATTTAATAAGTGTCGAGTCAACTGCGTGCCTGCGTCTTCATGAAACGCCTATCACCGTTGTCGTGGTATGAGGTGTGATAAACCCGCCAACTGACTACGTAGTTCTACTTAAGTACTTCCACGGATATTTTTTTAGCTGAATCCATGTTTATGTTTGATACCGTCACAGGGTGTCGCTCGTTCACCAGGCTCACAAAAATAGTTTCGGAAAAGATCGAAAGGTGCCGCAGAGGTGTGCGGGCAAGGAAGCCCGGAAGAAGCGATCCGGTGGACGATGGGGGTTCAAAAAGTAATATGGGCGGCAACCGAGATCTGCAGTGCCTCATTACAGTGGACACCCATTCGTCCACCGTAATGTAAGTCCATAATAAATAAGGAGCGCGTGATGAAATTGGCAACTGTTAATACCTCCGACGGCAGGGTGGTCCTTATCGAGACTGACAAGCGTCTGGACCTCAGTGTCCACGGTGTATTCGTGCAGGCCTGCAAACTGGCCGAATACCCCAATCTGCGGGGCATCGAAGTGAACCTCGGGAAAACCCGGCTAATCCTGGATTCAGGACTGGCCATGTTATTGATGATGCGCGATCACATGAGCCAATTTGGCCGGTATATCAAGCTTTACAACTGTAGCCCGGAGATCAGAAACCGGCTGCTAAAAAGCCGTGTCATGACAGCGTTCCAGATCGTGTAACACGTGTAACCGAGGAAGACGGTGACGATAGCTCAGCGATCAGTCATCACGGAGGAGAAGAAGAATTTCGATATGAATATGAAACAGCATCCCAAACAACGACCTGTCGTCGGCGGCATTTACCGCGACAAGTCGGGTAACAGCCTTGCGGTAGTGAACATCATTGGCAACAAGGCTCTCCTGGAATATGCCAACGGCACCCTCACCACTGTTGACATCAACAACTGGCAACTGCTTCATGCACAATCTGCCACCTTCTAGCAGGATGATTCAGTGATGAGGAGATAACAACAACAGAATATCGACGGAAGATAATAGATAGCCACGTAAGTCAGCCCATGAAGGGGTTGTCGTTATATTACAGGTGCTATCCATATGACGGGCGACAATCTGTTCAACCCGCAGAGTGGCAAACGTCGAAAAGAAACGCGACAATCGTGCAACACAATACATAAACCACACGCGGTTTCATACATTACAAAATAAATAGTTGCCTGCCTTAGCTCCGAGGTTTATTGTCCAACCAGATGGGGCACTACCTACTTGTAATACCGCTAATTAACGTGACTACAAAGTCAAGAGATGCCACACATAATGGCATGACTGTGACTCTAAAAGTATATACGATATGTACCTGAGTGCTGTTAATGATATTCCAGCCTGCCGAAGCAAGGAGTTCAGCAAAATGATTACTACCAATCCCTTCTCCGAGCTTGTGGCGTTCATACCGCCTATAGCAATGCAGATCTATGTCATCCTGATGTTTCTCCTGGTCGTGGGCGGCACGGTGCTGGACATGATTCACAAGAAAAGCGCCCAATAGTTCTTCGAAAATTCGGAAAAGGCCAAGAAGGCCTCAACTCGGACAATCAGCGGGGGGGAAAAGGTTTCGCTTGCCCTGAAGACCGCTGCCAGCGAAGTTTTGACCTCATCTGAATTCTGCAACCCGCGGCGCAGATTTGCGCATCTTCTCACCATGTACGGTTTCATCCTGTTCGTTGCCACTACGGCGATCATGATCTTCGCCTTTCCAGTCCCTGCCACACCCGCGCCCGCTGTTCTGCCGCTACTGTGGCATCTGGGCGCGCTGATGGTTTGTATTGGCGGTTACTGGTTCTGGTTTTTCATTCGGGTCGATGTGGCTGCCGAAGGTTATCCCTGGTACCGAATCGTGCGCGCGGATCTGTTCATCCTCTCGCTACTGGCGAGTACGACTTTCGGGTTGATCTGGTCCGTGCTGCAGGCAGCGGATCTTCAGGTATGGTCGAAGCTGTTCTTCGTGTTATTCATCGTCGCCAGCACGGTGCTGTTTGGCGGGGTGCTGTGGTCCAAGTTCGCGCATATGTTCTTCAAGCCGGCCGCGGCTTTTCAGAAACGGCTGATCGCAGCGGATGGTTCGAGGGAGAACCTGCCTGCCCCGGCCGATATGCCCGAAAAGTTTGGTCTTGGCATCAAACGCGAACTGCCCCGGCACTATTGATCCGTGCACCACACCCGGGTTAATCGATCAGGGGCCCTGACGGTCAAGGTCCTAACCACTGGAGTAAACATATTATGCCAACTTTTGTCTATATGACTCGCTGCGACGGCTGTGGACATTGCGTTGATATCTGTCCGTCGGACATCATGCACATCGACAAGACCTATCGCCGCGCCCTCAACATTGAACCCAACATGTGCTGGGAGTGTTACTCCTGTGTGAAGGCCTGTCCGCAAAACGCCATCGACTGCCGTGGTTATGCTGATTTCGCCCCGCTGGGACACAGCGTGCGTGTGCTTCGAGAAGAAGAGAAAGGCACGATTTCCTGGAGGATCAAGTTCCGGGACGGCCGGGAGAAAAATTTCGTCTCGCCGATCACGACGCAGCCCTGGGGAGAAAAGATTCCGAAGCTTGCCGACCTGGCGGTTCCCGGTGAGAAAGAACTCAATTCCCAGTTACTTTGCCACGAACCGGATGCACTCAACGTCGCTACCGGGCTGCCCGTTATCGAGAAAGACAAATTCAAACAGGGAGTGTATTACTAATGGCCAAGATTAAAACCGTTTTTGAAGATTGCGACATCCTGGTTGTCGGTGGCGGCATGGGTGGCTGTGGTGCCGCCTATGAAGCCAGATACTGGGGTCGCGACATGAAGATTGTCGTCGCCGAAAAAGCCAATATCGATCGCAGTGGCGCGGTAGCCCAGGGGCTGTACGCCATCAACTGCTACATGGGTATGCAGTGGGGTGAAAATCAGCCCGAGGATCATGTCCGTTATGCCCGTAACGACTTAATGGGTATGGTGCGCGAAGATCTTGCTTACGATATGGCCCGGCACGTGGATTCCGCGGTACACAAGTTTGAAGAGTGGGGCCTGCCAATGATGCGGGACCCGGAAACCGGCCGCTACCAGCGAGAAGGCAAATGGCAGATTATGATCCACGGCGAAAGTTACAAGCCTATTGTTGCCGAAGCCGCCCGAAAATCCGCGGATAAGATCTACAACCGCATCATGGTGACACACCTGCTGATGGACGAAAACAAGCCCAACCGGGTCGGCGGCGCAATAGGTTTCAACGTCCGCACCGGCGACTTGCATGTTTTCCGGGCCAAGGCGGTAATTGTCGGTGCCGGCGGCGCTTCTCATATCTTCAAGCCACGCTCGGTCGGTGAAGGTATGGGGCGTACCTGGTATGCGCCCTGGAGCAGTGCTTCGGCTTATGCATTGCCGATCATGGCGGGCGCGAAGATGACCCAGATGGAAAATCGCATCGTGCTGTGCCGCTTCAAGGACGGCTATGGCCCGGTCGGGGCCTACTTCTTGCACCTGAAGACCTATACCCAGAATGCCTACGGGGAAGAATACGAATCAAAATGGTATGACCATACCAAGGCGATGGTCGGCGAATACATCGATCACCACCCCACCCCGACCTGCCTCCGTAACCACGCCTTCCTGCAGGAAGTCGCGGCCGGTCGCGGCCCCATCCACATGGTCACCAAGGAGGCCTTCCAGGATCCGCACAAGGAAACCGTGGGCTGGGAAAACTTCCTCGGCATGACCATCAGCCAGGCGGTGGTCTGGGCGTCTCAGGACATCGACCCGAAGTATATCAACCCCGAACTGACCACTTCCGAGCCTTATGTCATGGGTTCCCACGCGACCTGCTCAGGCGCATGGGCCAGCGGCCCGGAGGACCTCTCCCCCGATGAATATTACTGGGGGTACAACCGGATGATGACGGTTGAGGGTCTATTCGGCGCCGGTGATGCACTTGGCGGCACCGCACATGCGTTCTCATCGGGTTCCTTTACCGAGGGCCGACTCGCTGCAAAGGCCGCGGTTAAGTACATCAGAGATCATGCCAGTGACAAGATAAAGATTTCCGACAAGCAGATCGAGGATCTCAGAAAGGTGATCTACCAACCATTGGAAAACTACCAAGTGGGACGCAACGAAATCGTCGCCGGAACGGTCTCGCCCAGTTACCTCCTGCCCCTCCACGGGCTGCAGCGGCTTGAAAAGATTATGGATGAATACGTCGGCGGTATCGGCGTCAACTACATGACCAATGAGCCGTTGCTGAACTTCGGGTTGGAGAAGCTGAGGATACTGCAGGAAGATCTGGAGTATCTTGGCGCCGAGGACCTGCATCAGCTGCAGCGTGCCTGGGAGCTGAAACACCGTGCTATTGCATCGGAATGCGTGACACAACATACCCTGTTCCGCAAGGAAACGCGCTGGCCGGGTTATTACTATCGAGGCGACTACCTGAAGCTGGATGACCAGAACTGGCATGTATTGACCCTGTCCCGTCGCGACCCCGAGTCCGGTGAATGGACCATGGAAAAAGCTCCCGTTTATCATATCGTCGATTAGTCTTGCAGAAACAGGGTGGTATTCATCGCCCTGCAATTTGTACCATGCCAATCCTGAGGTACTCTGAGGCATTCTTTTCTTGCAGGTCCCAATCCGGGGAGGAAATATGCGCAGCGCTACCCTTGAGAAGCATGCCGGGCCGCTGGATGAACTGGATGCCGCGTACAAGACCGAGCTGGATGCGGCGTGCAAAAAGCTGCATGCGGAACGATCAGACCTGGCGCATTTGCTCTCCTATATTCATGGAAATCAGGTTTCACGCCAGCAGGTACCAGTCCTTCTCAAAAAGGCATATACGCGACTGAAAGAGCTTCGGGAGAACGGGCCTCATCTTTCTGATCGGGCCACAAGTGAACCTGAAATTGCCGCATCGATTGAACAGGCTGACCATGCGCTGCAAGCCGGCGGGATTTTTTCCCTTGTTAATGCCGACAAGGCATACGAAAAGGCTTACAGGCGCTGTCTCGAGCTGGAAGACAAAGCTGTAAGCGCCGCTCAAATTCGTGCCAGACAAGCCAGTATCGCTGCCGCCACACAGCAGTACCGTCACGCTGCCGGGCTTTACGAGGAAGCCGCGACAATACCTGGACTGGACGTCCCGCTGCGATGGCAATACCAGATCAAACACGCGTTGGTTCTCGAGGATCTTGGCCGAGAATTCATGGACAACGCCGCGCTGGAACAGGCGATCGATCTCTATGAAACCACGATCCTCGACCTTGCTCCCAGAAAAGAATGCCCCGAAGGCTGGGCCACGACGCAGAATCATCTCGGCAATGTGCTTGGCATCCTCGGACAGCGCCAGCGCGGCACACAGATGCTGGAGAGATCGATCATGGCATTTAAATACACGCTGTCTGAACGCAGCCGCGAGCGGGTACCGCTGGACTGGGCCGCGACGCAGAATAATCTTGGCAATGCGCTTGGCCTACTCGCGCAGCGCCAGGGTGACACAGAGATGCTGGAAGAATCGGTTGCGGCATTCGAACGCGCGCTTGAAGAGCGAACGCGGGAGCAGACGCCAGAGGACTGGGCCACAACTCAGAATAATCTCGCCGCCGCGCTTCAAATCCTTGGGCAACGCAAGAACGATACGCAGCTGCTGAAGAAATCGGTCGAGGCCTATAAAAACGTACTGCGAGAATGGACCCGCGAAAGCGCGCCGCTTGACTGGGCCTCGACTTTAAACAATCTCGGTACTGTGCTTCGAATGCTCGGCGAACGCCGCAAAGGTCCACGGACACTGGAACAATCCGTTGCCGCCTACAACAGCGCGCTTGCTGAACGGACACGTGATCGTGTGCCGCAGGACTGGGCAATGACGCAGAACAATCTCGGCGCCGCACTGCAAAAACTCGGGCAACGCCAGGAAGACCCGCAGATACTGGAACAATCCATTGCCGCTTATGAAAACGCACTTAAGGAATGGACTCGTGAGCGGATGCCGATGGCCTGGGCCATGACGATGGCGAACCTCGGCGTTGCGCGAAAAACACTGGCAGAACAGACGAAAGATGTTGAAATCGCCCGTCAGGCGGTAACTGCTTTTGAAGCAGTCTCCGAGGTTTTCCGCAACGCCAGTCATGCACAATATTACGAGCTTTCCGAGGAACAACGGGCCAAGACGCTGAAGGTACTGGTAGAACTTGGTGGGAGTGACAGATAACGCCAAGGGTTAATTCCCATCGAACAATGGTTGGGCAATTGAGCACTGGGAAGCGACTGATCATCGAGTAGAACCTGGAAGGTGATATGCGCACACTGCTCGATGAAATCCCACGAAGACCACCACGTCGTATCGGCGATGCCCCATTGTTCGTTACACGTCAAGGGAAGTCCTGTACGGATAATCAGGGTCGCTGCAATGCGTTCGACGGCCTCTGGCAGCGTTTTATGGATAAGGTTATGGGAAACCACCAAGGTATCTGAACGATTTCAGGAGAGCGACCTGAGGGCCAAGGTGGCCAGTGATTCTGATAGCCTTGTAGAAGCATCGGAACGCCTTGGTCATGCCGACACCTCCATCACCCAGCGGGTATATCGACGTAAGCCCGTCCGGATTCAGCCCTTGAGAAAAGGTAGTGAAACCTGATTCTAATTGGACAGTCGGGTATCTATTGAGCAGTCATTGCTCAAGGCAGTTGTAAATCATTGAAAAATGGCGCGTCTAGAGAGATTCGAACTCCCGACTGCCTGGTTCGCAGGCACAATTGCTGAACTTTATTATTAATCAATTCAGTTACTAGAAGCGCTTGCCTACTCGATACCGCATTCAAGTTATCAGTAACTTACAGACAGTGTCGAAATAAAACAGCACAGATCAGGCGCACCCGATAGGTCCATCTTCTCAGACCTTCATGGCTACGGCATCCAATTGGTTTGGATGAGTAGTTTCCACAAGTTGTTTGACGTAGTGATCCTGTTAGTGTTGTAAATATTAAGTCACAGAACTGATATTTTGCGTCACATCACTAGTATCCGATCCTGACCCCCGCCGCATATGGTCATCAACC